>CALRTF020000086.1:0-14141 GCA_943370985.1 Paenacidovorax caeni
AAGGCAAGGAAATGGTCATGCCAGGCGACAACGTGTCGATCACCGTCAAGCTGATCAACCCGATCGCCATGGAAGAGGGTCTGCGTTTTGCGATCCGCGAAGGCGGCAAGACCGTCGGCGCCGGCGTCGTGGCCAAGATCATTGCGTAAGCACTGACATTTTCGCGAAGGTTTGACGGAGGGGTATAGCTCAATTGGCAGAGCGTCGGTCTCCAAAACCGAAGGTTGTAGGTTCGATTCCTACTGCCCCTGCCACCCGGCATTGACAGGTGTTGATGTTGCCGGTGGTTAGAAAAGACAGTAAAGCGAAGCCCGCCGGGAGTCCCAGGACCCCAGGTGGGCTTAAGCGTCTGAAAAGACGCATGAAGATTGAACAGGAATCAGGCGCTCATGGCCACTTCTCAAGTCGAAACCGTCAGCACCACTGCTGACAAAGCCAAGCTGGCACTGGCCATCGCCCTGGTTGTGGCTTCGCTCGCCGGCTTTTACCTGCTGGCCAGGCAGGGCCAGATTGCCCAGTGGGGTGGTTTGATTGCCGGGCTGGTGGCTGCTGCAGTTGTGTTCATGACGTCGGAGCCGGGCAAGCACTTTGTCGCCTTTGGGCGGGACTCCTGGCGCGAGGTCAGGAAGGTGGTATGGCCGGCCCGCAAGGAAGCCATGCAGATGACGGCCTATGTTTTTGGTTTTGTGGTGGTGATGGCGCTCTTTTTGTGGCTCACGGATAAAACGCTTGAGTGGGTGTTTTACGACCTGATCTTGGGGTGGAGAAAATAATGAGCGATATGAACGGTGACGTGATCAGCGAAGTGGCAGCTGGTACATCGCTGCAGCCGACACCCGGCATGCAGTGGTATGTCGTGCATGCCTATTCGGGCATGGAAAAAGCCGTTGAGCGCAATATTGTCGAACGCATCAATCGCGCCGGCATGCAGGCCAAGTTCGGCCGCTTCCTGGTCCCGACAGAGGAAGTGGTCGAGATCAAGAATGGCCAGAAAAAAACCACCGAGCGCCGCTTTTTCCCCGGTTATGTGCTGGTCGAAATGGTCATGGATGATGAAACCTGGCACCTGGTGAAACACACCAACAAGGTCACGGGTTTTGTCGGTGGCGCGAAAAACCGCCCTGCGCCGATTTCGGAAGAAGACGTCCAGAAAATCGTGAACCAGATGCAGGTCGGCACCGAGAAGCCGCGCCACAAGGTCGAGTTCGAAACCGGCGAATATGTGCGCGTCAAGGACGGCCCGTTCACCGATTTCAATGGCACGGTTGAAGAGGTCAACTACGACAAGAACAAGGTGCGCGTTTCGGTCACGATCTTCGGCCGCGCCACGCCTGTGGAGCTGGAATTCAGCCAGATCGAGAAGACCTGAGTCCCGGTGCCTAGAAATTCGCGTCTTGCAACTCGGCGCGAAGGGCTCTCTGGAGCCTGATTGAGTTGTGTAACCCCCGGGGAGCCCGGGCCTGTTTGTACAGAGCCCAGGCGTTATGACCCGCAAGGAGAAAAGTATGGCGAAAAAAATCGTCGGCTTCATCAAGCTGCAAGTGCCAGCTGGTAAGGCCAACCCGTCCCCCCCGATCGGCCCGGCGCTGGGTCAGCGCGGCCTGAACATCATGGAGTTCTGCAAGGCATTCAATGCCCAGACCCAGGGTGTGGAGCCTGGCCTGCCGCTGCCTGTGGTGATCACGGCATTTGCCGACAAGAGCTTTACCTTCGTCATCAAGACGCCTCCCGCAGGCATCCTGATCAAGAAGGCCATCAAGCTCGACAAGGGTTCTGCTACACCGCACACGGTGAAGGTTGGCAAGATCTCCCGCGCACAGCTGGAAGAAATTGCCAAGACAAAAATGAAAGACATGACGGCTGCTGACCTTGACGCCGCAGTTCGTACGATTGCCGGTACCGCCCGTTCCATGGGCGTGTCGGTGGAGGGAGTGGTATGAGCAAGCTGACCAAACGCCAGAAAGCCATTGGCGACAAAATCGACAGCAACAAGCTGTATCCCGCGGCCGATGCCCTGGGCCTGGTCAAGGAATTTGCCGTCGCCAAGTTCGATGAGTCCATCGACGTGGCCGTGCAACTCGGCATCGATGCCAAGAAATCCGACCAGGTGGTGCGTGGCGCAGTGGTACTGCCCAACGGTACCGGCAAGACCAAACGCGTGGCCGTGTTTGCACAGGGCGCCAAGGCTGAGGAAGCCAAGGCCGCTGGCGCCGACATCGTTGGCATGGATGACCTGGCTGCCGACATCAAGGCCGGCAAGATGGACTTCGATGTCGTGATCGCCTCTCCCGATGCCATGCGCGTTGTGGGTACGCTGGGCCAGATCCTCGGCCCCCGCGGCCTGATGCCCAACCCGAAAGTCGGAACGGTGACGCCTGATGTCGCTACCGCGGTGAAAAATGCCAAGGCTGGCCAGGTGCAGTTCCGCGTCGACAAGGCCGGTATCGTGCACGGCACCATCGGCCGCCGCTCTTTCGACACCGACAAGCTGCAGGGCAACCTGGCGGCATTGATCGATGCGCTGACCAAGGCCAAGCCTGCGTCCAGCAAGGGTGTGTATCTGAGGAAAGTGGCGGTTTCGTCAACGATGGGCGTGGGCGTTCGCGTCGACACGCAAACCATCGCAGCGTAATCGCAGGAATTTGAACCGCCCGCAAGGGCAGTTTGAAGTGGTGGGCTACCGGGACTTCGGCTCCGGCAGGCCATCCAGGACCGTTGGTGTGGCAGGACGCGAGTTCACCGCTTAATCGTCGCAAGACAACCAACGCAGATGGCGGTCCCGCTGCTGAATGGTTTTGAAAAGAATCTGAAACAGTTGGTCGCTGAACATAGGCGTGTGGATCGGAAGGCGCGAAAGCGCGATCCGAAAAACACATTATTAAGGAGTAGACCTTGAGTCTCAACCGCAGTGAGAAACAAGCCGTCATTGATGAAGTGACCGGCCTCGCCGCTAAAGCTCAAACGCTCGTGATGGCGGAATACCGTGGCATTACGGTCGCTGACATGACCAAGCTTCGCAGCCAAGCCCGCGACAAAGGCGTGACCCTGAGTGTTCTGAAAAACACCCTGGCTCGCCGTGCCGTGGCAGGCAGCGCGTTTGACGTCCTGTCCGACCAGATGACCGGTCCGCTGATCTACGGCTTTTCCACAGACGCTGTCGCTGCCGCCAAGGTGGTTGCCGACTTCGCGAAAACCAACGACAAGTTGGTGATCCGCGCAGGCGCCATGTCCGGAAAAGTCCTGGACGTGAACGGCGTCAAGCAGCTTGCGAACATCCCTTCGAAAGAAGTGCTGCTCGCCCAGCTGTGTGGCTTGCTGATGTCGCCCATGTCGCGTACGGCCGTTGTGCTGGGCGCGCTGGCAGCGAAAAAGGGCGGCGGCGCAGCCGAAGCCCCGGCAGCAGAGCCCGAAGCTGCAGCAGCTTAATTTGTACCAACTTTTAGGAAATCAAAATGGCATTCGACAAAGACTCATTTTTGACCGCGCTTGACAGCATGACGGTTCTCGAACTCAACGAACTGGTGAAAGCCATCGAAGAGAAATTTGGCGTGAGCGCAGCGGCAATGGCCGCTCCCGCTGCCGGCGGCGGCGGTGGTGCTGCTGCAGCTGCTGAAGAAAAGACCGACTTCAACGTCGTTCTGCTCGAAGCCGGCGCCCAGAAGGTTCAGGTCATCAAGGCCGTTCGCGAAATCACCGGCCTGGGCCTCAAAGAAGCCAAGGACCTGGTCGATGGCGCTCCGAAGAACGTCAAGGAAGGCCTGCCAAAAGCCGACGCAGAAGCAGCCAAGAAGAAGCTCGAAGAAGCCGGCGCGAAAGTCGAACTCAAGTAATCCTTGCGTTTCGCAAAGGCTGGAAGACCGGTTTCGGCTTCCAGCCTTTCGTACTTTCAAGGAGTACCGTTAAAAGCGCCGGACGGCAGGGCTTTTAACCTCTTTGGAAACACTGGCAAGCAGATTTGACGAAAATCTTCTTGCCAGTGCTTCCTGACCCCGACTGCAGGAAACGCCTTGGTTCGGGCAACGTGCAATGCGTTGCCGTCCGCCATGGTTGGTAGTGGCCAACCACCAAGTCTGTTTGAATACGTGGTGTATTCAATCAAGACAGTCGCCAGAGCTTAACAATCCGGTTTCCCGTACCGGTTTGTGTCCCATCAAAGCGGAGAACTCATGGCCTATTCCTATACCGAACGCAAGCGAATTCGCAAAAGTTTCGGCAGCCGCGAAAGCGTGCTGAATGTTCCTTACCTGCTGCAGATGCAAAAAGACGCCTACACGGCGTTTCTGCAAGCCGATCGCGCGCCGCAGAAGCGCACCGTCGAAGGCCTGCAGGCTGCATTTGAAAACGCCTTCCCCATCGTCTCGCACAACGGTTTTGTCGAGATGAAATTCATCGAGTACAACCTGGCCAAGCCCGCCTTTGACGTGCGCGAATGCCAGACCCGCGGCCTGACCTTCGCGTCGGCGGTTCGCGCCAAGGTCCAGCTGATCATTTATGACCGCGAGTCGTCGACATCGCAGTCCAAGGTGGTCAAGGAAGTGAAAGAGCAGGAAGTCTACATGGGCGAAGTTCCGCTCATGACCGACAAGGGCTCCTTTGTCATCAACGGCACCGAGCGCGTTATCGTGTCCCAGTTGCACCGCTCCCCCGGCGTGTTTTTTGAACACGACAAGGGCAAGACCCACAGCTCGGGCAAGCTGCTGTTCTCGGCCCGCATCATTCCTTACCGCGGCTCCTGGCTGGACTTCGAGTTCGACCCGAAAGACGTGTTGTACTTCCGTGTCGACCGCCGCCGCAAGATGCCGGTCACCATCCTGCTCAAGGCCATCGGCCTGAACCCCGAGTCCATCCTGGCGAACTTTTTTGTGTTCGACAACTTCCGTTTGATGGACAGCGGCGCGCAGATGGAGTTTGTTGCCGAGCGCATGCGCGGTGAAGTTGCCCGTTTCGACATCACCGACAAGAACGGCAAGGTGGTTATTGCGAAAGACAAGCGCATCACCGTGCGCCACACACGCGAGCTCGAGCAGAGCGGCACCTCCACCATCAGCGTCCCTGAAGACTTCCTGATCGGCCGTGTCGTCGCCAAGAACATCGTTGATGCGGAAACCGGCGAGATCATCGCCAAGGCCAATGACGAACTGACCGAAGTGCTGCTGAAAAAGCTGCGGCTGGCCAATGTGCAGGACCTGCAGGTGCTGTACACCAACGAACTGGATCAGGGCGCCTACATTTCCCAGACCCTGCGCGCCGACGAGACGCCGGACGAATTTGCCGCCCGTGTGGCGATTTACCGCATGATGCGTCCTGGCGAGCCGCCGACGGAAGATGCGGTCCAGGCCCTGTTCCAGCGCCTGTTCTACAACCCGGACACCTACGACCTGTCCAAGGTCGGCCGCATGAAGTTCAACGCCCGCGTCGGCCGCGATACATCGACCGGCCCCATGGTCATGACCAACGAGGACATCCTGGCTGTGGTCAAGATCCTGGTGGACCTGCGCAACGGCAACGGCGAAGTCGATGACATCGACCACCTCGGCAACCGCCGCGTGCGTTGTGTCGGCGAACTGGCTGAAAACCAGTACCGCACCGGCCTCGCACGTATCGAAAAAGCCGTGAAAGAGCGTCTCGGCCAGGCCGAGCAGGAACCGCTGATGCCGCACGACCTGATCAACAGCAAGCCGATTTCGGCGGCGTTGAAAGAGTTCTTCGGCGCCTCGCAACTGTCGCAGTTCATGGACCAGACCAATCCGCTGGCCGAGATCACCCACAAGCGCCGTGTATCGGCCCTGGGCCCGGGTGGCTTGACCCGCGAACGTGCCGGTTTTGAAGTGCGTGACGTGCACGTGACCCATTACGGCCGCGTCTGCCCGATTGAAACGCCTGAAGGCCCGAACATCGGCCTGATCAACTCGCTGGCCCTGTATGCCCGCCTCAACGAATACGGCTTTATTGAAACGCCGTATCGCCGTGTGGTGGACAGCAAGATCACGACCCAGATCGATTACCTGTCGGCCATTGAAGAAGGCAAGTACGTGATCGCCCAGGCCAATGCGGCGCTGGACGATGCCGGCAAGCTGACCGGCGACCTGGTGTCCGCCCGTGAAAACGGCGAGTCCGTGCTGGTCGGCGCCGAGCGCGTCCAGTACATGGACGTGTCGCCCGCGCAGATCGTCTCGGTGGCCGCCTCGCTGGTTCCCTTCCTGGAACACGATGATGCCAACCGCGCGCTGATGGGCGCCAACATGTCGCGTCAGGCCGTGCCTGTGCTGCGCCCCGAGAAGCCGCTGGTCGGCACCGGTATCGAGCGCGTTGCCGCGATCGATTCCGGCACCGTGGTGACCGCCAACCGCGGCGGCGTCGTGGACTATGTCGATGCGACCCGCATCGTGGTGCGTGTCAACGATGCAGAAGCCCTGGCCGGCGAAGTCGGCGTGGACATCTACAACCTGATCAAGTACCAGCGTTCCAACCAGAACACCAACATCCACCAGCGCCCCATCGTCAAGATTGGCGACAAGCTGGCCAAGGGTGACGTGATTGCCGACGGTGCCTCCACCGACCTCGGCGAGATCGCCATCGGCCAGAACGTGCTGATCGCCTTCATGCCCTGGAACGGCTACAACTTCGAGGATTCGATCCTGATCTCCGAGCGTGTGGTGGCGGAAGACCGCTACACCTCGATTCATATCGAGGAACTCGTGGTCATGGCGCGCGACACCAAGCTGGGCTCGGAAGAGATCACGCGCGACATCCCCAACCTGTCCGAGCAGCAGCTCAACCGCCTCGACGAATCCGGCATCATTTATGTCGGCGCTGAAGTCCAGCCGGGCGACACGCTGGTCGGCAAAGTCACCCCGAAGGGCGAGACCACGCTGACACCGGAAGAAAAACTGCTGCGTGCGATCTTCGGCGAAAAAGCCAGCGACGTGAAAGACACGTCCTTGCGCGTGAGCCAGGGTTCGCAAGGCACCGTGATCGACGTGCAGGTCTTCACCCGTGAAGGCATTGTGCGCGACAAGCGTGCCCAGCAGATCATCGACGACGAGCTCAAGCGCTTCCGCCTGGACCTGAACGACCAGTTGCGCATCGTGGAAGCCGACGCGTTCGACCGCATCGAGAAACTGCTCAACGGCAAGGTCGCCAACGGCGGCCCGAAAAAGCTGGCCAAGGGCACCAAGATCGACAAGGCCTACCTGGCCGACGTCGAGAAGTACCACTGGTTCGACATCCGCCCGGCGGATGATGAAGTGGCTTCGCAGCTCGAAAGCATCAAGAACTCGATGGAGCAGACGCGCCACAGCTTTGACCTGGCGTTTGAAGAAAAGCGCAAGAAGCTGACGCAGGGTGACGAGCTGCCGGCCGGCGTGCTGAAGATGGTCAAGGTCTATCTGGCCGTCAAGCGCCGCCTGCAACCCGGCGACAAGATGGCCGGCCGTCACGGCAACAAGGGTGTGGTTTCCAAGATCGTTCCGATCGAGGACATGCCGCACATGGCCGACGGTACACCGTGCGACATCGTGCTGAACCCGCTGGGCGTGCCTTCGCGCATGAACGTCGGCCAGGTGCTGGAAGTGCATCTGGGCTGGGCAGCCAAGGGCCTGGGCCACCGCATCGGCGACATGCTGCAGGCGGAGGCCAAGGTCCAGGAGCTGCGCAAGTTCATGGAAACGGTCTACAACAAGTCCGGTCGCGCCGAGGACCTGAGCAAGTTGTCGGACACCGACATCCTCGAAATGGCCAGCAACCTGACGACCGGTGTGCCGTTTGCGACGCCGGTGTTTGACGGTGCGTCGGAAGCCGAGATCATGCAGATGCTGCAACTGGCCTATCCCGACGATATCGCCAAGGCCAAGGGCCTGACCGCAACCCGTACCCAGGCGCAGCTGTATGACGGCCGTACCGGCGATGCCTTCGAGCGCACCACCACGGTCGGCTACATGCACTTCCTGAAACTTCACCATCTGGTGGACGACAAGATGCACGCCCGTTCGACCGGCCCGTACTCGCTGGTCACCCAGCAGCCACTGGGCGGCAAGGCGCAATTCGGTGGACAGCGTTTCGGCGAGATGGAGGTCTGGGCGCTGGAAGCCTACGGCGCTGCCTACACGCTGCAGGAAATGCTCACCGTCAAGTCCGACGACGTGCAGGGCCGTACCAAGGTGTACGAGAGCATCGTCAAGGGCGAGCACGCGATCACGGCCGGCATGCCCGAGTCGTTCAACGTGCTGGTCAAGGAAATCCGCTCGCTCGGTATCGACATCGAACTCGAACGCAGCTAATCAACAGGAAAGAAAAGGATTTAACACATGAAATCATTACTCGACCTGTTCAAGCAATTCACGCCGGATGAGCATTTTGATGCCATCAAGATCGGCATGGCTTCGCCCGAGAAGATCCGTTCGTGGTCTTTCGGCGAAGTGAAGAAGCCTGAAACCATCAACTACCGCACCTTCAAGCCCGAGCGCGACGGCCTGTTCTGCGCCAAGATTTTTGGCCCGATAAAGGACTACGAGTGCCTGTGCGGCAAATACAAGCGCCTGAAGCACCGCGGTGTGATCTGCGAGAAGTGCGGCGTTGAAGTCACGCAGACCAAGGTTCGCCGCGAACGCATGGGTCACATCGACCTGGCCGCGCCGTGCGCCCACATCTGGTTCCTCAAGTCGCTGCCGTCGCGCCTGGGCCTGGTGCTCGACATGACACTGCGCGATATCGAACGCGTGCTGTATTTCGAAGCTTATGTGGTGACCGACCCCGGCATGACCCCGCTGAAGAAATTCAGCATCATGTCCGAGGACGACTACGACGCCAAACGCAAGGAATACGGTGACGAGTACACCGCCAAGATGGGCGCCGAAGGCATCAAGGACTTGCTCGAAGGGCTGGACCTTGACGTTGAAATCGACAAGCTGCGCAACGACCTGACTGGTTCCGAAATCAAGATCAAGAAAAACGCCAAGCGTTTGAAATTGATGGAAGCGTTCAAGAAGTCGGGCATCAAGCCGCACTGGATGGTGCTGGACGTGCTGCCCGTGCTGCCGCCGGACCTGCGTCCGCTGGTGCCGCTGGACGGTGGCCGCTTCGCGACCTCCGACCTGAACGACCTGTATCGCCGCGTCATCAACCGCAACAGCCGCCTGCGCCGTTTGCTGGAACTGAAAGCGCCGGAAATCATTGCCCGCAACGAAAAGCGCATGCTCCAGGAAGCTGTGGACAGCCTGCTGGACAACGGCCGCCGCGGCAAGGCCATGACCGGCGCCAACAAGCGCGCGCTGAAGTCGCTGGCCGACATGATCAAAGGCAAGTCCGGCCGTTTCCGCCAGAACTTGCTGGGAAAACGCGTCGACTACTCCGGTCGTTCGGTGATCACCGTGGGCCCGACGCTCAAGCTGCACCAGTGCGGTTTGCCCAAGCTGATGGCGCTGGAACTGTTCAAGCCTTTTATCTTCTCGCGCCTCGAAGCCATGGGCATCGCGACGACGATCAAGGCCGCCAAGAAGGAAGTCGAATCCGGCACGCCGGTGGTGTGGGACATCCTGGAAGAGGTCATCAAGGAACATCCGGTGATGCTCAACCGTGCGCCCACGCTGCACCGCCTGGGCATCCAGGCCTTCGAGCCCATCCTGATCGAAGGCAAGGCGATCCAGCTGCACCCGCTGGTCTGCTCGGCCTTCAACGCCGACTTTGACGGTGACCAGATGGCTGTCCACGTGCCGCTGTCGGTCGAGGCGCAGATGGAAGCCCGCACCCTGATGTTGGCTTCGAACAACATCCTGTTCCCGGCCAACGGCGAGCCTTCCATCGTTCCCTCGCAGGACGTGGTGCTGGGCCTGTACTACACGACGCGCGACCGTACCAACGGCAAGGGCGAAGGCCTGGTGTTCTCCGACACCGGCGAAGTCCGTCGCGCATTCGATGCGGGCGAGCTCGACCTGAACGCGCGTATCAGCGTGCGCCTGACCGAGTGGACCAAGGACAAGGCCACCGGCGAGTTCGTGCCGTCGACCAAGCTGTGGGAAACCACCGGCGGCCGCGCGTTGCTGTCCGAGATCCTGCCCAAAGGTCTGCCTTTCTCCAACATCAACAAGGCGTTGAAGAAGAAGGAAATTTCCAAGCTGATCAACGTGTCCTTCCGCAAGTGCGGGCTGAAAGAGACCGTGGTGTTTGCCGACAAGCTGTTGCAGTCTGGCTTCCGCCTGGCGACCAAGGCCGGCATCTCCATCTGCATCGACGACATGCTGATTCCCAAGGAAAAGCCGAGCATCATTGCCCGCGCCCAGAAGGAAGTCAAAGAGATCGAGCAGCAGTATGTGTCTGGCCTGGTGACCTCCGGCGAGCGTTACAACAAGGTGGTGGACATCTGGGGCAAGTCCGGCGACGAAGTCTCCAAGGTGATGATGGCCCAGCTCTCCAAAGAGCGTGTCATGGACCGCCACGGCAAGGAAGTCGAGCAGGAATCCTTCAACTCCATCTACATGATGGCCGACTCCGGCGCCCGTGGCTCCGCGGCGCAGATTCGCCAGGTGGCAGGCATGCGCGGTCTGATGGCCAAGCCTGACGGCTCCATCATCGAAACGCCGATCACCGCCAACTTCCGCGAAGGCCTGAATGTGCTGGAGTACTTCATCTCCACCCACGGCGCGCGTAAGGGCCTGGCCGATACGGCGCTGAAAACCGCCAACTCGGGTTACCTGACACGCCGCCTCTGCGACGTGGTGCAGGATCTGGTGGTCACGGAAGAGGATTGCGGCACCCAGGACGGCTCGCTGATGCGCGCCATCGTCGAGGGTGGTGAAGTCATCGAATCGCTGCGCGACCGCATTCTCGGCCGCACGGCGGTGGAAGACATCCTGCACCCCGAGAACCGTGGTGTGCTGGCCAAAGCCGGCGTCATGCTGGACGAGGACCTGATCGAGGACCTCGAGGCAGCAGGCGTCGACGAAGTCAAGGTGCGCACCGCCCTGACCTGCGAAACGCGTTTCGGCCTGTGCGCCAAGTGTTACGGCCGCGATCTGGGTCGTGGCGGCCTGATCAACATCGGTGAAGCGGTCGGCATCATTGCCGCCCAATCCATCGGTGAGCCGGGCACCCAGCTGACGATGCGGACCTTCCACATCGGCGGTGCCGCATCGCGCGCCGCCATTGCGTCCAGCGTCGAAGCCAAGTCCAACGGCGTGATCGGTTTCAACGCACCGATGCGTTATGTGACCAACAGCAAGGGCGAACTGGTGGTGATTGCCCGTTCCGGCGAGATCGTCATTCATGACGAACATGGCCGCGAGCGCGAGCGCCACAAGGTGCCGTACGGCGGCATCCTGAATGTCAAGGCCGACCAGCAGATCAAGGCCGGGGCCATTCTGGCGACCTGGGATCCGCTGACGCGCCCCATCATTACCGAGTTTGCCGGCAAGGTGCTCTTCGAGAATGTGGAAGAGGGCGTGACGGTGGCCAAGCAGCTCGACGAGGTGACCGGTCTGTCCACCCTGGTGGTGATCGATCCGAAGCGCCGCGGCGTGACCAAGGTGGTTCGTCCCCAGGTCAAGCTGATCGACGCGGCCGGCAACGAGGTCAAGATCCCGGGCACTGACCACTCGGTGACCATCGGCTTCCAGATTGGTGCGCTGGTTCAGGTGCGTGACGGCCAGGACGTGGGCCCCGGCGAGGTGCTGGCGCGTATTCCGGTCGAAGGCCAGAAGACCCGCGACATCACCGGCGGTCTGCCGCGCGTGGCCGAGCTGTTCGAAGCCCGCACGCCGAAAGACAAGGGCACGCTGGCAGAGATGACCGGTACCGTGTCCTTCGGCAAGGAAACCAAGGGCAAGATCCGCCTGCAGATCACGGATCCTGAAGGCAAGGTCTGGGAAGACCTGGTACCGAAGGAGAAGAACATCCTGGTGCACGAAGGCCAGGTCGTGAACAAGGGCGAGTCCATCGTGGACGGCCCGGCCGATCCGCAGGACATCCTGCGCCTGCTGGGCATGGAAGAGCTGGCCCGCTACATCGTCGACGAAGTGCAGGACGTGTACCGCCTGCAGGGCGTGAAGATCAACGACAAGCACATCGAAGTGATTGTTCGTCAGATGTTGCGCCGTGTGGTTGTCGAAAGTGTGGGCGACTCCAGCTATATCGCCGGTGAGCAGGTCGAGCGTTCGGTCATCCTGGATGCCAACGACGCACTGCGCGCGGAAGCCAAGATTCCTGCGACCTTCAGCAACCTGCTGCTGGGTATTACCAAGGCATCGCTGTCGACCGATTCGTTCATCTCCGCGGCTTCCTTCCAGGAAACCACCCGCGTGCTCACCGAGGCTGCCATCATGGGCAAGCGCGACGAGTTGCGTGGCCTGAAAGAGAACGTGATCGTCGGTCGCCTGATTCCTGCAGGTACCGGCATGGCCTACCACGAGGCACGCAAGGCCAAGGACCAGATGGACGACGCCGAGCGCCGCGCTATCGCCGAAGCCGAAGCGGCCGAGCTGGAAGCCCTGCCCGAGCAGACCAGCGAAGGTGCTGCCAGCGAGTAATTGCTGTTTTTTGACGCTATAAAAAGCGGAGCGCCCCACGCCCCTGGATAAAGGGCGTGGGGCGTTTTTCATTCGGAAGCCGGGCTTGGGGCTGGCAGCCGGGCCGCGCTGCGCAGGCGCGCGCTGTACAGCGCCGGTGCTTGTCGGCTACAGTCGCGATGCCGCCTGACGGCCGCAGCACTGTCGCTGCATCTGGAGAGAAGTCCCCATGTCCACCCAGTCCCTGATCCTGATTGCCGTGTTTGCCTTGCTGCTGTTCTGGGCCGTCGGCGCCTACAACCGGCTGGTGCGCCTGAAGAACCTGATTGCGAATGCCTTCGGCCAGATTGACGTCCAGCTCAAGCGCCGCTACGACCTGATTCCCAACCTCGTTGAAGCCGCCAAAAAATACCTGTCGCACGAGCGTGAAACACTGGAGGCCGTGATTGCCGCGCGCAACCAGGCGCGCTCGGCCAGTGACGCGGCGCGCAGCCGTCCCACCCATGCGCCGGAAGTCCTGGCGCTGGCGGTGGCCGAGCAGGCATTGACGGGCAGCCTGGACCGGCTGTTTGCCCTGAACGAAGCCTATCCCGAGCTCAAGGCGGACGAGACCATCCGCGAGCTCAGCGAGGAACTCACCAGCACCGAGAACAAGGTGGCGTTTGCGCGCCAGGCCTACAACGACTGCGTTCTCGACTACAACAATGCGCAAGCCCAGTTTCCCGCCGTGCTGGTCGCGCGCCTGTTCGGCTTTGCATCGGCCGCGATGTTGCAGGCCACCGAAAGCGCTGCCGAACGGCAGGCCGTGCGCATCCAGATGTAGCGGTCTGCGTCAGTCAGCATGCGTTTTTTTGAGCAACAGGGCCGGGCGCGCGCAGAGACACGCAAATTGCTGCTGCTGTTTGCGCTGGCGGTCCTGCTGCTGGTGCTGGGCATCAATGCCGCGCTGGCGCTGACCTGGCGCCTGGTCACGCCGGGCTTTAGCGGTTATCCCGCCTACTTTTTCACGGTCAACACCGTCATGACCCTGGTGTTTGTGCTGGGCGGCTGGTGGCTGGAAACCTCCAGCCTGGAGGGCGGCGGCGAAAAGCTGGCCCGCCGCGCCGGCGCGCGTGAAGCCTGGCCCGCCAGCCGTTTTGACGAGCAGAAGCTGTGCAACATCGCCGCCGAGCTGGCGATTGCTGCCAGCATGCGCACGCCGCAGGTGATGGTGCTGGAGCGGGTGCAAAGCATCAATGCGTTTGCCGCCGGCTGGGACGAGGAGGACTCGGTGATTGCGGTGACACGCGGCGCGCTCGATGGCCTGAGCCGCGACGAACTGCAGGGGCTGGTGGCGCATGAGCTGAGCCATATCCGCGAAGGCGACACCCGGCTGAACATGCGGCTGGCGGGCATGGTGTTCGGGCTGGAGATGATTTTCAACCTGGGCAGGGGCATGTGCGAGCGGGACGAGAATGACCGGCGCTCGGCACTGGTGTTGCCCGGGATGGCCATCATGGCGGCGGGTTTTCTCGGCTGGGTCGCGGGCCGCGCCCTGAAGGCGGCCGTGTCGCGCCAGCGCGAATTTCTGGCTGACGCGCGCGCGGTGCAGTTCACGCGCAGCAAGGACGGTCTTGGCGGCGTGTTGCGCAAGGTGGCCGGGGT
>CALRTF020000087.1:0-14137 GCA_943370985.1 Paenacidovorax caeni
TGATCCCGGGCGAGGTCTTCAACAAGAAGATCGTCGATTACCTGAAGTTCTCGCGCGAGTTCAACGCGCAATGCCCCGGCTTCGAGACCGACATCCACGGCCTGGTCGAGGAGCAGGACGCCGACGGCAAGCGCCATTACTACGCCGACTGCGTGAAGGAATAGGGCGCCCGGTCCGCCGCGCCTCAGCGCGGCGTGGCCGGCATGTCCTCGCGCACCCTCAGGAAGGTGGCAAAACGCGGGATGCCGCTGTCATTGAGCCCGCGGTAGCGGTAGGTGACCCAGCTGCCGACCGGCGGCGGGTGTTGCCGCTCGGTATCGCTGAAGCCGCTGCCGAGCTTGAAGCGGCGCGCCGGCTTGCCGTCCGCGGCTGGCGCCTCCACCCACAAGGCGCCCAGCCGGCCCGCATACTTGCCCTGTCCCGCGATATGGCCGAGCACACGCGCTTCGGCATCGTCATGGGTTTTGAGCTTGAGCAGGTCGTCGCTGCGCAGTGCCTGGTACAGCGAGGCGCCGCGGTGCAGCATCAGGCCCTCGCCGCCCAGTTTCACCGTTTTCGACAGCAGCGCCTGAAGCGCGGCATGGCTGGCCACTTTTTGCTGCGCCACCGCCTGCACCCAGGGCTGGGCTATGCGGCAGACGACACCATTGAGCGCGGGGATGCGCTCTGAAAACGCGCCGCCGTGCGCCGGCAGGTCGAACACCATGAAATACATGCGGCGCCAGGCGGCATCGTCGGGCGTCTGCTGGCGCACGGTGGCGACCGCGTCGGCAAACTGGCCGCGTCCGGCCCACAACTCGCCATCCAGCGGGATGGTGGGCCAGCCGGCGGTGAACCAGGCCGGGGCCAGGACGCGCTCGCCGCCGCGCGTCAACAGCTGTTTGCCGTCCCAGTAGCCGCGCACGCCGTCGAGTTTTTCGCTGACCCAGTAGTCCTGCAGCGGGATCGCGGGGCGGTAGCTGTTGGCGAGCATCAGCGGCGGGCGACGGGGGTCCGTCGCTGTGGCCGCGTTGGCGAGGCTCAGGCAGGCGGCAACCAGCATCCCGGCGGCCCACGGGCGCAGCTTGCGGGTCATCTGTAGGGACGGGGCAGGCATGGAGGGCGCTCGCTTGTCTTGCTGCTGCAACAGCAACAGTGTAGAAAGTCAGGTCGCCGGACGCAATGCAGGCATGACAGTCGCGGCGCCTGAAAAAAAAGATGAAGGGATCAACCGGCATGGACCAGGACATGGGCGGGAGCGAAGCGCTGGCTCCCGGCGACGTGGAAAGTATCGAAAGGGCGACCGCCGCTGCCGTCTCGCCGCAGGCCCTCGAGGAACACGATGGCTGGCTGCTGGCCTTTGACAGCGGCACGGTGAACCGCGCCAAAAGTGCGGTGCCCCTGAACCACCTGCCGGTCGCCGCGGCCGGCCTGCTGATAGACCGGATCGAGGCGCGGTATGCGGCCCGGGGTTTGCAGGCGCAGTTCCGGCTGGCGCAGGCGCCATGTTTTGACGACCTGCGTGTCGAGTTGTGGCGCCGCGCCTACCGTTCCGTGCAGCCGACCCTGGTGCAACGGGCGCCGGTCAGCGCGGTGCGCGCGGTGTCCGGCGTGCGGGCGGAGATCGACGAGGCGCCCGACGCGGCGTGGGCGGCCCTGTTCATGGGGGAGGGCTTTGATCCGGTCGATGGCGCCAGCCGGGTCGCCGCGCTGGGCCGCGCACCGGGTTCGCTGTACGCGAGTGTGCGCGAGGGCGGGCAGACGGTGGCCGCCGGCGCGGGTGCCTTCTCCCATGGCTGGGCCAGCGTACACGGCATGCGCACCGCGCCGGCCTGGCGCGGCCGCGGCCTGGCCCGGCGCATCCTGGCCGCGCTGGCCGATGCCGCGGCATCGCGCGGCGTGGCCGACTGCTTCTTGCAGGTGGAGCAGGGCAATTTGGCGGCGCAGGCGCTGTACCGGCGCGCCGGCTTTGCCACGGCCTGGTGTTACGACTACTGGCGGCCGGTCTGAGGACCCCACCTGCTATTGATTCAATAGCTGGAAAGTCCCGCCGGACGGGGGCTGGAGGCCGATTTCATCATCAAGTTGCAGGCTTTGAGCGCGCTTCGGGCCAGAATCCCAAAGCCTTTTCGGGCTGTAGCCCCCGTCAGCCGGGAGCCGGCAGCTATCAAAAAAGTAGCAGATCAGCCCGCTTCGGCCGGCTCGCCGATGCCGCCGACCACCTGGCTGAAGCCGCCGTCCACATAAGTGATCTCGGCGCTGACACCGGCGGCCAGGTCGCTGAGCAAAAAGGCCGCGACATTGCCGACGTCCTCGATGGTCACATTGCGGCGTATCGGCGCGGCAGCCGTGGCCTTGAGCATCTTGCCGAAGTCCTTGATGCCGCTGGCAGCCAGGGTCTTGATCGGGCCGGCGCTGATGCCGTTGACCCGCATGCCGGTGCCCTTGCTGCCCAGCGACTCGGCCAGGTAACGCACGCTGGCTTCCAGCGAGGCCTTGGCCAGGCCCATGGTGTTGTAGTTGGGCAGCACCCGCAGCGCGCCCAGATAGCTCAGGGTCAGCAGCGCTGATTTGGGCTTGAGCATGGGCAGGGCGGCCTTGGCCATGGCCGGGAAGCTGTAGGCGCTGATGTCGTGCGCGATGCGAAAGCTCTCGCGGCTCAGGCCCTCGAGAAAGTCGCCCGCAATCGCCTCGCGCGGCGCAAAACCGATGCTGTGCACAAAGCCGTCAAACGTCGGCCAGGTCTGCGACAGGTCGGCGAACATTTTGCCGATCTGCTCGTCGCTGCCGACGTCGCAGTCAAAAATCAGGGTGGAGTTGAAGTCGGCTGCGAACTCGGTGATGCGGTCCTTGAAACGCTCGCCGACGTAGCTGAAGGCCAGCTCGGCGCCCTGCGCATGACAGGCCTTGGCGATGCCGTAGGCGATCGAGCGGTTCGACAACACGCCCGTGATCAACAGTTTTTTGCCTTCAAGAAAACCCATGTTCTGCTCCAGTCTGTGCAAGTGAACCGGCAAACCCGGCGTGTCCGCGGGGGAAACGCATGATGACCGGCTTAAGTAGTGCAGAATTGTCGCATGAGGATTTTTGCGTGGTCGTGCTGTCTGCTGGGGCTTGCCCTGGTGGCCACGCCATCCTGGGGCGCCCACGGTTATGCGCTGTGGGATGACCTCAAGTACCCGGACGGCTTTACCGCTTTCGATTACGCCAACACTGCCGCACCCAAAGGCGGCGAGCTGCGGCTGGTCAGCAACCAGCGCCTGTCCACCTTCGACAAGTACAACCCCTTCACCATCAAGGGCTCGGCGCCGGCCTACCTGTCGGCCGTGATGTTCGATTCCTTGCTGACCGGCTCCATGGACGAAACCGCCTCGGGTTACGGCCTGCTGGCCGAGGACGTCGCGGTGGCGCCCGATCGCCTGAGCGTGAGCTTCCGTCTGCGCCGGGAAGCCCGCTTTCACAACGGCGATCCGGTCGAGGCCGCCGACATCAAGCACAGCTATGACACGCTGATCGGACCGTACACGACGCCGGCTTACAAGTCGCTGCTCGAAGACGTGGCCGGCTGCGACGTGATCGACGCGCGGACGGTACGTTTCCGCTTCAAAAAACCGAACCGCGAATTGCCGCTGACGGTGGGGGGACTGCCGGTGTTCAGCCGCGCCTGGGGCGTGGAAAACGGCAAGGCCAAACGCTTTGACGAGGTGGTGATGGACATTCCCATCGGCAGCGGGCCCTACAAGATCGGCCCGGTGCGTTTCGGCAAGGACATCACCTATGTGCGGGACCCGGCGTACTGGGGCCGCGAGCTGGCGGTGCGCCGCGGCAGCAACAACTTCGACCGCATCACCGTCAAGATCTACAAGGACAACACCGCGCGGCTGGAGGCCTTGAAGGCGGCCGAGTTCGACATGATGACGTTTTACTCGGCGGGCGACTGGGCGCGCCGTGTCAATGGCCGGCGTTTCGACAGCGGCGAGCTGGTCAAGCAGGCCTTCGACCACAAACAACCGGCCGGCTTCCAGAGTTATGTGCTCAACAGCCGCCGTCCCCACCTGTCCGACCCGCGGGTGCGCGAGGCGCTGGGCCTGGCGCTGGACTACGAGTGGATGAACCGCCAGATGTTCTACAACGGTTACCCGCGCGTGCAGGACCTGTTCGGCAACACCGACTGCGCAGCCACGGGCACTCCTTCGCCGGAGGAACTGGCGCTGCTGGAGCGCTGGCGCGGCAGGGTGCCGGACGCGGTGTTCGGCCCCATGTACCAGCCGCCGAAAACCGAAGGCCCCGGCCAGTCCCTGCGCGCCAACCTGCGGCGCGCCCAGGCGCTGCTCAAGGAGGCCGGCTGGACCTATCGCGACGGCGCGCTGCGCAATGCCAAAGGCCAGGCCATGGTGCTCGAATACCTCGACAGCCGCGAAGGCGGCGTGCGCACCATCGCGCCCTGGATGCGCAACCTTGAAAAGCTCGGCGTGGTGCTGCGTTTTTCCCCGGTCGACTTTGCGCTGTACCAGCAGCGCCTGGACAAGTTTGAATTCGACGTGACCACCATCAACTTCCCGGGTTCGCACGACCCCGGCCAGCAACTGGCCGACGTGTTCGGCAGCAAGGCGGCCGACACCGAGAACTCGGGCAATTTCATGGGCGTGAAAAGCCCGGCGGTGGATGCGCTGGTGGCCGCGGCCGTCGGCGCCCGCAGCAAGGCCGAACTGCTGCCGGCCTGCCGCGCGCTGGACCGCGTGATCATGCACAGCCACTACCTGATTCCCCAGTGGACATTGATGTCGCACCGCATGGCCTACAACGCCTGGCGGCTGGCCTTCAAGGCGCCGATGCCGCCCTACGCGAGCGGTGAGGGCTGGGTCATGGGCTACTGGTGGGCGCGTTTGCCGCCGAAAGAAGGGCGCTAGTGTCCTGTCCTGCAAATAAGGTGATGAAATGAAATTGTCCATTCGGCTGTCAGGCAAGGCGCGAGGAGGCGACATAGCCGCAGCTATGGCAACGACGAACAACGCCGCATGGCGGCCGAATGGGCGATTTCATATCGCCTTTGTTTGTGGGACAGGACACTAATGTTCGCCTACATCCTCAAGCGTTTGCTGCTGATGATCCCGACCCTGCTGGGGGTGCTGCTGATCACTTTTGCGGTGATCCAGTTTGTGCCCGGCGGGCCGGTCGAGCAGTACATGGCCGAGGCCAAGGGCGCCAGCGGTGTCGAGTCGGGCGGCTCCAGCTACCGCGGCAACCAGGGGGTGGACCCGAAACGCGTCGAGCAGATCAAGGCGCTGTACGGCTTCGACAAGCCGGCGCATGAACGCCTGCTGCAGATGCTGGGGCAGTTCGCGCGTTTTGACCTGGGCAAGAGTTTTTTCCAGAACAAGGACGTCTGGAGCCTGATTGTCGAGAAGCTGCCGGTGTCCATCAGCCTGGGCCTGTGGACGTTTTTTATCAGTTACGGCGTGGCCGTGCCGCTGGGCGTGGCCAAGGCGGTGCGTGCCGGTTCACGCTTCGACCTGGTCACGACCTTGCTGATCCTGGTCGGCTACGCGATTCCCGGTTTTGTGCTGGGCGTGGCCTTGCTGGTGGTTTTTGGGGGGCAGCTGCAGTGGTTCCCGCTGCGCGGGCTGACCTCGCCGAACTGGGACGAGCTGAGCTGGGCCGGCAAGATCGTCGACTACCTGTGGCATATCGCGCTGCCGGTCACGGCCATGGTGTTCGGCAGTTTTGCGGTCACGGCCATGCTGACCAAAAACGCCTTCCTCGAGGAAATCAGGAAGCAATACGTGCTGACGGCGCGCGCCAAGGGCCTCGATGAAAACAGGGTGATGTGGAAACACGTGTTCCGCAACGCGCTGATTCCCATCATCACGGGTTTCCCGGGGGCCTTCATCGGCGCGTTTTTCACCGGTTCGCTGCTGATAGAGACGCTGTTCTCGCTCGACGGGCTGGGCCTGCTCAGTTACGAAAGCGTGATCCGGCGCGACTACCCGGTGGTGCTGGGCACGCTGTACCTGTTCACGCTGATCGGGCTGCTGACCAAGCTGCTCAGCGATCTCTGTTATGTCTGGGTCGATCCGCGTGTCAAGTTTGATTAACCCCCCCGAAGTGGACGGCCGTGGTGTCATTGCCGGAGGCAGTGACTCTTCGATGCCGTCCAAGCCTGCGCAGGCAGGCTTGGAGCCGCGGCATCCCAGCCCCCCCAGGGGGGCGCCGCCAATGGACGGGCAGAGCCCGATCCATGGCGGCCCTGAAAAAGAGGTGCCAGCGTCCGCGTCTCCGTCTCTCCGCGCCTGGCGCCGCTTCCGCCGCAATCCGCTGGGGTTCTGGAGCCTGCTGCTGTTTACCCTCATGGTGGTGCTCAGCCTGTTTGCCGAAGTCTTGTCCAACGACCGGCCACTGGTGGTGTATTACGAGGGCACGACGTACTTTCCCGTCGTCAAGGACTACTCCGAGCAGACCTTTGGCGGCGATTTCCCGACGCCGGCCGATTACCTCGACCCCTTTATCCGCGAGCGCATCACGAGTGGCAGCAACTGGGCGATTTACGCGCTCAACCCTTACGGCCCCAAAACGCTGAACTATTTCGCGAAATCGCCGAGCCCGGCAGCGCCCACCGCCGACAACTGGCTGGGCACCGACGACCGCGGACGCGACCTGCTGGCGCAGCTGCTGTACGGGTTTCGCGTCAGTGTGCTGTTCGGGCTGGCGCTGACCCTGACCGGCACGATGCTCGGCATCGCGGCCGGGGCCGTACAGGGCTACTTTGCCGGCAAGACCGACCTGGCGTTTCAGCGTTTCATCGAGATCTGGAGCGCCATGCCCGAGCTCTACCTGCTGATCATCTTCAGCGCGATTTTTACGCCCAGTGTGGCGCTGCTGCTGATATTGCTGAGCCTGTTCGGGTGGATGGGCCTGTCCGACTATGTGCGGGCCGAGTTCCTGCGCAACCGGCAAATGGACTATGTGCGGGCGGCGCGCGCGCTGGGCGTGGGCAACGGCCGCATCATGTGGCGCCACATCCTGCCCAACAGCATGACGCCGGTGGTGACCTTTTTGCCGTTTCGCATGAGCGCGGCCATCCTGGCGCTGACCTCCCTCGATTTCCTCGGCCTCGGTGTGCCCCCCGGCACGCCCTCGCTGGGTGAGCTGCTGAGCCAGGGCAAGAACAACATCGACGCCTGGTGGATTTCCCTGTCCACCTTCGGGGTGCTGGTGATGACCCTGCTGCTGCTGACTTTCATGGGTGATGCGCTGCGTGATGCGCTGGATCCGCGCAAGGCCGACAAATGACCAATTCCAATCCCGGCATGGCCACGTCGCCCCCTTTGCTTGAGGTCAAGGACCTGCGCGTGTCTTTCGCCGGCAAGGCGGTGGTCCACGGCGTCAACTTCAGCATCGCGCCGGGCGAAAAACTGGCGCTGGTGGGCGAGTCCGGCTCGGGCAAGACCGTCACGGCGCTGTCGCTGCTGCGCCTGGTCCAGAATGCCGACATCTCTGGATCTGCAGACCTTTTCGGCCCCCAGCCCCCGTCCAGCAAGCGTGACCTGCTATCAATTCCAGAGCGCGAATTACGCGGCATCCGCGGCGAAGAGGTCGCGATGATCTTTCAGGAACCGATGACGGCGCTGAACCCGCTGTTTTCTGTCGGTGACCAGATCGCCGAGGTGCTGGAACTCAAGCAGGCGCTCAGCAAGCGCCAGGCCTGGGGCGCCGCGATCGAGGCGCTGGCCGCCACCGGCATTCCGGAGCCGGCGCGGCGCGCCCAGTCCTTTCCGCACCAGCTGTCGGGCGGCCAGCGCCAGCGCGCCATGATTGCGATGGCGCTGGCCTGCCGGCCGCGCCTGCTGCTGGCCGATGAGCCAACCACCGCGCTGGACGTCACGCTGCGCCTGCAGATCCTGGAATTGCTGTCCGACCTGCAGCGCCAGACCGGCATGGCGGTGCTGCTGATCACCCACGACCTGAACCTGGTGCGCAAGTTTGCCGACCGGGTGGCGGTGATGGAAAACGGTCACCTGGTGGAAGAGGGCGCGGTGGCGCAGGTGTTTGGCGATCCGCAACATGCCTACACACGTAAGCTGATCGACAGCCGGCCCGCGCGTGAGGTGGTGGAGCAGGCCGCAGCGGCCGGCGGGCCGCCGGCAATGCGCGCCCGCGGCCTGCGCGCGGCCTATGCGGTGCGGATTCCCGGTGTGCGCGGCTGGTTTCGCAAAGGCGAGTTTGTGGCGGTCAAGGGCGCTGACTTCGAGGTGGCGCCTGGACGCACGCTGGGCGTTGTTGGTGAATCCGGCTCCGGCAAGTCCACCCTGGCGCTGGCTGCCCTGGGGCTGATGCCGCACACCGGCGAACTCGAAGCCATGGGGCAGCGCTGGGGCGAGGGTAGCGCCGGCAACAAGGCGATACGCCGGCGTGTGCAAGTGGTGTTCCAGGACCCGTTTTCCTCGCTGTCGCCGCGCATGACGGTCGAGGAAATCGTCGGGGAAGGCCTGCTGGTCCATGAGCCGGGCCTGTCGGCGGCCGATCGTCGCGAGCAGGTGATTGCCGCGCTGGCCGACGTGGGCATGGGCGAGATCCAGTTTCCGGGCCTGCTGCAGCGATACCCCCATGAGTTTTCGGGCGGCCAGCGCCAGCGCCTGGCGATTGCCCGGGCACTGATCGTCCAGCCGCAGTTGCTGGTGCTGGACGAGCCGACCAGCGCGCTCGACGTGACCATCCAGAAACAGGTGTTGCAGCTGCTGCAGACCCTGCAGCGCGAACGCGGCCTCAGTTACCTCCTGATCACCCACGACGTGGACGTGATACGCGCGATGGCGCACGACGTCATGGTGATGAAGGACGGCGAGGTGCTGGAAACCGGGACCGTGGACCAGGTGCTCAGCGCGCCGGAACACCCTTACACCCGCATTCTGGTGGCGGCGCAGGTCTGAGCCGGCTATCAGTTTCAGTAGTTTTCAGGACCGCGGCGGCTTAAAACAAATTCATCAGGCAGCGCTGTGACAGGCGCTGACGCCCCTGTCACAGACGCCGCAGGCATGTTAACTGCTTGCGCGGACGCCTGTATCGGGGTAGAATATGCGCTTCACGACCAACTGGGCGGGTTTTCACCGCCCATTTTTTTTGGGCGTTTGTTTTTGCAAACTGATTTTTTTGAGAAGCTGGCAAAGCGACATCAACACTGAATGGCCTTACACGAAACGATTGAGCAGACCGTCACGGGACTGGGTTACGAATTGGTGGACATCGAACGTACCACCGGTGGCCTGCTGCGTGTGACGATCGATCAGCCCCAGGTGGAAGGCACGCCGGAACAGTTCATCAACGCGGAAGACTGCGAAAAAGTCACGCGCCAGCTGCAGTTTGTGCTGGAAGTCGAAGGTGCGGCGTATTCCCGGCTCGAGGTGAGCTCGCCGGGCATAGACCGGCCCCTGCGCAGCGACAAGGATTTTGTGCGCTTCACCGGCGAACTGGTGGACATCACGCTGAAGGCGGCCATCGGGTCCGCTGCAGCCGGCTCGGGCGTGACCGCCAGCCGCAAGAAATTTCGCGGCACGCTCGAGCGCGCCGCCACCGGATGGCAGATTGTGTGGCGTGATGAGCCCGCGGCCAAGCCCGGTGCCAAAGTGAGCAAGAACAAGGTGCCCGCGCCGTTGCAGGCGCTGGGCTTCACGCTCGACGAAATTGCGCAGGCGCGGCTTGCGCCTGTGGTTGACTTCAAGGGGCGCCGGCCGAAAAGCCCGCCCGCAACAGAGATATAAAAAGGAAAGGCAGGCTTGTGAAATGAATCGCGAACTGTTGATGTTGGTGGATGCCATCTCGCGTGAGAAAAATGTTGAACGTGACGTCGTTTTTGGTGCCGTCGAGCTCGCGCTCGCCTCGGCCACCAAGAAGGTCTACGCCGAGGGCACGGACATCCGTGTCGTGGTGGACCGCGACAGTGGCAACTACGAGACTTTCCGCCGCTGGCTGGTTGTTCCCGACGAAGCCGGCCTGCAAAATCCGGAAGCCGAAGAGCTGGTCAGCGATGCGCGCGAGGAGATCGCCGACATCGAGGAGGGTGACTTCATCGAAAAGCCGGTGGAGAGCCTGCCTATCGGCCGCATCGGCGCGCAGGCGGCCAAACAGGTCATCCTGCAGAAAATCCGCGACGCCGAGCGCGAAATGCTGCTCAACGACTTCATGTCGCGCGGCGACAAGATTTTTGTCGGCACCGTCAAGCGCATGGACAAGGGCGACATCATTGTCGAGTCCGGCCGCGTTGAAGGCCGGCTGCGCCGCGGCGACATGATCCCGAAAGAGAACCTGCGCTCCGGCGACCGCGTCCGCGCCATGATCATGGAAGTCGACACCACGCTGCGCGGCGCGCCCATCATCCTGTCGCGCACGGCGCCCGAGTACATGATCGAGCTGTTCCGCCAGGAAGTCCCCGAGATCGAGCAGGGCCTGCTGGAGATCAAGTCCTGCGCCCGTGATCCCGGTTCGCGCGCCAAGATTGCCGTGCTCTCGCATGACAAGCGGGTCGATCCGATCGGCACCTGCGTCGGCGTGCGCGGCACCCGCGTCAACGGCGTGACCAATGAACTCGCCGGCGAACGTGTGGACATCGTGCTGTGGAGCGAAGACCCGGCCCAGTTCGTGATCGGCGCGCTGGCCCCGGCCAATGTGTCGTCCATCGTGGTCGATGAGGAGCGCCATGCCATGGACGTGGTGGTGGACGAGGAAAACCTCGCCATCTCCATCGGCCGCGGCGGCCAGAACGTGCGCCTTGCCGCCGAGCTGACCGGCTGGAAGATCAACATCATGACGGCCGACGAGTCCGCTGAAAAGCAGGCCACCGAGACCGACACCAGCCGCAAGCTGTTCATGGAAAAGCTCGATGTGGACGAGGAAATCGCCGACATCCTGATCTCCGAAGGCTTCACCAGCCTCGAGGAAGTGGCCTATGTGCCAATCCAGGAGATGCTGGAGATCGAGTCCTTTGACGAAGACACCGTCACCGAGCTGCGCACGCGCGCCAAGGATGCGCTGCTGACCATGGAAATCGCCAGGGAAGAAAACGCCGAGGGCGTCTCGCAGAACCTGCGTGATGTCGAAGGCCTGACGCCCGAGCTGATCGCCAAACTGACTGAAGCGGGTGTTGCCACCCGCGACGACCTGGCCGACCTGGCCGTGGACGAACTCACCGATATCACCGGCCAGTCCGAGGACGAGGCCAAGGCCCTGATCATGACCGCGCGCGCCCATTGGTTTACCGATGAAGCTGCCGAGCCTGCCGACGCCGCGGAGCCTGCCGATGCAGACCTCGCGTCCAAAGAGCAATGATCATGGAGGCCAGCAGGAAAAAAACATATGTCCAGTACCACTACCGTCGCTGAATTCGCAGCTGAACTGAATAAACCCACCGCCACCCTGATCGAGCAATTGACCAGTGCCGGTGTTGCCAAGGCGCAGCCCACCGACCCGCTGTCGGAGGCCGACAAGCAGAAGCTGCTGAGCTACCTGCAGGCCAGTCACGGCACCGTCACGACCGAGCGCAAGAAAATCACGCTGGTCAAGAAATCGACCACCGAAATCAAGCAGGCCGACGCCACCGGCCGTGCCCGCACCATACAGGTCGAAGTCCGCAAGAAGCGCACCTTCATCAAGCGTGACGAGGGCTCCGAGCCCGCCGTCGAAGAGCTCAGCCCTGCCGCTGCCGCGCCCCAGGCACCGGCGGTCGAAGACGCCGAGCTGGTTCGCCGCGAGGAAGAAGCCAGCCGGCATGCCGAACTGCTGCGCCGCCAGGAAGAAGAACTGACGGAAAAACGCCGCCTGCGTGAAGAGCAGGACGCCAAGGACCAGGCCCGCGAGCAGCAGGAGCGTGACGCCGCCGAGCAGAGCGCGCAAGCCGCTGCGCAGGCCGCCGAAGCGGCCAGCAAGGCCAAGCCTGCCGGCAAGGCCGCCAAGGCCGTGACCGCCGAAGTCCCCGCAGCCGATGACGCTGCCGCCGTGGAAAAAGCCGCCGCCAAGGCTGTGGAAGCCAGCGCTGCCCAGGCTGCCGCCAAGGCCAAGGCCACCGCCGAGTTCCAGGCCGACGCCGTCAAGGCGCAGGATCTGCAGGACCGCCGCAAAAAGGCCGAGGCTGAAGCCGCCGGCATCCGTGCCATGATGAATGCGCCCAAGCGTGTGCTGGTGCCGCATGTCGACCCGAAAGCCGCCATCAAGGGCACGCTGCACAAGCCTGCCGTGGTGCCGGGCGCCGCCAAACCGGCTGCCGCAGGCGCGGCCGCAGGGACTGCCGGCAAGAAGGAAATCAAGTCGGAAAACCTGTCTTCGACCTGGAAAGACGACGCCGCCAAGAAAAAGGGCGAGATCAAGACCCGTGGCGCAACGGCCGTGCCTGGTCGCGGCAATTTCCGTGGCGGCCCGCGCGGCCGCCGCACCTCGGACCGCGATTCGCGTTCCGAGTCCACGTTTGTGGCGCCGACCGAATTCAAGGTCATCGAAGTGCATGTGCCGGAAACCATCACCGTGGCCGAACTCGCCCACAAGATGAGCGTGAAGTCGTCCGAGGTCATCAAGCACCTGATGAAGCTGGGCCAGATGGTCACCATCAACCAGCCGCTGGACCAGGACACGGCAATGATCGTCGTCGAAGAGATGGGCCACAAGGCGGTCACCGCTTCGCTCGATGATCCGGAAGCCTTTGCCGACGAGGACGTGCAGGGCCAGCAGGCCGAACTGCTGCCGCGCGCACCGGTTGTGACCGTCATGGGCCACGTCGACCACGGCAAGACCTCGCTGCTCGACTACATCCGTACGGCCAAAGTGGCTTCCGGCGAAGCCGGCGGCATCACCCAGCACATTGGCGCCTACCACGTGGAAACCCCGCGCGGCATGGTGTCCTTCCTGGACACGCCGGGCCACGAGGCCTTCACCGCCATGCGCGCCCGCGGCGCCCAGGCGACCGACATCGTGATCCTGGTGGTCGCGGCCGACGACGGCGTGATGCCGCAGACGCGTGAAGCCATCAAACATGCCAAGGCCGCCGGTGTGCCCATCGTGGTCGCGATCAACAAGATCGACAAGCCCGGCATCAACATGGAGCGCGTCAAGGGCGAGCTGGTCACCGAAGAAGTGATTCCCGAAGAGTTCGGCGGCGACGTGCCTTTTGTCGGCGTGTCGGCGCATACCGGCGCCGGCATCGATGCCCTGCTCGAGCAGGTGCTGCTGCAGGCCGAGGTGCTGGAACTGAAGGCGCCGGTCGATGCGCTGGCCAAGGGCCTCGTCATTGAAGCGCGCCTCGACAAGGGCCGCGGCCCGGTCGCCACCGTGCTGGTCCAGGCCGGCACGCTCAAAGCCGGCGACGTGGTGCTGGCCGGTTCGACCTTTGGCCGCGTGCGCGCCATGCTGGACGAAAACGGCAAGCCGATCAAGACCGCAGGCCCGTCGATTCCTGTCGAAATCCAGGGCCTGACCGAAGTGCCGCAGGCCGGCGACGAGTTCATGGTCATGCTCGACGAGCGCCGTGCCCGCGAAATCGCCACCTACCGTGCCGGCAAGTTCCGCAACACCAAGCTGGCCAAGCAGCAGGCGTCCAAGCTGGAGAACATGTTCTCCGACATCGGCGCCGGCGAGGTCAAGATGCTGCCCATCATCATCAAGGCCGATGTGCAGGGTTCGCAGGAAGCGCTGGCCCAGTCGCTGCTCAAGCTCTCGACCGACGAGGTCAAGGTACAGCTGGTGTACTCCGGTGTCGGCGGCATTTCCGAGTCCGACGTCAACCTGGCGATTGCGTCCAAGGCGGTGGTGATCGGGTTCAATACCCGCGCCGATGCCCAGGCCCGCAAGCAGGCCGAAAACAACGGCGTGGATATCCGTTACTACAACATCATTTATGACGCTGTGGACGAGCTGCGCGCCGCGATGTCGGGCATGCTGACGCCGGACAAGAAGGAAGAAGTCATCGGTACCGCCGAGATCCGCCAGGTGTTCAAGGTCAGCAAGATCGGTTCGATCGCGGGCTGCATGGTCACCGCCGGCGTGGTCCGCCGCAATGCGCGCCTGCGCCTGCTGCGCGAAAACGTGGTCGTCTTCACCGGCGAACTCGACTCGCTCAAGCGTTTCAAGGACGATGCCAAGGAAGTCAAGGAAGGCTTCGAGTGCGGCCTGAACGTCAAGG
>CALRTF020000088.1:0-14106 GCA_943370985.1 Paenacidovorax caeni
ATCGCCCGGCGCCAACAGCCAGGCCAGCGCCGCCTGGCCGGCCGTCATGCCGTGGCGCTTTGCCAAAGCCGCGAGCCCGCGGTGGCGTAGCAGCCGCGCCTGCTCGATCGGCGAATACGCCATCACCGGCAAACGGCGCTCGCGCATCCAGGGCAGCAGGTCCCACTCGATGCCCCGGCGTGTGAGGTTGTAGAGCAGCTGGTTGGTCTGCACCGCCGGCCCGCCGGGCAGGTCCCACAGTTCCTGCATGTCGGCGAGGTCGAGGTTGCTCACGCCATAGTGGCGGATCTTGCCGGCCTGCTGCAGCGCCGCCAGCCCGGCCAGCGTCTGCGCCAGCGGCACGGAACCGCGCCAGTGCAGCAGGTAGAGGTCGATGTGGTCTGTTTTGAGGCGGCGCAGGCTGCGTTCACAGGCGGCGGCCACGCCGGTGGCCGATGCGTTGTGCGGGTAGACCTTGCTGACCACAAAAGCCGCGTCGCGCCGGCCCTGCAGCGCTTGCCCGACCAGCTCTTCGGCCAGGCCTTCGCCGTACATTTCCGCGGTGTCGATCAGGCTGCAGCCGAGGTCCAGGCCCAGCTGCAGCGTGGCGATCTCCTGCGCGCGTTGCGCCGGGTCCTCGCCCATGCGCCAGGTGCCCATGCCCAGCGCGGGCACGGGCTCGCCGCAAGGCAGGGTCACGGTTTTCATGGCGTTCATACCGGCGCGCGCAGCGGCAGGTTGACCAGCAGGTTTTGCGGCTTGAGCCGCAGCACGCGATCGGCAGTCATCATGAGGCCGAGGTACACCGGCTTGCCGGCAACGTCGGCGCGCATCTCCTGCGGGTCGGCAAAGTCCAGCCGGAACAGGCTGACCAGGCGCGCCATGCGCCCGGCTTCGACCTCGCGGCCTTCGTACAAATCGTTGAGCAGCGCGGTGGCATCGATGTCCAGTCCCACATGCCAGCGCCAGGCCTCGTCATCGACTTTTTGCAAGGGCCGGATGGTCACGGCCACACCGAGGAAATGCTGCACCCACTTCTCCAGCACGCGCGCCAGTGCCTTCAGGCCCGAACGTGCGCGGGTCATGGTCAGCACCAGGCCGTGGCTCAAATCGTTGCTGATCTCGTGGCGGAGGTCCAGCAGAAAACTGTGGCGCTCGCCGTCCTGCCAGTAATCCGCCGTGTTGCTGTCGGCCAGCACCTGCATGTGGATGCTGCGCAGCGGCGCCCCGGCTTCCGCCAGAAAACGCCCGAAGTCACCGAGCCCCCCGTGCTCGTTGAGCATGTCGAGCCGCTCGCGGTCGCCGGCCAGCACCTGGCCGTCGTCGGTGGAGATGCGCTGGGGGCGAAACAAGATCTCGGCGGCGCGCACCTCATAGGCATCAGCCCCTTCGTCCAGCAGGCTGCGCGTGATGGCCTGGGCCAGCAGGTCAATGAACAGCGGCGGGATGCTGATGCTGCCGGCGCGGAACAGGCCCAGGTAATACGCCTCCAGCGTGCCGGCTGCGAGCAGCCCGTCGCGAAACCGCAGGAACAGGCCGTAACTTTCACGCGCGTCCTCATCCTTCAGGGCCTGCAGTTCAGCCTCGCTCACCGCGCGTGCCGGTTCGGCCTGAAGCGCCGCATGCAGGGCCTGCTCGGCCACACAGGACTCGGGCAACAAGGCGAGTTCAGGACGGGCCAGGAACAGGCGCAGGTAGTCGTCGGTGGGCAGCAGCCAGCCGCGCGAATTGCGCTGGAGCCGGATAAAACCGCTGGAAGGCCAGAAATCTTGCATGGGGCAATCCTCTCATATCGGCAGCCGGCCTTTTTCGCTCCTTTTTTGATAGCTGCTTGCCCTTGCCAGGCAAGGGCCAGAGGCCAATTTTGTACAAAAATCCGGCGCGGGCCGGCGGACCCGGAAAATCGACCCGCGGCCAGTGTTTTTCGCTTTGCGTACAGTGGGACATCACGCGCCGCGTGGCGCGAATGGAGACAAGCCATGTACCCTGCCCTCAACAGACATCTCCGGACTTTGGCCGCCCTGCTGCTCGCCAGCCTCTGTGCAGGCGCGCTGCTGCCCGCCCACGCCCAGCTGCCGACGGTCACCACCCGTACCGAGATCTGGAGCGGCAACGGCCAGCCCGTCGACCGGGACGCGCAGGACCGCGCGCAGTGGGAGTACTGGCAGTCACAGCGCGAACAACAGCGCCGCCAGCTGGAGCTCACGCGCCAGCAGGATGCGCAGTTGCGGCAAAGCCAGGAACCCATAGGCCAGCGTGCGCTGCGCGAGCAGGCCCAGCGCAACGGCACCTGGGTGCCGGCACCGCCCGGCCTCAGCGACCAGGAGCGCGCCTGGCGCGACCAGCAGCAGATGCAGCGCGAGGCATGGCGCCAGCAGCGCGAGCAGACGCGCCAGGACGACCAGCGCATCCGCCAGGAAAGCGAATCGATAGGCCAGCGCGCGCTGCGTGAACAGGCGCAGAACCGGCGCGAGCAGGGGCGCATGGTCGCCCCACGCTAGTCTCGCGCTCAGGCGTCCGGCGTGGTGCTCCGGTACAGCAAGGCCTCTTCCTCCAGCCAGGCACGGAACAGTGCCAGCACGCTGTTGTCAGACTTCTGCTCGGGGTAAATCAGGTAATAACGCCGGTCGCTGACAAAGTCATGCCTGAGCAGCTCGACCAGCCGGCCCTGTTTCAAGTCGTCCTCGATCAGAAAACGCGGAATCAGTGCCAGCCCCTGGCCGTGGATGGCCGCCTCGGTGGTGATGGAAAACAGCTCCATGCGTGCGCCGGCCAGGTCGCCCTCGACCGACAGCCCCAGCGAGGCAAACCACTGCCGCCAGGCATACGGCCGGGTGCTCATCTGCAGCAGCGGCAGGCCCTGCAGGTCAGCGGCCTTGAGCGTGCGCCGGGTCCTGAGCAGCGCCGGGCTGCCGACGGCGACGATGCTTTCGTCCATCAAAAAGCAGGACCCGGTGCCCGGCCAGCCGGCTTCCACCGCGCAGATTGCCGCATCCAGCACGGTATCGGCGAACAGGAAGGGCCGGGTGCGCGAGGACAGGTGCACGGTGATGTCGGGATGCCGCTGGTGAAAACGCGCCAGCCGCGGCACCAGCCAGCGCGCGGCAAAGGTCGGCACCACGCCGAGCTCCAGCGCACCGCCGGCGCCGCCGCGCGCCATCATGTCCAACGTGTCGCGCTCCACATCATCGAGCCGCGAGCGCACATTGCGTGCATAACTGGCACCGGCCTCGGTCAGCAAGACGCCGCGTTTGGTGCGCCGGAACAGCTTGACGCTGAGAAAGTCTTCCAGGCCGGCAATCTGGCGGCAGACCGCGCTTTGTGTGACCGAATGCTCCTCGGCGGCCTGGGTGAAGCTCTGGTGGCGGGCAGCGGATTCGAACAGCGCCAGTGCGGTGGTGGAAGGAATGTTGCGACGCATGGTGGCTCCTGCATGTTTCGGAGTTCGTTTTATGCACAAATGTGTGACAAAACATGGTTTGCGCGGGCGGCCTGCACATCGTATGCTCGGGGATAACCTCAGAATTTTCACCGCCTGAATTGCGATTTTCGCACACAGAGCCTCTTTCCCACCTTTGGAGACCGTCATGAGCACTTCCACCAAAAAAGCCAGCTTCCACTGGGCCGACCCGCTGCTGCTGGACCAGCAACTGAGCGACGACGAACGCATGGTGCGTGAATCGGCGGCCGCCTACTGCCAAGACAAACTCGCGCCGCGTGTGCTCGAAGCCTTCCGCCATGAAAAAACCGATGTCGCCATTTTTCGCGAGATGGGCGCACTCGGCCTGCTGGGCGCGACGATTCCCGAGCAATACGGCGGCGCCGGCCTCAACTACGTCTGTTACGGCCTGGTGGCGCGCGAGGTCGAACGGGTCGATTCCGGCTACCGCTCGATGATGAGTGTGCAGTCCTCGCTGGTGATGGTGCCGATCAACGAGTTCGGCAATGAAGCGACCAAGCAGAAATACCTGCCCAAACTCGCCAGCGGCGAATGGATAGGCTGCTTCGGCCTGACCGAACCCAACCACGGCTCCGACCCGGCCGGCATGCTGACACGTGCGCGCAAGGTGGCCGGCGGTTATTCGCTGACCGGCAACAAGATGTGGATCACCAACAGCCCGATCGCCGACGTGTTTGTGGTCTGGGCCAAGGACGACGAAGGCGCGATCCGCGGTTTTGTGCTCGACAAGGGCAGCAAGGGCCTGAGCACGCCGGCCATCCACAGCAAGGTCGGCCTGCGCGCTTCGGTCACCGGCGAAATTGTCATGGACGAGGTGTTCTGCCCCGAGGAAAACGCGTTTCCTGACGTGCGCGGCCTCAAGGGCCCGTTCACCTGCCTGAACTCCGCCCGCTACGGCATTGCCTGGGGCGCGCTGGGCGCGGCCGAGGACTGCTTCGACAAGGCGCGCCAGTACACGCTGGACCGCAAGCAGTTCGGTCGCCCGCTGGCCGCCAACCAGCTGATCCAGAAAAAACTCGCCGACATGCAGACCGAAATCGCGCTGGGCCTGCAAGGCTGTTTGCGTCTGGGCCGCATGAAGGACGAAGGCACGGCCGCCGTGGAAGTGACCTCGATCATGAAACGCAACTCCTGCGGCAAGGCGCTGGACATTGCGCGCATGGCACGCGACATGCTGGGCGGCAACGGCATCAGCGACGAGTTCGGCGTGGCGCGGCACCTGGTCAACCTCGAAGTTGTCAACACCTATGAAGGCACACACGATGTGCATGCGCTGATCCTGGGCCGCGGCATCACCGGCATCTCGGCCTTCTCCTGACATCATGAGCCGTGCTGAACTGCGCCCGCCGCCGCTGACCGGTGTGCGGGTGCTGGATTTGTCGCGCGTGCTGGCCGGCCCCTGGGCCGGGCAGTTGCTGGCCGACCTGGGCGCCGATGTGGTCAAGGTCGAAAAGCCCGGCGCCGGCGACGACACGCGGGCCTGGGGCCCGCCGTATCTGAAGGACCCCTCCGGCCGCGACACCAGCGAAGCCAGCTACTTCCTCTGCGCCAACCGCAACAAGCGGTCGGTTGCCATCGACATCGCGACGCCGGAAGGCCAGGCGCAGGTGCGCGCACTCGCACAGCAGGCCGATGTGCTGCTGGAAAATTTCAAGGTCGGCGGGCTGGAACGTTACGGCCTGGACCATGCGAGCCTGACAGCAGCGAATCCGCGCCTGGTCTATTGCTCGATCACCGGCTTCGGCCAGACCGGACCGTATGCGGCGCGCGCCGGTTACGACTTTTTGATCCAGGGCATGGGCGGCCTCATGAGTGTGACCGGCCAGCCCGACGGCGAGCCGGGCGCGGGGCCGCAAAAGGTCGGCGTCGCGCTGACCGACATCATGACCGGGCTCTACGCGACGATTGCGGTGCAGGCAGCGCTGGCCGAACGTGAAAAGTCAGGCCTGGGCCAACACATCGACCTGGCGCTGCTGGACGTGCAGATCGCCTGCCTGGCGAACCAGGCCTCGAACTACCTGGCCGGCGGCCTGGTACCGCGGCGCATGGGCAATGCGCACCCGAACATCGTGCCCTACCAGGCCTTTCCGACGGCCGACGGCGACATCATCCTGGCGGTCGGCAACGACAGCCAGTTCGCGAAATTCTGTATCGTGGCCGGTCACCCGGAATGGTCCGGCGATGAGCGTTTTGCCAGCAATGCGCAGCGTGTGGCGAACCGCGCGGTGCTGGTGCCGCTGCTGCGCCAGGCCACCGTCATGCGGACATCCGCCGACTGGATCGCCGCGCTGGAAGCCGCCGGCGTGCCCTGTGGCCCGATCAATCGCATCGACGAGGTGTTTGCCGACCCGCAGGTCAAAGCGCGCGGCCTGCAGATGGCCCTGCCGCACCCGCTGGCCGGCCAGGTGCCACTGGTGGCGAATCCGATCCGCCTGTCCGGCTCGCCGGTGGCCTACCAGCGCCCGCCCCCGCTGCTCGGTGAACACACCGAAGAAGTGCTGGCGCAATGGCTGGGTGCGCCGACAGTGGCCTGAGCAGCTGCCTCACAGCACGCAGGGATTTTCGTAACTACTCGGCTACTCGGCACCGTTCAAGGTTGAACGGTTGAAGCCGGTGCCAGCTTGAACGTTGGTGGTGCGTCAGGCAAGCCGGGTCTCGCCCCGGCGGGCGACTCACTTTCTCTTGCTTCGCCAAGAGAAAGTAAGCAAAGAGAAGGCGACCCGATGGTCCGGGTCCCCTGCGCTGCGCTTCGGGGCAACCTGCGGTGCTCGTCGAAAACGGGGTCGAGCTCGACTCGCTTCGCTCAGAATCGCTCGCCCTGATCCGTTTTCGGCTGTGCTCCTCGGCCCGGCCCGACGGGTAGAGCGCGGAAATCCAATACCAATTCGGGGAGGCGAGGACGCGCAAAGCGCGTCCTCGCCGGAGCCCGATCCCGACCCCACCACCCTTCTGTATGCGCCGAGGAGCGCAGGGCCAGACGGATCAGGGATCGCGATTGTCTGAGCCGAAGGCGAGTTCGAGCGAGACCCCGGCTGGACCGAGCACCGCAGGTTGCCCCTCCTAGCGATAGCGAAGAGGGGACGCAGACAGCAGGGTCGCCTTTCTTTTGCTTACTTTTCTTTGGCGAGACAAAGAAAAGTGAGTTGCCGCCGGGCAACCCCCGGCCAGCAGGCGCAGGCAAGCCGCTATGACTGAAAACACCACCAAGAAGCTTCGACCCTTCGACCTGAGAGCGATCGGAGATAAGCAGTTATGGCTTTCAAGGGAAAAGACCTTCAGCCCATAACTGGCAAGCGCAGGAAGCTATCTATTTGATAGCGTCCGCGCGCAGCCTCGAGACCGCCGCGGGCAGGTCGTCCCAAGCCGCGCGGCCCGGCGCATAACGGCTGCGCATGTAAGCCACCAGTTCGGCAATCTGCGCGTCGCTCAGGCTGTGGCGGAAGGCCGGCATGAAGCCGATGGCAGGCGACGCCGGTTCGCGGATGCCGTCCAGGATCACGCGCAGCAAATTGTCGGGCCGTTCGCTGTGCAGCTTGCTGTTCAGCGCCAGCGGCACGTTGGCACCCAGCAGCGTCGGGCCGTCGCCGTCGTGGTGGCAGGCGGCGCAGGCGCCGCCAAACAGGCGCTGGCCGACGCCCGGCAAGGCGGCCGTGGTCTGCTGCGCCGCCAGCACGACCTGGCTGGCCTGCAAGGCGCTTTTGCTGTCGGTCAGCGGCTGGTTGTAAGAGGCCAGGTAGGCCGCCATGGCGCGGATGTCGGCATCGGGCAGCGCGGCCAGCTCCCTGACCACCGGCGCCATCGGCCCGGCGGCCGTGCCGTGTTCCGGCGAATGGCCGGTTCGCAAATAGCTGTAAAGCTGCTCGCGGGTCCAGGGCACCGGCGCGCGCGACAGGGCGGTCAGCGCCGGCGCCTCCCAGCCGTCGACCATGGCGCCGCTCAAAAAGGCCTGGCCACTGCGTTCGGCGCCAAAGGCATTGCGTGGTGTGTGGCAGGCGCCGCAGTGGCCCAGGCCGTTGACCAGGTAGGCGCCGCGGTTCCATTCCACGGTTTGCCTGACATCGGCCTGGTAGGGCGCGGCATCATGGAACAGCGCGTTCCAGCCCGCCATCAGCGGCCGGACACTGAAGGGAAAAGCCAGTTGTGTCGCCAGCGGCTCCGACCTCACCGGCGGTTGCGCCATCAGCCAGGCATACAGCGCAGTCAGGTCCTCGTCGCTGGTTTTGGCAAAAGCGGTGTACGGAAACGCCGGGTACAAATGGTGGCCGTCGCGCGAAATGCCCTCACGCATGGCGCGCTGGAAAGCGCTGAAGGACCAGAGGCCGATGCCGGTCTGCGCGTCGGGGGTGATGTTGGTGGTTACTACCTGGCCGAAGGGCGTGTCCATGGCCAGGCCGCCCGCGTTCGGCACACCGCCGGGCGCGGTGTGGCAGACCACGCAATCGCCGGCGGCGGCGAGCTGGCGGCCACGCTCGATCGTGGCCGCGGTGTAAACGCCCGCGCTGCTGGCAGCGGCCACAGGCGCGATGGCCGGGCGCCAGCCGAGCAGCGCCGCGGCGATCCCGAACACACTGGCCAGGACGGCGCCGCCGCGCGCCCAGGCCTGGCGCCTTTTCGGCCAGACCGCGGTTTCGGGCAAGGGCCTGGATTCAGGTTCCGGCACGGATGCAAGCCGCTGGGGCTCGCTGTCAGGCGCCGGGTTCAGCGCCGCGCGTATCACTTCGGGCGTGAACGGCGGCTGCCGGAAACGCACGCCGGTGGCGTCAAAAATCGCGTTGGCAATCGCTGCCGTGCCGGGCACCGAGGCCGATTCGCCGGCGCCCAGCGGCGGCTCGCCGGGCCGCGCCATGGTCACCACCTCGATCACCGGCACGTCGCGGAAATTGAGGATGGGGTAAGCGCCCCACTCGAGCGCGGCCACCGTGTTGTCCACCGGGTTCAGCGCCACCTGCTCGGTCAGCGCGCGGCTGGTGGCCTGCACCACATTGCCGTGGATCTGGTGCTGCACGCCGGCCGGGTTGATCATCATGCCGGCGTCATGCCCCACCACCACGCGGCGCACATGGACCTCGCCGGTTTTGCGATTGACCTCCACATCGGCGACCCAGGCGGCCCAGGCCGCGCCGAAACCCGGCCATTTGCTGTGCACATAACGCGCATAGGCCACGCCCTGGCCCAGCACGATGTCCGACGCGCCCTGCGCATCAGCGGCCTGCTGCTGCGGCTGTGTGTGGACTTTCCAGCCAGCCCGGTCGGCGGTGGCGCGCACCAGCTCGGCAGCGCGCGGCTCGCTGAGGTAACGCAGGCGGAACTCGACCGGATCGACGCCGGCGGCCGTCGCCAGCTCGTCGATGTAGGACTCGTGCGCAAACGAATTGGGCAGGGCCGAAACGCCGCGCAGCCAGGACGCGCGCAGCATGGGCGCCATGTCGTTGACGCTGACCCGCAGGTTGTCGTAGTTATAGGGGGGCCGCGCGCTGCGGTCACCCATCTCGTAGGCCTGCGCCACCGGCTCTATGGTGCGCGTCAGCAGCAGGGCCAAGGTCGGCGAGCCGTTCGAGGGGTAGGAGGTCTCGAAGTCGTAGGCGGCGACCGAGCCGTCGGCGTTGAGACCACCGCGCACCTGCATCAGCTGGGCCGCGCCCTTGGGCTCCCAGGCGTGTTCCTGCTCGCGCGTCAGTTGCACCCGCACCGGCGCGCCGACGGCGCGCGACAGCAGGGCCGCGTCGGCAGCCACATCGTCAGCGCAGTTGCGGCCATAACAGCCGGCCGCCTCCATGCGCACCACATCAATGGCGACATCGGCCAGCCCCATCAGGCGCGACAGGTCGGCGCGCAGCACATGCGGGTTCTGGGTGCCGGCCCAGACCGTCATGCGGTCGCCCTTCCAATCGACGAGTGCGCAGGACGGACCGATGGAGCCGTGCATCTGGTAAGGCCAGACATAGTTGCGCGCCATGGCCTGGGCGGCACCGGCGATCGCGGCATCCACGTCACCCTCGTCGATCAGCCGGCGCTGCGTCGAGGGGTTGTCACGGATCGCCTGTTCCAGGTTATCCAGGTTGCGCAGGCCGGGCCAGGGCCTCCAGCTCACCTTGAGTTCGCGCAGCGCCTGCTCGGCGTGCTCCTCCCGGTCAGCGACGATGCCGATGAAATCCCTGATCACCACCACCGCGCGTATGCCGGGAATGTGCGCGATGGACGACTCGTCCACGGCCTGCAGCGTGTTGCCGATGAAGTCGCCGTGGTCGGCGCCCGCCTACGGCGGGCGCACGACGCGGCCATGCAGCATGCCGGGCACGCGCATGTCGTGCACAAAGGTCAGCGCGCCGGTGGCCTTGGCGGGAATGTCCACGCGCGGCTGGCTGGTGCCGACGATGCGGTAGTCTTCGGGCGCCTTGAGCACGGCGTCCGCCGCCAGTGCCATCTCGACGTGCTGGCCGCCGAGCAGGCTGCCGTAGGACAGGGTCCGGCCCGCACCGTCGCTGACCACGCCGTCATGCACGCTCAAGGCGGCGGGCTGCGCGCCCAGCTGTTCAGCCGCGCGCGCCAGCAACCAGGCGCGCGCCTGCGCCGCAGCGGCGCGCAGCGGTGCGGCATGCACTTGTATCGAGGTGCTGGCAATCGTGGCACCCTGGTTCGGCACACTCGCGGTGTCGCCGAGCACCATGTGCACCTGGTCCAGCGCCACATCGAGTTCTTCGGCGACGATCTGCCCCAGCGCCGTGCGTATGCCGGTGCCGAGGTCCACATGGCCGTTGAGCGCCGTGACGCTGCCGTCGTCCCACACCGCGAGCAGGATTTCGGCGCCCTCGAGCGGGTTCGCCGACACCAGCGCCGGCTGGCCGGGCGCGGGCGACGGCGCCGGTGGCGGCTCGCGCGTGACCAGCAACACGCCAGCTGCCGCATGCAAGCCCGCGCGCGCGAGCGGGATCCCGGCGCGGCCTGTCATGACCGCGTCCCACCCGCGCCGCGCATCAGTTCGGCGGCGCGCCGCACCGCCTTGAGGATTTCGAGGTGGGTGCCGCAGCGGCACAGGTTGCCCGACAGCTCGCGGCGGATCTCTTCATCGGAAGGATGGGCATTGCGCGCCAGCAGCGCCGCCGTCATCAGAATCATGCCGCTCAGGCAGTAGCCGCACTGGGCTGCCTGTTCATCGACGAAGGCCTGCTGCACCGGGTGCAAGGCCCCGGCCGTGCCCAGGCCCTCGAGCGTGGTGATGGCCCTGCCCCCCGCATGCACCGCCGGAATCACGCAGGAACGCGCCGCCACGCCATCGACCAGCACGGTGCAGGCGCCGCACTCGCCAAGGCCGCAGCCGTACTTCGGGCTGTTCAGGCACAGGTCGTTGCGCAGCACGGTCAGCAGGCTGGCCTCCCTGGACACGGGCACCTCCCGCCCCACGCCGTTGACGTGAAGGGTGACAAGCTGCGGACTCATGGAGACAGGTGCCAACCGGATGCTGGAAGCGTCAGGCCAGGTCGCTCGACTGGATGCGTTTCACGCCACGGGCGCCCATCTGCTTCCAGGCCGCAGCGAGCGACCCGTTGAGATCGATGGCGCGGGTGGCGTCTTCAATCACATACACCTCGAAGCCGGCCTTGCGCGCATCCATGGCTGTCCATGCCACGCAGAAGTCGGTCGCCAGGCCGGTCACAAACACTTTTTTGATGCCGCGCTGCTTGAGGTAACCGCCCAAGCCGGTTGGCGTCTTGCCGTCGGCTTCGGTGAAGGCCGAATAACTGTCGACTTCCTGGTGGTAGCCCTTGCGCACGATCACCTGCGCGGTTGGCAGCGCCAGGTCCTTGTGCAGCGCCGCGTCCTCTGTGCCCTGCACACAGTGGTCGGGCCAGAGCACCTGGTTGCCGTAGGCCAGCTTCTTCACCTCGAACGGTTTCTTGCCGGCATGGGTACTGGCAAACGAGGCATGGCCCTTGGTGTGCCAGTCCTGGGTGACGACGATGTTCTCGAAGGCCGCGGCCAGCTTGTTGATCACCGGGACCACCTCTTCGCCGCCCTTGACCGGCAGCGTGCCACCGGTCACGAAGCAGTTCTGCACGTCGACCACGATCAGCGCGCTTTTGCCGTCGGGCTTGAGCTTGCCCGCGGCAAAGGACAGGGAGCCGGTCGCCGCCAGCAGGCCGGCGCCGTAGAAGGCTTTCAACAGGTTTCTGCGATGAGCTGTCTGCATGATGCGATCTCCTGAAAGTGAATGAAAAATGGACGCTTCCCTAGACGCTGAGATAGGCGCGCCTGACCTCTTCATTGGCCGACAGGTCGGCCATGGTCCCTTCATAACGGATCTGGCCTTTTTCGAGCACATAGGCCCGGTCCGACACCAGCTCCGCAAAATGCATGTTCTGCTCGGACAGCAGGATGCTGACGCCCTGCGCCTTGAGCTCGAGAATCATCAGCGCCATCTGCTCGACGATCACCGGCGCCACACCTTCCGAGGGCTCATCGAGCAGAACCAGGTAAGGGTTGCCCATCAGGGTGCGCGCCACCGTCAGCATCTGCTGCTCGCCGCCGCTCATGCGCCCGCCCGGGCGGTCCGGCATCTCGCCGAGGTTGGGAAACAGCTTGAACAGCCGTTCCGGGGTCCACACCGGCGCGGCCGCGCCGCCGGGCCAGTGCCGCGCCGGCTGCCTGCCAACCTCGAGGTTTTCCAGCACCGTCAGGTCCGTGAATACGCGCCGGTCTTCCGGCACAAAACCCAGGCCCAGCCGCGCTGCCACATGGGACTCGCTGCGCGAGATGTCCGTTCCGAGGAAGTTCACCGCGCCCTTGCGCTTGGCCAGCATGCCGATCAGGGTCTTGAGTGTGGTCGACTTGCCGGCGCCATTGCGGCCCATCAAGGCCACGACTTCGCCGCGCCGCACCTGCAGGTCCACGTCATACAGGATCTGGGCTGCGCCATACCAGGCCGACAGGCCTTTGGCGTCGAGCAGGATGTTGGCGCTCATGCGGCGTCTCCGGTGGCGGCCGCCACCACGGCGGCCTTCTGGCTGATCTTTTCGAAGGTCTTGCCGGTGCCGAAGTAGACCTCCTGCACTTTCGGGTCGTCGCGGATTTCCAGCGGTTTTCCCTGGGCGATTAGCCTGCCGCGCGCCAGCACGATCATGCGGTCGGCATAGGCAAACACCACGTCCATGCTGTGTTCGGTGAACAACACCGCCATGCCGCGGTCCACCACCAGTTGTTTGGTCAGCGCCATCAGCGCATTGCGTTCGCGCGGCGCCATGCCGGCCGTGGGTTCGTCCATCAGCAGCAACTTGGGGCTGTTGGCCATGGCGATCGCGAGTTCGACACGTTTGACGTCGCCGTAAGCCAGTTCGCTGCAGGGCCGGTCGGCCTGCGGCGCCATGCCGACCTGCTCCAGCAGCGCCATGGCTTCGCCGCGCTTGTAGCCGGTGGCGCTGCGCCACATCGAAAACAGCTTGCCGTCATGCGACAGCAGGGCCATCTGCACATTCTCGACCACCGTCAGCGAGGCAAAGGTCTCGGCGATCTGGAAGGTGCGGCCGACGCCGAGGCGCCAGATCGCGCGCGGTGCGCGGCCCACCAGTTCCTGGCCGTCCAGCAGGATGGAGCCCTGGCCGGCCGGCAACTGGCCGTTGACCATGTTGAAGGTGGTGGTCTTGCCGGCGCCGTTGGGGCCGATCAGCGCCAGCAGTTCCCCGGCGTGAAGCTCGAAACTGACGCCATCGACGGCCTTGACACCCCCGAAGGACTTGCCAAGATTGTTGACCTGCAGCAAAGGTGTGCTCATGCCTTCACCTCGCCGGTTTTCGCGCCGGAAACCTTGTTGCGCAGGCGGCCGGCCAGCTGTTTCGCCGAGCCGGCGATGCCCTGCGGGAACAGCAGCACCAGCAGCAGGATGATGGCGCCCAGCATGGCGCGCCAGTAATCGGTGTTGCGCGCCACCGTGTCGTGCAGCCAGGTGAAGGTCACCGCGCCCACCACCGGCCCGGCCAGGGTCTGGATGCCGCCCAGCAGCACCATGACCAGGCCATCCACGGATTTGCCCACACTCAGGCTTTCGGGCGAAATGCTGCCCTTGGAGAAGGCGTAGAGCGAGCCGGCCAGGCCCGCCGCCGTACCGGCGATGACAAAAGCCGTCCATTGCATACGCTTGACGTCGATGCCGATGGCATCGGCACGCAGCACCGAATCGCGCCCGGCGCGCAAGGCGTAACCAAACGGCGAAAACAGCACGCGGCGCAGCCACAACACGGCGCCGGCCACCAGCACCAGCGTGAGCCAGTAATACATGCGTTTGTCCGACAGCCACTCGGACGGCCAGACGCCGGTCAACCCGTTGCTGCCGCCGGTAAAGGAGTCCCACTGGTAGGTGATGGCCCAGGTGATTTGCGCGAACGCCAGCGTCAGCATCGCGAGGTAGACACCCGACAGGCGCACTGCGAACCAGCCGTAGATGAAGGCGCCCGCAGCAGCCACCAGCGGCGCCACCACCAGCGCCAGTTCCATGGGCATGCCGCTGCTGCGCACCAGCAGGGCTGCACCGTAGGCGCCCAGGCCGAAGTAGGCGGCATGACCGAAAGAGTGCATGCCGGCCGGCCCCATGATGAAGTGCAGGCTGGCGGCAAACAGCGCGGCGATCAGCAGGTCGATCATCAGCACCGTGGTGTAAGGCGAGTTCACGGTGAACA
>CALRTF020000089.1:0-13960 GCA_943370985.1 Paenacidovorax caeni
AAAAGTCGAGACCTTCCGCGACGCCATGGCCTGGCTGATCGTGCAAGCCGAAGGCGCCACCGCACGCCAGCGCTACAAGGGCCTGGGCGAGATGAACCCGGCCCAGCTGTGGGAAACCACGATGGACCCGACCGTGCGCCGTTTGCTGCGCGTACAGATCGACGACGCGATCGAGGCCGATCACGTGTTCACCATGCTGATGGGCGACGACGTCGAGCCGCGCCGGGAGTTCATCGAGACGAATGCGCTGCGGGCTGCGAATATAGACGTTTAAACGCGTTGCTTGAGTTGCAGACTTCATCCGCATGAGCTGCATCGCCGTCATCGACTTTGAAACCACCGGCCTGTCACCCGCCATGGGTGACCGTGCCACCGAGGTGGCGATTGTGATGCTCGAGGCCGGCCGCGTGGTTGATCGCTTCCAGAGTTTGATGAATGCCGGCAAGCACATTCCGGCTTTCATCACCAGCCTGACCGGCATCAGCAACGCCATGGTGGCCGCTGCGCCAGACGCGGCCAGTGTCATGCGCGAAGCCAGCCGCTTTGTCGGCCATGCGCCCCTGGTGGCACACAACGCCTCCTTCGACAACAAGTTCTGGCAGGCCGAACTGGCCCGCGCGGGGATCACCGCAGGGCCGGAAGCCGCGCAACCGTTTGCCTGCACCATGCTGGTATCGCGAAGGCTGTATCCCCAGGCACCGAGCCACAAACTGGGCGTGCTGGTGGACTACCACCGCCTGCCGCGTGGCGGCCGCGCTCACCGGGCGCTGGCCGATGCGGAAATGGCGGCTTCTTTATTGGGTCAGATCCAGCATGATCTGCGCACCCGGCATGGGGTGTCACAACCGGACCATGCCTTGCTGAGGGTATTGCAGCGCTGCGCCAAGCCGGCGGTGCCGGCGTTGATGGCGAAATACGCGGTTGCTGCGCAGGTGTGAGGAGCGGGCTGACGACGCGATCGAAGCCGATCACGTGTTCACCATACTGATGGGCGACGACGTCGAGCCGCGCCGGGAGTTTATTGAAACCAATGCGCTGCGGGGTGCGAATATTGACGGTTGAGTATCGGCCGGACCCAGCGTTATCTGACCACCGATCATTGAAGCGTAAAGCTTCAAAGGCATCGCTTCAAAGCGGGTCTTCAACCCATTTGTTTTGGCGATCAGATACGGCGGATTTCGGCAGGCGGCATCGGGGATGCGCGCAAATTTTTTCTAGCCCTTCCCTTAGCGAGGATCTAGAAATGGCTTTGGTGCCCTCCATTTGATCGAGAATCCAAAGTAATCCGAAGCAGGGGATGTTTATTCCTTCTGCGTGTTGCCTTAAAGCAGAGTCGCCGGTCATCAGCGAGTGATTTGGTCTTCTTGCGCTACTCAGCGCGAAGCAATCTGCAAGACTAAGTGCGGGCTGTTTTTCAGACACCGCCTGTGCATACGCAACCTCTTCCGCAGTTAAAGAAATGACGCTTAACCCCATTTTCTTAAGGAGGGGACCGTTATCGTTTTCCAGTTCTCTTTCGTACAGAAGATCAGGGACAATCATTTGATATCCGCACGCGAAAGCGGCCTCAAGCAGGCCGCCTCGCTCTAGGTCGATGAGGACCGATGTGTCGGATACCAGAATGATCATGCTGCGGCGAGTGAAAGCTTTTGATCCAACTCTCTGGTCGTAATCCGCAACGCAGATGCGGCCTTGGCGTCAGAGATCAATCCTTCCGTTACAGCGCGAAAACAAAGTCGTTGCATGCGATTAGGAACTTCCTTTTCGATAGAGTTTGGTTCCTTGGTGTCTAAGGCATTTAAATTCATGGCCTTGATTTGCCCCCACAGCGAGCTGAAAGCTTGACCCGAAATAATGTCTAGCTGGCGGCAGCGAACGACGATTGCAGCGACGCTGACCTTAAAAAGCTTTTTTATCTCCATTAATTCACCCAAAGAGACTGAGGAGCGTTTCTGACCAAACAGAGAAAGAAGCATCTCTTTCGCCATTAGAAATGCTCCGGCAAATCTGTCCGCAGCCTTTTCTTGCTTGTCGTGCGCTAAAGAAGAGTCGAACTTCAAAATGAGATGTGCAAGTTCATGCGCAAGAGTGAAGCGCTGCCGCTCTCCGTTGTGGGCGGCATTGACGACGACGACGGGCACATCAGAATTTTTCCGTCGTTTAACTAACGCTTTTGAGCCGGACACACTCTCTGGAAGTACTAGGGTTACTACTTTTATCCCCTTCTCTTCTAGTAGTTCAGCGAGCATTGGGATTGGATCGATACCCAACTTCCATAGCTTGCGCAGCGACTCTGCGGCTTCCTCGGCTTGTTCTATAGAACCGATAGAAAAAAAGGTGCTTTTTGGGCTGACCCATAAGTTGTCCTGCCCTGGAACCAAATCTTCAATTTGTAAATACCGTTCTACGTGATCGAGAACCATCGCTTCTACAGCGCGCTCTTCTTTAGCCGCCGCCGCCGCCGACTTTCTGAAATCTACGCCTTCAAGCGTAATTTCTTGCGAGCTCAAAAGATATTCGGGTGATACCGACAAATGTTTGGCCAAAGCTAACAGTACGTTTGAACTCGGCATCATTTCGTCGCGCTCATATTTGCCAATGGCTTGAGCGCTGACCAATTTAATAGCGGCCTCCAAGTCTCGAAGAGACATCCCTGCGGCATCTCTCGCCATCTTTAATCGTTTTCCAATCATTACGTCCTCCTGGTTTACAAAGATGCTTGACAAACAGCAAGTTGTAAACCATTATCTCCCTACTAGCAACAAAATTCAAGAGGTTTATATGAGCAATCCAAAAGATGTGCATGTAGTTCCCAGGGACGGTCAATGGGCAACGATTCGCCCCGGAAATAGCCGTGCGAGTGGCCTTTTTGATACCCAGAAGGAAGCGATTGAGCAAGGGAGACATATTGCTCAGAACAGCAGTTCAGAGCTGCTCGTTCACGGGCGAAATGGGAAAATTCGCGCAAGGGATTCGTTTGGTAATGACCCATTTCCGCCAAAAGACAAGGGCTAGGTCCCGCTTCGCGCCGTGGTGGTGAGGGCGCGCGATCTTAGTAGTGGAGTCCAGTTACGGTGAGGATTTGCAGAGGATGTGGGGCAGTTAATTTAGTCGGTTGAAAAACTCTAATAGGGAGAACTTGATGTTTGAGAATGTGTTGACTTTGTCGAAGCACCCATACGTTGTTCTTCCGGCGGGGATTGAACCAGATGGCCCCGTTGGGTTGAAGGCATATCAGGAAGTTGCTGCGCTTACGGATAAGTACGAAAGGAAAGGCGTCGAATTGCCAATACTGGGGCTTTTTGGCGAAGTGGGTAGCCTGTTAAGTGTGTTGAAGAAGAGGCAGCGCGATCAGACTTCAACGGGTAACTATCGGATGGCCGTCATCGAGGAGGTTGGAGACGTTCTTTGGTATTTTTCCACCATCGCCACTCGCGCAGGGCTTTTGCTCCCAGTTCTTGCGCAGCGGATGTCCAGAGACATTGATGATTGGGACATAGTCGATGAGCAGTTTGGTTGCTTCGGTGATCTGCAGACCAAAGCTGATGAGGTCTCCGATGGGGAGTTCAGCAATAGGGTTCTGCAATTAGCCGGGTGCGTGGGCGACCTGTTGAACGACTTTCGAGCAAACGCGGTTCAAGCTAATCGGGACAAGCTATCTGCACATCTAGTCGAAATTTTTAGGGCCCTCATTGCTGCCACTCATGCGGCCGAGATCGATCTGGATGTGGCCGCGCGCGAGAATCTACTCAAGATTTTTAGTCGTTGGCCGATTGAGCCGGAATATCCGCCCCGAATAGATGCGAGTCTGCGCCGGAACGAGCGGTTACCGCCGAAGCTGGAGTTTTATATCGCGGAGGAGGAAACCGGTCATCGATCGTATGTCATACAAAAATGCAATCAGATCATCATTGGCGACCGGTTGACGGACAACAAGCTAGAAAGTGATGATTACCGTTTTCACGACGTATTTCACATGTCCTTTGCTGTTCACCTCGGTTGGTCGCCAGTGTTGAGAGCGCTTTTGCACTTGAAGAGAAAAAGTGACGAAAGCATTGATGAGAATCAGGACGGCGCACGAGCCATCTTGATCGAGGAAGGAGTTGCGACTTTTATATTCGGTCGAGGGTTAAGTCTCGGACTTTTTGCCGACCAGGATAAGTTGGACTATGACCTACTTAAGATGGTTCAAGAGTTTGTTCGGGGATACGAACCTGAGCGATGCGCGCTCTGGCAATGGGAAAGAGCCATTCTTGATGGCTTCAAAGTCTTTCGCGAGCTGAAAAAAGCGCGAAGTGGATATGTCGTCGCGGATATAGAGAATCACACGCTTAGTTTTCGTTCGGGGCGTGAGGACGACTAGTCTTTATCAATTTGGTTTCTTTAATAAGGAATGAGTATGACTACCAAAAAGGCATGTCTGGTTTTTGTTCCGACGCTCGCTCAGCTTGCGGAGACTGTTTCTGGGTGGTTACGTGAGGACGGTGCCGAAGTGTGTTTTGTTGAAGTTCAACCAAACGAGACCGAAGCAATAAAAAGCGGTGACTACGATCAGAACGCAGCAGTTCAAGCGTGTGTCGATGCCGCAGATGTTTGCATTTTCCTTTTGGGCGACGAGAATACTGATGCGGTTCTCGCCGCAGCAGGGACGGTGGCGGGGAGCAAGGGCCGTGTAGTCGTCGTGGCAGGAGGGAGCGCATCACTTCCGCAGATATTCGATGATGCGGCAGACGCCGTTGTGAATGCAGCATCGTCGGATTTGCGGGAAGTAATTTTGGGCAAAGACGTTCATCAGCTGCCCGATGGCAACATTGCCCCGCAGCGTGTCCCTGCGAGAGTTAAGTGTCAGTGACTGACCATGCGCGTCTTCTCTTACAAAATCGTGCGGGACTATGGTTTCGCACCAAACCCCTTCAAAGGCATATGCACGCTTGCGACATGTAAGCCGCAAATTCGAAAGCAGGCCGTACCGGGGGATCTCATTATTGGATGTGGTAGCTCGGAGCTGCAGCTCATAGGAAAATCGTTGTTTGCGATGAGAGTCAGCGAGAAATTGACTTTTTCTGAGTACTGGAACGACGCGCGGTTTGAAGTTAAAAAGCCCAGTTTTACAAGCAGTTATAGAAGGGCGTACGGTGACAATATCTATGAAAAACTGAATGACCAGTGGATTCAACAGGACTCGCATCACAGCCTTGTCGGGGGGGTGGTTAATGTTGCGAATTTGCAGCGAGACACTAGCGCGGACGCTGTCTTAATTGGGGAAGACTTTGTGTATTGGGGTGCTCAAGCGATTCAAATTCCTCATGAGCTGCGCGATTTTAATGGTGATGATCTGTATCCATCAGGGCGTAGCCATAGGTCGGTGTTTAAGCCAGACTTCGTTGAGGCGATTGATGCGTGGTTCCAGGGAATTCAAAGAAGAGGTGTTCAGGGTCGTCCGAAGTCATGGCGCTGAGTTTGGGCCGGGCCAGCAACAATAGAGACATATGACCCCAAAGAGTTTTGTAGATGAGCTAGCGAGTGTGTCGCTTCCCGGCGTATTTAATCCGTATTCTGATAGATGTGCAGCGTTCGATTTGCCAGACGGTCCTGCTTTGCGGCGACGAAACCTTCGCCGTTATTTGACTGCAATTCAGAGCCTCAACACGGACACTATCTGGATGGGGCGCGATCTTGGTTATCGCGGTGGTCGGAGGACGGGTCTTGCGCTAACTGACGAGGAGCGCTTGGGAGAGGTGGAAAGCCACTACCCCGGCGCAGCAGTCGTTCGTGCAACGCACGGGCCGGCGATCAGGGAGCGAACCGCAACGGAAATATGGGATGTCATTCGTAGGCTAAATCGCCCGCCGCTTCTTTGGAATGTCTTTCCTCTTCATCCGCATGAGGCCGAAGAGCACTTTTCGAACCGGCGTTTTACGACAAGGGAGCTACGCGCGGTGTCTGAACTGAACCATGCGCTCATTAAGTGGCTTGGGATTAAACGGATCGTTTCGATAGGCCAGGACGCAGCGAGGTATGCGATTGACTTTGGCGTGGAGATCAACTGCGTTCGTCATCCAAGTTATGGCGGGGTACGTGATTTCAGATCTGGCGTCTACGACCTGTACTCCCATCAACTCAAATCAGTGAAAAAGAGGCAGGAAGATCTTTTCTAGGCGCTGTGCTATTCACAACGGCGTACTACAAAAGATCATTAGGCGGCAGCCTTAAACATCTCGAAACGGTGCGCGAGTCGATCCCGATCAGGGACATCTACCGGTCGAATAGGTAGGCGGATCAGTTGTCCGTGAAGTCCCTGCATCGCCTGCAATATCGGCCCATCCTTTTGGTCGAGCAATCTCGTGGCTACGTGCACGCGGAAATCGGGATCAATGCCAATGAGGTGTGCGTCGAAGGCGGCGTGATGAATTTTTGTTAGAGGGATGCCGTTTGGAACAATGGCGTGGCCAAGCTCTTCGTTGCCGTCTGCAATGATGTGCGCAGCATCCAGAAGCATCGGTTCGGGCATCCCTGACAACGCGCAGCGATTGCCATACGCACTGATAACCGCGCCTCGAAATGAAGCTTGATGAAGTCGCTGCCTCACTTGACGAAGTGCATAACGGCGCGCCAAGCCGCTTTCAGACACCTTTGGGATACCGCTTAAGTCCAGGTCGCCGAATGACACTTTCACTTTGGCCTCATTTGGGTGCCAGCTCTCAATGAACGCTGACATAAAAGCTTGGTATCGGCCCGGAGCTACGCCCAAGAAATAGAGAATAGGGACACGGCGCTCCATGGCATCTTTGAGCAATCTGTTGTCGTAAGCGTTGGGATCGGCTCCCATGAACGAGTAGTCGATTGTCTCTTCGCCGTCATAAATTTGCTTGTGAACGGTGCGTTGGTCGTCATACCAAATTCTTCCGCCAGGCTCTGGGAAGACGGTTTTGATGGAAAGCAGTGCTTCCATTTGCCGCGGCTTAAATATCCCGCGTGGGTTGACGAGAGCAATGCGTTGCCCTTGGAACTGAAACCCGTTAGCGAGGGCTGCGCCAGTTAACGGGTTGCTGACTTCTTGCAGGCGCCGGACTTGCTCAAACGCGGCCGTTCGGATTGCCCAATCCATTGCACTGGTCTTCATCGGTGCAGCTTAGCAGCCTATCCTCGACTAATCAGTCGGGTTTTCAGCCCTACGATGAGCGTCAAGGGCAATCGGGGTTAGGGGCTGGTCCTGTGGTACACCCCACCCCAATCAATACCGCGTCTCCCCCGCCACCCGTTCCACCTCATTGATCGCGTAGGTCGTGAACTCGTCGATCTCGGTGGATTTGTCGAAGACGGCGTCGGCGCCGGCGGCCAGGCAGCGCTGGCGCATCTGGGGGGTGGCGTAGCCGGTCAGGACGACAATCTTCTGGCGCAGCTCGCGGTTGCTGCAGCTTTTGACGACGTTCAGGCCGCTGCCCTGCAGCAAAAACAGGTCGACCACGGCCAGATCCCAGGCCTCGGGGTTGCCGCTCAGCCAGCTGATGGCCTCGTCCTGGCTGCTGGCCCAGCCGACCATGCGCGCGCCCACCAGTTCTTCGAGCGATTCGGAGAGGGCGTCGCGGATGACGGGGCTGTCTTCGACGAGGTAAATTCGCAGGCGCATCGGGTGTCGGGTGTCACAAACTCGGCAAGGGAAGCCCCAAGCATACACAAGGGGTGTGATGAACAGCGCATGCAGTGCATCGCGGCGGGCCGCCGGCGCGGGCTGGCCGCCCACCGTGCCGGCGCTCAGTGCGCCCGAATCTTCTGCATCAAATCGGGCTCCAGCCCCCGCCCCGCCTGCGTCAGCAGCTATGAATTTGCGAGCGCAGGGGTATCCGCCCTGGTGAGCCATGTCACGCTCATAATTGCGCTTAATTACATCGAGAGGTCGCGCCATGCTGATTCTGTTGCTCGGGCTGCTGGTATTTCTGGGGGTGCACTCGGTGCGTATCGTCGCCGACGGCTGGCGCACGGCCACCATCGCGCGTATCGGCGAGCTGCCATGGAAGGCGATGTATGCGACGCTTTCCATCATCGGTTTGGTGCTGATCGTCTGGGGTTTCAGCCTGGCGCGGCAGCAGCCGGTGCAGCTGTGGATGCCGCCGCGCGGCATGCGGCACCTGGCGGCCCTGCTGACGCTGATCGCCTTTGTGCTGCTGGCGGCCACTTACGTGCCGCGCAACGCCATCAAGGCGCGGCTGCACCACCCCATGGTGCTGTCGGTCAAGGTCTGGGCGCTGGCCCACCTGCTGGCCAATGGCAACCTGGCACATGTGGTCCTGTTCGGCAGCTTCCTGGTGTGGGCGGTGCTGAGCTTTCGCGCGGCGCGGGCGCGCGACCGGGCGGCCGGCACGGTGTATGCCGCCGGCACCACGGCCGGCACCCTGGCCACGCTGGTGGTGGGCGTGGCGGGCTGGGCGCTGTTTGCCTTCTGGGCCCACGGCGCGCTGATCGGGATCCGGCCTATCGGCTGAGGCTACGGGCCAAACCGGTCTCCAGCCCCCGTGCAGCTTGCGCGGGCAGCTACTGAATCGATAGCGTGACGCGGCAAGGTGTTGTCGTGCCTGCGCACGCGGCGCTGTCTGACAAGCGCCCTGATCGCGGGGGAAAGAATGGACAGACAGATCCACTTTCTCCAGCGGAGTACACCATGGCAAACAGCAAGTCCCAGGACCAGCAGGCACCCCCAAGCGGCAAGGTCGCCAACGACAGCAACAAGACCGGCGAGCAGGCCGCCACGCAGAAAAACGAAGGCCAGCGCACGCCGGCAAGCCGCAGCGACCGTGAATCCCAGGTCGGCAGCGGCAACCAGTCGCAATCGCGCCGCGGCGGCGCCGGCTCCGGCCACTAGGCCGGCCCTCTTTTAACCCTCCCATCGAGCCCCGGCCCTTGTCCGGCGTGCGCAGGCAGCTATCAAACAGATAGCGCCACCCTTGCCGCCGGCGGGCTGCTGCCGTGGCGCCGATGGTTTCAAGGAGCCACCCATGGCTGCATCCCTGACATCCGCGGCGCCCGCGAGGCCGTCGCTTCACGCCATCACGCTCACCATCAACGGCGAGCCGCACAGCCTGCAGGTCGAGGCCTGGGTCAGCCTGCTGGACCTGCTGCGCGAGCGGCTGGACCTGACCGGCACCAAAAAAGGCTGTGACCACGGCCAGTGCGGCGCTTGCACCGTGCTGGTGGACGGCAAACGCATCAATGCCTGCCTGACGCTGGCGGTGATGCGCGACGGCTGTGAGATCACCACGGTGGAGGGCCTGGCCGCACGCGGCGTGGCGGACACGCCCGACACCCTGCACCCGCTACAGCGCGCCTTCATGAGCCATGACGCCTTCCAGTGCGGCTACTGCACGCCGGGGCAGCTGTGTTCGGCCGTGGGCCTGATGAATGAAGGCCAGGCCAGAACGCCCGACCAGGTGCGTGAACTGATGAGCGGCAACATCTGTCGCTGCGGCGCCTACCCGCAGATCGTCAAGGCGGTGTGTGAGGTGGCGCTCGGTGAGGCGCCGACCGGCCCCACACGCGCAGCCACCGGGCCGGTCGTGGTCGGGACGGTGCCCGCATGAAGGCCTTCGACTTCCACACCGCCACGGCAGTGGATGCGGCGCTGCAGCAGCTGGGCCCGTATGCAGGCGCGGACGGCCAGCAGGCTCAGGCACAGCAAGAGGGCATGGCCAAGTTCATCGCCGGCGGCACCAACCTGCTGGACCTGATGAAGGAAAACGTGGCGCGGCCGGCGCGGCTGGTGGACATCAACGGCCTGCCGCTGGACGAGATCCGCGTGTTGCCCGACGGCGGCCTGTGGTTGGGTGCGCTGGCGCGTAACGCCGACACCGCCTGGCACCCGGAGGTGCAGGCGCGTTACCCGCTGCTGTCGGCGGCCATCCTGGCGGGCGCTTCGCCGCAGATCCGCAACATGGCCAGCAATGGCGGCAACCTGCTGCAGCGCACGCGCTGTTATTACTTCTACGACACCGGCGTGCCCTGCAACAAGCGCGAGCCCGGCAGCGGCTGCCCTGCGATGCGCGGGCTGGCGCGCCAGCATGCGATCCTGGGCGCGAGCGAACACTGCATCGCGACCCACCCCTCGGACATGTGTGTGGCGCTGGCAGCGCTCGATGCCACGGTGCATGTGGCGTCGCCGCGCGGTGCGCGCGCGATTGCCTTTGCCGACTTTCACCGCCTGCCTGGCGAAGCGCCACACATCGACACCACGCTGGCGCCGGACGAGCTGATCACGCACCTGACGCTGCCGGCCGCGCCCGGGCTGGTGGCGCACTCGGCCTACCTCAAGCTGCGCGACCGCGCCTCGTATGCGTTTGCGCTGGTCTCGGTGGCGGCGGCGCTGGACATCCAGGGTGGCGTGGTGCGTGATGCGCGCATCGCGCTGGGCGGCGTGGCGCACAAGCCCTGGCGCCTGCCCGAGGCCGAGGCCCTGCTGGTCGGCCAGCGCGCCGGCGCGGCCGGCTTCGAGCGCGCAGCCCATGTGCTGCTGCGCGGCGCGCGCGCCTGGGGCCTGGGCCTGGGCAGCAACGCGTTCAAGCTGGCCATGGCCAGGCGCGCGGTGATACGCGCACTCGAGACGGCGCTGCAGGGCAGCGTCAGCAACAACGGCGGCAGCGCCACGGAGGAAGGCGCTTTATGAATACATCAAACCGGGATATTCAGCCCGTGGCGGAGGCTGGCACCGGCCACGTCGGCCTCGGCGATCCGGTATCGCGCGTGGACGGCCGCGCCAAGGTCACCGGCCAGGCGCGTTATGCGGCCGAGCAGCCGGCGGCCGACCTGGCTTACGGCGTGGTGGTCAGCAGCACGATTGCCAAAGGCCGCATCAGCGCGCTCGAGCTGGACGCGGCGCGCGCCGTGCCGGGCGTGCTGGACATCCTGTCGCACCTGCACAAGCCCAAAGTGCGCAAGCTGGACCTGTTCTACAAGGACATGACGGCGCCGGGCGGTTCCCCCTTCAAGCCCTTTCACAGCGACGGCATCCTGTACAGCGGCCAGCCGGTGGCGCTGGTGCTGGCGGAAACGTTCGAGGCGGCGCGTTATGCGGCCTCACTGGTGCGCGTGAGCTACGAGGTGGAGGCGCACGAAACCAATTTGATGGCGCACCTGGGGCGCAGCCACACGCCGAGCCGGCTCAAGGCCGGTTATTCGCCGCCGCCGAAGCCGACCGGCGATGCCGATGCGGCCTTTGCGGCGGCGCCGGTCAAGGTGGCATCGGAGTTTTACAGCGGCGTGGAGCACCACAACCCGATGGAGATGCACGCCACCACGGTGCTGCGCGCAGATGACGGGCATTTGACGATTTACGACAAGACCCAGAGCTCGCAGAACAGCCGCTGGATGGTCTCGCATGTGTTCGGCCTGTCGAAAGACAAGGTCACGGTGAAAAACCCGTTTGTCGGCGGCGCCTTCGGCTCCGGCCTGCGGCCGCAGTACAACCTGATCCTGGCGGTCATGGGCGCGCTGCAGCTGGAGCGCTCGGTGCGCGTGGTCTTGACCCGCCAGCAGATGTTCACCTTTGGGCATCGGCCCGAGACCTGGCAGCGCATCAGGCTGGCGGCCGACCACGACGGCACGCTGAAGGCGGTGCTGCACGAGGCGGTGGCCGAGACCTCGCGGCTGGAGGATTATGTCGAGGTGGTCGTCAACTGGTCGGGCCAGCTCTACCACTGCGACAACGTGAAGCTGGCCTACCAGCTGGTGGCGCTGGACCAGTACAGCCCGATCGACATGCGTGCACCCGGCGCGGCGCACGGCGTGCATGCGCTGGAGGTGGCGATGGACGAGTTGTCGTACGCGCTTGGCATGGACCCGCTGGCGCTGCGCCTGAAGAACTATGCCGAGCGCGACGCCGCCAAGGATCTGCCTTATTCAACCAAGGAGCTGCGCGCCTGTTACGAGCAGGGCGCGGCACGTTTCGGCTGGAGCCGGCGCAAGCCGCAGCCGCGCGCGACCAAGGAGGGTACGGAGTTTGTCGGCTGGGGCATGGCCACCGGCCAGTGGGACGCGCTGCAGATGTTTGCGCGCGCCCGCGCGGTGTTTCATGCGGACGGCCGGCTCGAGGTCAGCAGCGCCGCCACCGACATCGGCACCGGCACCTACACGGTGATGGCCATGATTGCGGCAGCGGCCCTGGGCCTGCCGCTGGAGAAGGTGACTTTCCAGCTCGGCGACTCGACCCTGCCGGTGGCGCCCATCGAGGGCGGCTCCTCGCATGTGGCCACTGTCGGCTCGGCGGTCGACGGTGCCTGCGAAAAAATCCGCAAGCGCCTGCTCAGGCTGGCGCGCAGCATGGATGACTCGCCCTTTGCCAAAGCCAAACTCGAACATGTGGAGTTTGTCGACGGCCGGATGCGGCTGCGCGCCGCGCCGGCGACGACGCTGGCGCTGACCGACATCCTGGCGGGCACCGGCCATGCCAGCATCGACGAGAAGTATTTGCTGCTGCCCAACATCCTCAAGCAGAAGAAGTACATACGCGCGACGCATTCCGCGGTGTTCTGCGAGGTGCGGGTCGACGAAACCTTCGGCACGGTGCGCGTGACGCGGGTGGTCAGCGCGGTGGCGGCGGGCCGCATCATGAACCTGAAAACCGCCAGCAGCCAGGTCAGCGGCGCGGTGGTCTGGGGCATCAGCCAGGCGCTGCATGAAGAAACCCACAGCGACCACGCGCTGGGGCGCTTCATGAACCACAACCTCGGCGAGTACCACGTGGCGGTGAATGCCGACATCCACGACATCGAGGTGATTTTTGCCGACGAGGACGACCGCATCGTCAGCCGCCTCGGTGCCAAGGGCGTCGGCGAGATCGGCATCGTCGGGGTGGCGGCGGCCATCTGCAACGCGATTTACCACGCCACCGGGCGGCGCGTGTACAGCACACCGATGACGCCGGACAAGGTCATGGCGCAAGAGCCGGCCGTGTCCTCCAATCTGGATGAAACCGGGCTCCGGCCCCTGCCCGGCATGGGCTAGCAGCTATCGAAGTGATAGCGGCCTAACACAGGCGGGCGCCGGGTGCAAACCAGGCGCGGCCAATTCCATGCGCTGCGCTGCGTCAAAGGCGCGGCTTTGACAGCAGGGGGCATGGCGCCAACAATGCGCCTTCCCCCTGTGTTGAACCTTGCCTGAACTGGAGTGCCATGATCCGCCTGAAAAACCTGCCGCTGCTGTTGTCCCTGATGCTGTTGCCGCTGCTTGCCGTGCAGGCGGCGCAGGCGCGCGAGATGGTCAGCGTGAACCGGCCGGTGGTCAACATGCGCGAAGGCGCGGGCACGCAGCACGATGCGCTGTGGGCGCTGAACCGCGGCTACCCGCTGGAGGTGACCGGCCGCAAGGGCAGCTGGCTCAAGGTGCGCGATTTCGAAAACGACAGCGGCTGGGTGCACCGGCCGCTGGTCGGCAAGACAGCGCACCATGTGGTCAAGTCGCGCGTGGCCAACATCCGCAGCGCGCCGGGCACCGGCAGCCGCGTGGTCGGCAAGGCGCAGAAAGGCGATGTGTTGCGCACGCTGGAGCGGCGCGAGCAGTGGGTCAAGGTCCAGCAGGAGGGCGGGCTCAGGGGCTGGGTGGCGCGCCGCCTGCTGTGGGGCTGGTGATCCGGCGCCCGGTAGCGGCGGCGTTCAGGGCGCGACGGCGGTTTTGATCCAGGCGACGATCTCGTCGCTGGCGTTGCGCGGCGTGTCGAGGTGGCCGCCCGGGACTTCGAGGTATTTGTTCTTCGGGTTGGCCGGCAGCCTGTCGACGTAGTAGGCCCTGGCGCGCGCAAACAGCGGATCCTTCTCGCCGATCGCCGTCATGACCGGGACTTTGGCCGGGATGCGCGGCGCTGTCACCGACATCTCGGCGTCGGAGCTCGGGTCGAACCACGACAGGTAGTCCCTGGCCGTGGTCACCACGGTTTGCTGGCGGCCCTGGTTGATGTCGCTGAAACGTTCACGCGCAT
>CALRTF020000090.1:0-13881 GCA_943370985.1 Paenacidovorax caeni
AAACCAGGCTGCCGAGAACATGTCGGCCTCGACGATGCCGTGAACGATCGCGCCCATCACCAGCTGGGCCAGCAGCAAGTTGGGAAGCGAGGCCGCGAACCACACGGTCAGAAAGGCGGCCAGACCCGGACTTCCCGGCTGGCCCTGAACGCGCGCCGCGCCGGGGCGATGAAGCACCCACCACGCCAGCGCGGCCCCCAAAGCGGTGCCCCACCAGCCGGACAGCCAGGCTTGCAGGTCAAAACGCGCAGGGCCGGCCACTTCCAGGCGCAGCAGCGCGATTTCCAGCGCACACACCAGCGCCGCCACCAGCAGCAACTGCCAGGGTGCCGGGGTGCGGCTACCGAGACCAAGCGGCAGGAAAAAGGCGGCGCGCAAGCCTTCGAGCAGCCAGCGTGTTGTCGGCCAGTCAGGCCGGTTGCCGGCCGGGACCGTCAGGGCTTCGGGAATACCGGGAAGTGTGTGTTGAACGGAAGGCTGGTCATGCATGGCGGAATCATGCCATGGCGCCTCTCAGGCCTCGGTGGCCGCCCGCAGCCTGGGGCCGGCGAGTTCCGCTTGCAGCTGCAGGCGCTGCGGGCTGGCGTAACAGACAAAACGCCTGTTGGTCGCGCGGCCGATGGCGCACAGCCCGACTGCCTGCGCGACCTGGTGGCCCATCTGCGTGATGCCGCTGCGCGAGACCACAATCGGCACGCCCATTTGCGCCGACTTGATGACCATCTCGCTGGTCAGGCGGCCGGTGGTGTAAAACACTTTATTCGCCTCGACCACCGAAGAACTGTCCTGCATCCACATCCAGCCAGCGATGGTATCGATCGCGTTGTGGCGGCCCACATCTTCAACAAATAAAAGCATGTCAGGGTCGCCGCCCGTCATGGCAAACAGGGCGCAGGCATGCACCGACCCCGCCGATTTGTAGGTGGTCTCCTTGAGCCGGATGGTGTTGACCAGGCCATAGAGCTGTCCCTGCGTGATGTGGGCATCCGCCGGCAGGGCGATCTGGTCGACCTCGTCCATCAGGCCACCGAACACGCTGCCCTGGCCGCAGCCGGTGGTGACCACGCGCTGGGCGGTTTTTTGCTCGATATCCGCGATGCCGTGGCGTGTCTTGACGGCGGCGGCGCCGACGTCCCAGTCCACGGTGATGGATTCGATGTCGCTCACCTCCCTGACCAGACGCTGGTTGCGCAGATAACCGAGCACCAGCAGCTCGGGATGGGCGCCCAAAGTCATCAGTGTGACGAGTTCGCGCTTGTCGACGTACACCGTCAGCGCGCGCTCGGCTGGAATGGCGACTTTCTGCACCTCGCCGTACTCGTTGACGGCATCGATCTCGCAGGTCAGCGGCGCCTGGGCATTCGTGAGGTGGGGCAATGAAGGCTGGGGCATCAGGCAAGACTACAACAAAAAGAAAAGGCCGACACCTTGCGGGTCGGCCCTGCTGGAGGAAAGGAAACCTCAGGGTTTTTTGGCGGGGTTGGCCACCGCGTCCGGCTGCTTGGTGTTGGGCGGGCTGACGGCGGTGCCAGCCGGAGAGTGCGCGCCGGCGGCTTCCAGCGGTTTGGCTTCGGGCGGTGTGTAGGTGAACGGTCCTGGCTCGGCACAGGCCGGCGCAGCGACGGGTGGTCTGGTCGGCTTGCCCGACGCCTGGGCGGTCTTGAAGTAGGCGGCAGCCACCTTGTCCTGCGATTTGCAGAGCTGGAAGGCGTCCACCTTGCCGGTCCAGGCAGCCTTGGCCGCGGCCTCTGCGGCCTTGGCCTTGGCCTCGTCGGTCAATGGCGGCAGTTTGGCCAGCGCCAGCAGTGGCAAACCGGCGAGGCAGGCCGTGATCAGGATTTTTTTCATGCGGGTTCTCGCTTTCAGACTTGCACGGGGCGGCCGGGCGTTTCGGGTTCGCTGCGCTGGGCCGGAATCTTGCCGGCCTGGATGTCTTCATACCAGTAAGCGTGGTGATCCCGGGCCCAGGCTTCATCCACATAACCGGTACGCATGGCCTTGTAGGCGCCCTGCATGCCGATGGTGCCGAGGTAAATGTGGCCGAGGAACAAACACATCATCAGCACCGTGGCGACCGCGTGGATCATGTGTGCAGTCTGCATGGTGCCGCGCTCGTAAATCAGGCCCGGCAACAGCTTGTCGAGCACCAGGCCCGAGGCCACGACGATGATGCCGAGGAAAAACACGCCACCCCAGAACACCAGCTTTTCGCCGGCATTAAAACGGTTGGACGCAGGCTCGTCACCGGAGATCAGGCCGCCGCCTTTGGCCAGCCACTTCAGATCGCCTTTTTGCGGCCAGTTGTCGCGCAGGAAGGTGAAAAACACGATCACCAGCGACACGGCAAACAGCGGGCCGGCGAAGTTGTGCGCGGTCTTGAGCACATAGGTCAGCCAGCCGAACAGCGTGAGGCCCATGACCGGCAGCAGGAAGAACTTGCCGAAGGCCATGACCAGGCCGGAGATGGCCAGGATGCAGAAGGCGATGGCATTGGACCAGTGCGCGGCCCGCTCGAAGGGCGTGAAACGCTCGATCTTGCGGCCGGTGTCGGCACCGTGGGTCTTGATGCTGCCCCGGGTGAAGTAAAAAATCGCAATCGCCAGAACCACAATCAGGAACAACGAACCGCCGTAAGGAATGATCCAGTTGTTGCGAACCTGCCGCCAGGCTTCACCGGCATTGGTCAGGCGCGAACCCGGATACTGCACAAAAGGCTGGATCAGGTTGCCGGCTTCGGGGGCCTCACTTTTCGGCAGGCTGCTGTAACCCGTCACACCGGCGCCCACCTGGCGCCACATCGGCGCGTTGTTGCCCGGCTGGACCCTGGCGCGCTCGGCATTGGTCTGGTTGGCGTAATTCGGGTCGGCGCTGGCGTCCGGCTTGACCTCAAAAATGTTCTGGCTCTGGATGCCGCCAGTCGCCGGGGCGGTGGCTGCAGCAGGCGCGGAGGCCGCCATTGCCGGCGCCGCGGGTGCGGCCGCGGTCTGCGCCGAAACGGCGGCAGACCAGCCCAGGGCCACAAAAGCCAGGGCGGTCAGGACGCGTGAGGGGCCTTGCATGGGAACTCCCTTACTTCACGCGGTTGTATTCGTTCTGGCCGTTCTGCAGCCGCGTCTTGAGCTGCTGCTCCCAGGCGGTCTTGTCGCCAGGCTTCCAGCCCGGCGCGTTGTAGGCGTTGCCCGCGCCGGTCACGCCCTGGAACGCGGCCGTATCGCTTTTGACGCCGGAGGCGGTCTGCGTCTTGTCGCCGCAGGCAGCCAGCAGCAGCGCAGAGGAAAGCAAAACAACAAGGCGCATCATGATTTGCCTCCGTTCGGCTGGCCAGCCTGTTTCGAGCCATAGGCCGTGCCCCAGCCCCAGACCTCGGCACCCTTGCCGCGCTGGACCACACGGTTGCGGAAGATGTCCGCGACCACGTCACCGTCGCCGGCCAGCAGGGCCTTGGTCGAACATTGTTCGGCGCAGGCCGGCAGCTTGCCTTCGGCGAGCCGGTTACGCCCGTATTTCTCGAACTCGGCCTGGCTGCCATGGGCCTCGGGACCGCCGGCGCAGAAGGTGCACTTGTCCATCTTGCCGCGGACACCGAAGGTGCCCTGGGTCGGGAACTGCGGCGCACCGAAGGGGCAGGCATAGGAGCAGTAACCGCAACCGATACACACGTCCTTGTCATGCAGCACCACACCTTCTTCGGTGCGGTAAAAACAGTTGACCGGGCACACGGCCATGCAGGGCGCGTCACTGCAATGCATGCAGGCGACCGAAATCGATTTTTCGCCGGGAACGCCGTCGTTGAGCGTGACCACACGGCGGCGGTTGACGCCCCACGGCACTTCGTTTTCGTTCTTGCAGGCGGTCACGCAACCGTTGCATTCGATGCAACGCTCGGCGTCACAGACAAATTTCATTCTTGCCATGGCCTTATGCCCTTTCCACGTTGCAAACGGTGGTTTTTGTTTCCTGCATCATCGTGACGCTGTCATACCCGTAGGTGGTGGCGGTGTTGATGGCTTCGCCGCGCACCACCGGTGCCGCCCCGTTCGGGTAATAGGCCAGCATGTCCGCACCCTGCCAGCGTCCGGAGAAGTGGAAGGGCATGAAGACGGTGTCGGGGCCGACCCGCTCGGTCACCATCGCCTGCACGTTCAGGCGCGCGCCGGTCGGGGTGCTGACCCAGGCGCGCTCGCCGTTGCGTATGCCCTTGTCGGCAGCCACCTTGGGATTGATCTCGATGAACATCTCCTGCTGCAGCTCGGCCAGCCAGGGGTTGGAACGGGTTTCCTCGCCGCCGCCTTCGTATTCGACCAGGCGCCCGGAGGTCATGATCAGCGGGAATTTTTCGTGCACCTTGTCGGCAATGTTCTTTTGCTGAACGGTTTTGTACAGCGTCGGCAGGCGCCAGAAAGCTTTCTTGTCGTCGTGCGTCGGGTACTTGGCCATGAGGTCAGGCCGGTTGCCATACAGCGGCTCGCGGTGCTGCGGAATCGCGTCGGGGAAATTCCACACCACGGCACGCGCCTTGGCATTGCCGAACACGTGGCAGCCGTGGACCTTCATGGTGACGCGGATGATGCCGCCCGACGGGTCGGTTTTCCAGTTCTTGCCTTCGGCCGCGGCTTTTTCAGGCTCGGTCAGGTCATCCCACCAGCCGAGTTTTTTCAGCAGCATGTGGTCAAACTCCGGATAACCGGTGTTGAGATCAGCACCCAGCGAATGGGAGCCGTCCTCGGCCAGCAGGTTGACGCCGTCTTTCTCCACGCCGAAGTTCGCGCGGAAATTGCCGCCGCCATCCATCACGTGTTTGGAGGTGTCGTAGAGGTTGGGTGAGCCGGGATGCTTGAGCTCCGGGGTGCCCCAGCACGGCCACGGCAAGCCAAAATAATCGCCCGTGGTGTCATAGCCGGTTTCCTTGTCCTTGCCGCCCTTGGACTTGAGCGTCTTGACATCAAACAGGTGCATGTTGCGCATGTGGGCCTTCAGGCGCTCGGGACTCTGCCCGGTGTAACCGATGGTCCAGACACATTTGTTGATTTCGCGCAGGATGTCTTCGGGCACAGGCTCGTCCATGCCCTTGACCTTCTGCATCTTGTAGTTCTTCGACAGCTCGGTGGCAAAGCCGAGCTTTTCGGCGAGCTGGTGCATGATCATGTGGTCGGTGCGGCTTTCCCACAGCGGCTCGATCACCTTCTCGCGCCACTGCAGCGAACGGTTGGACGCGGTCACCGAGCCGCTGGTCTCGAACTGGGTCGCTGCGGGCAGCAGGTAAACCGCGCGGTTCGGGTTCAGGTCTTCGGCCTTGCCCGGCATCGCCGCCATCGCTGCCGTGGCGGACGGATAGGGATCCACCACCACCAGCAGGTCCAGCTTGTCCATCGCGCGTTTCATTTCGAGACCGCGCGTCTGCGAGTTCGGGGCATGGCCCCACATGAAGACGCCGCGCAGATTGGCATCCTGGTCGATGAACTCGTTTTTCTCCAGCACGCCGTCGATCCAGCGCGAGACCGTGATGCCGGGCTTGCCCATCATGGCGGCCGAGGCATAACGGCCCTTGATCCAGTCGAAGTCCACGCCCCAGGTCTTGGCGAAATGTTTCCACGAGCCCTCGGCCAGGCCGTAATAACCGGGCAGCGAGTCGGGATTCGGGCCGACGTCGGTCGCGCCCTGCACGTTGTCATGGCCGCGGAAGATGTTGGCGCCGCCGCCGGATTTGCCGATGTTGCCGAGCGCCAGCTGCAGGATGCAGGAGGCCCGCACAATCGCATTGCCGGTGGTGTGCTGGGTCTGGCCCATGCACCACACAATGGTGCTGGGGCGGTTCTGGCTCATCATGGTGGCGACCTTGAGCGTGGTGGCCTCATCGACACCGCAGGCCTCCAGCACCTTGTCCGGCGTCCACTTGGCCATCACGTCGGCCTTGACCTTGTCCATGCCGTAAACACGGTCGTTGATGTACTTGGTGTCTTCCCAGCCGTTCTTGAAGATGTGGTACAGCACGCCGAACAGGAAGGGTATGTCCGAGCCGGAGCGGATACGCACGTATTCGTCGGCCTTGGCGGCCGTGCGCGTGAAGCGCGGGTCCACCACGATCAGCTTGCAGCCGGTTTCCTTGGAGTGCAGCATGTGCAGCATGCTGACGGGATGCGCCTCGGCAGCGTTGGAGCCGATGTACAACGCGCACTTGCTGTTCTGCATGTCGTTGTACGAATTCGTCATGGCGCCGTAGCCCCAGGTGTTCGCCACGCCGGCCACGGTGGTGGAGTGGCAGATGCGCGCCTGGTGGTCGCAGTTGTTGCTGCCCCAGAAACTCATCCATTTGCGCAGCAGGTAAGCCTGCTCGTTGTTGTGCTTCGAAGAGCCCACCACGTAGACCGAATCCGGGCCGCTGGCCTTGCGCAGCTCCAGCATGCGGGCGCTGATCTCGCTGAGCGCGGTGTCCCAGCTGATGCGTTCGTACTTGCCCGCCACCAGCTTCATCGGATACCGCAGGCGGTATTCGCCATGGCCGTGCTCGCGCAGGGCCGCACCCTTGGCGCAATGGGCGCCGAGGTTGATCGGGGAATCAAACACCGGCTCCTGACGCACCCAGACGCCGTTTTCAACCACGGCATCGACCGCGCAGCCCACCGAACAATGCGTGCAGACGGTGCGCTTGACCTCGATTTTCCCGGTGCCGTCACCGGCGCCGGGCGTGGCGGCTTTGGCCTTCTTGACCAGGGTCAGCTGGGTCGCGGCCAGGCCGACACCGACGCCGAGGCCGGACCGGCGCAGGAAGGCGCGCCTGTCCATGGTCGGCAGGGCATTCGACAGGCCGCGGGACAGGCTCTGGACAAAACGTGCGGAGCCGGCGCGTTGCAGGGAATCGCCATGGACGCCGTGGGGCTTTTTCGTGAGCAGCATGAAGCTCTCCGTGTAAATGAACTGGAAACGGGAGGAAACGGGAAAGGCGCGGGCCCTAGATGCGGGTGGTCCGGTAGTAATGCTTGACGTGTTCCGAGAGCTGGTAGCCGCCGCCTTTTTCAGGCGCCGGCTTGGGCTCTGCCGTGGCGGCCTCGGGCATCTGGACGCCCGGAAGGGCCATGACGGCGGCGGCAGCGGCGCCGGTCGCGGCTGCGCCGAAGAAAAATCCCCGGCGTGAGGGTTTTGGCTGGCTGTCCTGCATCGTTGTCTCCAAGGAAGCTTGCTGATATATGCACCGGTGCGCTATGCACGGTTGTGCCTAGCTGTACTTTACGTCAGACCGGCCAGGGGAGCAACGATTTGTATCGGAAGACTGAGCTGAATTAGGGGAAAACGATAGGAGAAAATAAGAATGCTTAGTTTTGACCTGCAGCCAACGAATCACCCCAAAGTGTCTCAATCTGAGACGAGGCGGGACGCAAACCGGGGGCAGCGCAGCCTTCATGCCGCGCCCGGCAAGGCGGCTCACGCCAGCATGTCGAAGCCCTGCGCCTCAACGCTGATGAACACCTGCGTGAACGCCGCTGCGCAGCGGTAGAAATCGGCTTTCGGATGGCGCCCCACGGCGTCGCACAGGTCCGATACCCAGGGCTGCAGGTGTTGCGCAAAAAATTCGCGCTGGCGCGTCAGGTTGGCGACGGCCACATCGTCGCCGGCAATCAGGTAACGCATGACCTCGCACAGGTAGGCGACGTGGTCCTCGGTCTCGGGCATGGCGTCGTCGCGCGCCAGGCCGAGTGCCGCCAGATCGGTGCGCAGCGCTGCCAGCGGTTTTTCGTTGAGGAAACCGCTGAGGTAGTGCGAACCGAACAGGTAGACCTCGGGCTTGCCGACGCCGCCGAACAGCGCCTCGTATTCCCGGGTGATGGCCTCGTCGGACAGCCGGCGCGCAGCGCCCACCAGTTCGCTCCACGAAGCCTCCAGCACCGCGCCCGCAGCCGGCGCTTCGGTCACGGCGACGCGGATGTTGTCCAGCAGCTCAGGCCGCGGCGCGGCGTAATACAGGGCGGCCAGCAGGCCGTAGACCTCGGCGCGGGCAGTTTCTTCGTCCAGCGTGGACGACACGAGTTGGGCTGGCTGGTTCATGGGCATTAGCGGATATCGGTGATCTTGATTTCGTTGTCGGCCGAGTAGATATCGATGACGCGGCAGTCGCTGCACATTTTCAGGCGCTCGGCGGCGGCCCCCTGGAACATCGCATGGCCGGCCAGCTTGCCGAGCATGGACTCGATGGCCTTGAGCGTGCCGAAGGGTTTGCTGCAGCGTATGCACTGGTAAGGCTGGCTCTCGTTGAGCACGCGCGCCTCCTTGCGCTGCGGCGTGAGCAGCAGGCGCGGCTCCAGCGTGATCGCGTCTTCGGGGCAGGTCGTCGCACACAGGCCGCATTGCACGCAGTTTTTTTCGATGAAGCGCAGCTGGGGCCGCTCCGGGTTGTCCTGCAGCGCGCTGGCCGGGCAGGCACTGACACAACTGAGGCACAGGGTGCAGGCATTCCTGTCGATCTGCAGGCTGCCGAAGGGCGAGCCCCGGGCCGGCAATTCGATGACCTCCGGCAGGGCCGCCGGCGCCTGGGTCATCAGGTGGTCCAGCGCCATGTCCAGCGTGCTGCGTTTTTCCTGCGCCACCGCAAAACGGGCGGCCACCGCCGGAACCAGCGGCCGGTTGCGCGCCAGTTTCTGCAATTCGGCGTCCAGCGCCGCGCCCTGCCCCGCCGCGGCACGCAGCACATGAAAATGCACACCGGTGTAGCCCATGCCGTTCAGGATCGCCTGCGCCACCGTCATCTGTTCGGCCAGGCCCACCAGATAGGCCGGGGCTTCCTCGTCGGTCACCAGCACCGCCACCTGGGACGCGCCAAAGGCGATGGCGCTGAGCCAGACATCCAGGCCCAGGCTGGCGGTGTGCCACAGGGCCTGCGGGATCACGCTGGCCGGTACACCGTGCACCGCCTTGTCGAGCTGCGCGGCGCGGCCCAGCGCCTCGATGGCCTGCTGGCCGCTGCCCTGGCTGTGGAACAACAGCGTCGCCTGGCGCCCCCCCGCCTTGGCATAGGCGCCGAGCAGGGTCTTGATGCGCACCCCCTGCTCGCTGGCGCGCGGGTAGGCATAGGTCAGCGCGCCGGTCGGGCAGACCGTGGTGCAGGCGCCGCAGCCGATGCAGAGGTTGGGATTGACAACGATCTGCTGGCGTTCCTTCTGGCTGCTGACCGCACCGGCCGAGCAGATGTCGATACAGGCCTTGCAGCCGACGGTTTCGTTGCGGCTGTGGGCACAGAGCTTTTGTTTGTAGGCAAAAAATTTGGGCTTTTCGAATTCGCCGACCATGTCGCGCAGCTTGACCACCAGCGGCAGCAGGCCGGGCGATGCGATCCCGGCCGACATCTCGAGGGCGAAATAGCCCTGGGGTGGCGCATGCAGCGTGATCAGGGGCTCGCGCCCCAGGTCCAGCACCAGGTCGAAGGCCTCAGTCACGGCCTGCGGCTCGCGGCCGAAATCGATGGCGCCAGCCACCTTGCAAACTGCCACGCAGTCGCGGTGGGATGTGCACTTGCTGTTGTCGACCTGGTAGCTCAGGTCGATGGCGCCTTCCGGGCACACGGCCACACAGGCATTGCAGCGCGTGCACAGGTCCAGGTCGATGGCATTGCTCTTGTCCCAGCTGGCTTCAAAAGCACCGAGCCAGCCCTTGAGTTTGAGGCCGCTGCCGCCGATCACGGGATAGCGGCGTTCCTGGGCGGGCAAGCCTGTCGGTGCCTGGCCGGACACACCCTGCGCAAAAATCGTCACATCGAGTGTGTCGGCCACCAGCGCTGCAAGCTGCTCCGCCTGGTCTACCGCGCCGATGATCAGCAGGCGGCCTGTGCTTTTGTAGGTGACCGTGGCGACGGGCTCGGCATCGGGCAAATGGGCGGCAGCCAGCAGCGCGGCAATTTTTGGCATGGCGCCGGAGGCGTCCCGGCTCCAGCCGCCGGTCTCACGGATGTTGACGAACTTGATCACCGAGGTGACGCCTTCGGTCTGCTGCGCCACTTCGGCAAACAGGCGTTTTTCCTGGGTGCAGGCCACCACCACATCATCGCCGGACTGCGCGGCTTTCTGGAAGGCGCCGGCTTCACGCCGGCACAGCGCCGAATGCAGCGTCAGGGTTTCATTGAGTGCCGCGCCCAGCATCTGGGGCTGGAGCGGCATGGTCTGGTTGCAGTCGCAAATCAGTGTCGGCATGGTCTTCTTGGCTGGCGCCGGAACCGGGGGATGGCTCGGGTTGGCTCGAATGTTCGGAGGGAGACGGCTCCGGACGGCTTATGTCCGGGTCTTCATAGGACTGTGCCACGGTTTGGTCCGCAGGATCATTCGCACTTTCCCGCGGTGAGGCGGCCGCGGGGTTTTTGCCGGCATCTGCCTTTTCTTCATCGGCGAACAGATTGAGAAACTTCGAGCCGTTCATCTGCCGCAGCATGGCTTCGGGAATCGGATCCGGCTTCGAGTAGTCGTCAATGTAGATGTCCAGGCCGTCCATGATGTTGAAGTGCGGATCGGCAAACAGTTTTTTCATCGCCGCATTGCGCACGTTCGCAGGGATGTTGCCGGCCATGAAAGGTTTGAAGTCGGAGTCCTTGGTCAGCCGCTTCACGTCATCAAGCGACAGGCTTTTTTCAGGCTCGGCGGCGGTTTCGGCACCCGATGTCGGCACCGGCGCCGCATCGCCCGGCGGGGCCGCGAGCGGCGCGGCGGCAGCCGGCACGGACACAGGCGGCGCCGGCTCGGCCACAGGCTTGCCCTGCAGCACATCGGCCTTGCGGCGCGACCATCGGCCCAGAAAGCCGCTCGGCTCTTCCTCAGCCATGGCCGGAGCCTCCGCGTATCTTGCCGGTGCTCACGCGCGCCGGGTTGCCGAAGCGGTCCTGCAAGGGCTGAAAGCTCTGCGGCCGCTGGCGGCGTTTGGCTTCGAGCACGTGATGTGCGTCCACAAACGCCTGCAGCCACTGCACCACATCGCCCGGCGCGCGCACCTGCTCGACGGTTTCCTGCGCATCGAGCCAGCGGCCGGCATCGTGGTAACTCAGGGTCACGGTCTGCGGAACGGCGACCGGCTCATCGGCCAGCGCGGCCTCTTCCTCCATGCGCCACACCACCCAGAAGCAGGGCTGATCGGTGGTGACATTGAGGTAATAACCCTCGGCATCGTCGGTGAACAGCTCGGCCCGAAAGCCCGGGTGCAGCCAGCGTTCTTCACGCTCATCCTTGAGCAGCAGGCGCGGCCCGGCACCGAAACCAGGCTCGTGCGGAACCACATCGGCCAGCGACCAGCGCCAGGGCTGCCAGGCATTGTCAATACGCTCGCGCCGCATCAGCACCGCCACCTCGACGCAAGGCCGGGGAACCTGATCCGCCTCGGGCGATTGCAGCAGGAAACCGGATGACGTCATCAGCGGGCTCAGGTGTCTTTGGAGATCTTGATGCTCGGGAACTTGCTGGAAAAGTCCTTGGCCTTGGCGGCAATGGTGATCGCCACCTGGCGCGCCACAGCCTTGTAGATGCCGGCCACCTCGCCGTCCGGGTCGGCGACCACGGTGGGCCGGCCGCTGTCGGCCTGCAGGCGGATCTGCATGTCCAGCGGCAGCGCGCCCAAATAATCCATGTTGTAGTCGGCCGCCATCTTCTTGCCGCCGCCCTCGCCAAAAATGTGCTCGGCATGGCCGCACTGGCTGCAGATGTGCACCGCCATGTTCTCGACGATGCCCAGAATCGGCACGCCGACCTTCTCGAACATCTTGATGCCTTTTTTGGCGTCGAGCAGCGCGATGTCCTGCGGCGTGGTGACAATGACCGCGCCGGTCATGGGCACGCGCTGGCTCAGCGTCAGCTGGATGTCGCCGGTGCCCGGCGGCATGTCGACGATCAGGTAATCGAGGTCTTTCCAGTTGGTCTGGCGCAGCAGCTGCTCCAGCGCCTGGGTGGCCATCGGCCCGCGCCAGATCATGGCCTCGTCCTGCGCCACCAGAAAACCGATGGACATGACCTGCAGGCCATAGTTTTCCATCGGCTCCATGTTCTTGCCGTCCACACTTTCGGGCCGGCCCTCGATGCCCATCATCATCGGCTGGCTCGGGCCGTAGATGTCAGCGTCGAGCAGGCCGACGCTGGCGCCCTCGGCGGCCAGGGCCAGCGCCAGGTTGACGGCGGTGGTGCTTTTGCCCACGCCGCCCTTGCCGGAGGCCACGGCCACGATGTTCTTCACATTGGGCAGCAATTGCACACCACGCTGCACGCTGTGGCTGGCGATTTTGAAACCCACGTTGACCGACACATTGCCGACGCCGGCCACGCCTTTGGCCGCGTTGATCAGCAGCTTGCGGATGCCGGCAAGCTGGCTTTTGGCCGGATAACCGAGTTCCACATCGAAAGCGACGTCGTCGCCATTGATCTGCAGGTTTTTGAGCGCCTTGGTGCTGACAAAATCCTTGCCGGTGTTGGGGTCCAGCACACCTTGCAGGGCGTTCAGGATGGCCTGTTGTTCTACTGCCATGGGGGAAAGTCTCCGATTGAATCTGACATGGCCGGGCGGGCCGGGTGCTTGGCGACAAGTCTAACGCCGTGCACCAAACCGGGGGGCCATGGGGGTTTGGCTCCTCGCGGGGCGCCCGGGCGACTTAAAATCGCCGGTTAGCCTCCAAAGCCACAAAGCCCCTCCATGTCCCAGCGCCGCCTTTTTGTCACCACCGCCCTGCCCTACGCCAACGGCAATTTCCACATCGGCCACATCATGGAGTACATCCAGGCCGACATCTGGGTGCGCTTCCAGCGCATGTTGGGCCACGCGGTGAATTTTGTCGGCGCCGACGATGCGCATGGTGCGCCCATCATGATTGCCGCCGAAAAGGCCGGCAAGACACCGCAGCAGTTCGTGGCCGACATCGCGGCCGGGCGCAAGCCCTACCTCGACGGTTTTCACATCAGTTTCGACAACTGGCACTCGACCGACGGGCCGGAGAACCACGCGCTGGCGCAGCAGATTTACCGCGACCTCAAAAAGGCCGGCCTGATAGAGACCAAAACGATTGAGCAGTTCTTCGATGCCGAAAAGAACATGTTCCTGCCGGACCGCTACATCAAGGGCACCTGCCCCAAGTGCGGAACCCGGGACCAGTACGGCGACAACTGCGAAAACTGCGGCGCGGTGTATGCGCCCACGGATCTGATCAACCCCTACTCCGCCTTGTCCGGCGCAACCCCCGTGCTCAAGCAGTCGGAGCACTTCTTCTTCAGGCTGTCGGACCCGCGCTGCGTGGACTTCCTGGAGCAGTGGACACAGGACGGCAAGCTGCAGCCGGAAGTCGCCAACAAGGTCAGGGAGTGGTTCAGCGTGCGCACCAACCCCGACGGCAGCCAGAGCGAAGGCCTGGGCGATTGGGACATCTCGCGCGACGCGCCCTACTTCGGCATCGAGATCCCCGATGCGCCGGGCAAATACTTTTACGTCTGGCTGGACGCACCGGTCGGTTACCTCGCTTCGCTGAAAAACCTGCTCGACAAACGCGGGCAGGACTACGAGGCCTACATGGCCGACCCGGCGCTGGAGCAGTACCACTTCATCGGCAAGGACATCGTCACCTTCCACACGCTGTTCTGGCCCGCGATGCTGAAGTTCAGCGGCCGCAAGACGCCGGATGCGGTCTTCGTGCACGGCTTCCTCACCGTGAACAACGGCGAGAAGATGAGCAAGAGCCGCGGCACCGGCTTGGACCCGCTCAAGTACTTGTCCCTGGGCATGAATCCCGAGTGGCTGCGCTACTACCTGGCGGCCAAGCTCAGCGGCCGCAACGAGGACATCGACTTCAACGCCGAAGACTTCATGGCCCGCGTCAACAGCGACCTGATCGGCAAGTACGTCAACATCGCCTCGCGCGCGGCCGGCTTCATCGCCAAA
>CALRTF020000091.1:0-13841 GCA_943370985.1 Paenacidovorax caeni
TTGAAATCCTGGACCGGACCGCCAACAACCTCCGAAAGGAACTGGACAGCCGCGACAAGGCCCTGGCCTCGCTGCGCGGGGCGTTGACAGACCTGCTGCCGGACGCTTCTCCCGATGGGGCCGCAAGCCAGGACATCGCCCTGTTGTCCCGCACCGTGGCCGGACTGGTGCAGGAGCGCGAGGCGACGCGCCAGCAACTGCAGGACGCCGCTGCCGCCGCACAGGCCGCCAACCGGGCCAAAAGCGAGTTCCTGGCCAACATGAGCCACGAGATCCGCACCCCCATGAACGGCATCCTGGGCATGACCGGGCTGGTGCTCAAGAGCGAACTGACGCCCCAGCAGCGCAAGTTTCTCGGCATCGTGAAAACTTCAGCCGATGCCTTGCTGACCATCATCGACGACATCCTGGACCTCTCGAAAATCGAGGCGGGCATGCTCACCATGGAGGAGGTTGCGTTCGACCTGTACCAGGTCGTCGATGAGGTGGTGCAGTCGCTGTCGCTGCGCGCCGAGGAAAAGGGCCTGCGCCTGAGCAGCACGATTGCACCGGTGGCGCCGCAGGCGATCGTGGGTGATCCCCTGCGCCTGCGCCAGATCCTGCTGAACCTGATGGGCAATGCCCTGAAATTCACCGACCAGGGCAAGGTGCACGTGCATTGCACGCTGGAGGCGGGGGACGGCGCGGACATGCTGCACTTCACCGTGAGCGACACCGGCATCGGGATTTCCGCCGACAAGCTGCAGCACATCTTCCAGCCCTTCAGCCAGGAAGACACCTCGACCACGCGCAGGTTCGGCGGCACCGGGCTGGGACTGACCATCTCGCGCCGCCTGGTCGGCATGATGCAGGGGCGTTTGTGGGTGGACAGCATTCCCGGCAGCGGCAGCAGCTTTCATTTCACCATGGCGTTCGCCGAGGTCGCTCCGGCGCTGCGCGCGCCCGCGGTCCGGCTGACTGCGCCGATGACGCTGCCGCCCGGCAGCACGGAGGAGCTGCCGGTGCTGGTGGTGGATGACAATCAGGTGAACCAGACCCTGGTGACGACCTTGCTGCAGCGCGCAGGCTACCGTGTGACCCTGGCGTCCTCGGGGCGCGAGGCAGTGGAGAAGTTCGAGCGGCACCACTTTTGTGTGATCCTGATGGATGTGCAGATGCCTGATCTGGACGGCATCGAGGCGACCCGCGCGATCCGCGTGCTGGAGCGCAAGAATGAACAGCCGCGCACCCCGATTGTTGCCATGACGGCCAACGTCATGCGCGGCGACCGCGAACGCTGTCTGGAAGCCGGCATGGATGACTACCTGCCCAAGCCCGTCAAGACTGCGCAGCTTCTGCTGGTGATCGAGTCACTGGTCGGGACCTGAAACGGCAGGCCGGCCGGCTTGCGACATCTGCGGAAAGCCGCGTAGGACGGCGCCGGAAACCCGAACCGGCGCGTGTTGTGCTGCCTACACTGGCCGCATGACCGATATCCGAAAAGGCCAGGCGCCGGCCCCTTTGTCGCGCAGCAGTTTCCACGAACGTTTCATGCAGTCCTTCGTCGACCCGGCTTTCCGGGCCGAGGACGAGGCGATCACGCGGGTCGAACAGATCGCCTGGGAAGCCTACCAGGAAGGCCGCAAGGCGCCGCTCACGCGCAAGGCCGGGCCCGGTTACGCTGACCCTGATTACGACTTGTCGGTGGACTGGCTGGAGGCCAAAAGCCGTATCGACCAGGCCGCCGAGGCGTGGAAAAAGCCCTCCACACCGTCCCGCGTGTTGCTGGTCTGCGGCTCCTCGCGCAATGACGGCACCTGCCCGGGTGAAATTTCCAAGACCTTCCGCATGACCGGCTGGGCCCGGGAGGTGCTCGAGCGGGCGAACATGGAAGTCGATGTGCTGGACCTGAGCCTGCCGACCTCCAGCTACCAGCTGCACATTCACCCGTGCAAGGGCTGTGTGTCCACCGCCATGCCCTTGTGCCACTGGCCCTGCAGCTGTTACCCCAACCATTCGCTGGCGCAGACCGGCGACTGGATGAACGAGATCTACGAACGCTGGACGGCGGCGCACGCGGTGATCATCCTCACGCCGGTGTACTGGTACCAGTCGCCCGGGCCGCTCAAGCAGATGATTGACCGGCTGGTTTGTGCCGACGGCGGCAACCCGGACCCGACCTCCACCCACGGCAAAAAGGCCGCCGAGGCCAAAGCCATCGAGCTCGGGGGCTGGGACTACCCGAAACATCTGGCCGGCCGGGTCTACGGCCTGGTGGTGCATGGTGACGTGGCCGGCATCGAAGGCGCGCGGCGCGGCCTGTCGGACTGGCTGGACTGGATGGGGCTGATAGACGCAGGCAGCCAGGCCAGGCTGGACCGCTTCATCGGGTATTACGAACCGTATGCGACCAGCCACCAGACGCTGGATGCCGACAGTGCCATGCAGGCCGAGGTGCGCAACGTCGCGTCAGCGGTGGCCAACGCGGTGCGCGAGCTGCGCGCCGGCACCCTGTCGCAACCTGACCAGGGCCTGCAGCGGCCGCGGCCCAAATAAGAACTCAGGCGGAAGCGGAGTTTTCGGGAAGCGCTGAGCGGGTTCTGGCGGGTGTGCGGCCGTCGGATTGGGAGGGGATGCAAGGCGGATTTCGCAGCCAACAGCCAGCCATTGGCAGGAAATTCAGGGCAGCAGACCGCCCAGGCCCGGCTGATCGCGCGCCGCAACGGATTCGTTCAACGCTTCCTTCGCGCGCATCTTCGCGGCGATGTACTCGCCGTGTGTGACGTAGAGCAGGCCGGCGACCTTGCTGATCAGGTGGTGCTCGTTTTCGCCCAGGTGCGCGTCGGCATAGGCCACCTCCCACATGTGTTCAACGATGCGGATCTTTTGCGGATGCGTGAAATGGTCATTCAGGCTGGAGGTGAAGCGGTGGTAGTCGTAGGCGGTCCTGGCGGTTTCGGCCGCGAGTTCCATCAGCCGCGCCAGCTCGTCGCCCGTCAGCGCAAATTTGCCCTGAAGGCTGTTGATGACGGCGCTTTGCTCCTCGGCCTTGATGTCGGCGTCGGCGCGCATGACCTCGACCAGCAGCACGGCGGTCGCCAGCTGCAGCGCGTGTTGCTGCTCTTCGGGCGAGGGCGGCGCAGGGGCCGAAAAAGAGTCGAACAGGTCCTTGAGGTTTCTCAGCATGCAAATCCTTGCGTTAAAGCTGGCTGATGGAGCGGCCCGCGCAGCGCTTGGTTCCCGCCGGTTTCAGGATTTTCGCAACAGGCTGTCGAGGCGGCTGTCCCAGCTCGCACCCGGCAGCACCGTAGCCAGCGCGGCGTCCGGCAAGGCAAAGCTGCCGCGCAGCACCTGCGCCAGCACCGCGCGGTAGTCGTGGTGCGCGGGAAGATCGCGCCCCTCGTGGAGGTTGCCGGGCGCCAGGCCGGTCCACGCGCCATGCCAGCGCCCGCCCTGGATGCGCTGGCCGATCAGCCACATTGCATTGCCGAAGCCGTGGTCGGTGCCGCGGCTGCCGTTTTCGCCGGCGGTGCGCCCGAACTCGCTGAGCACAACGATCACGTCGCCGGGCTCTGAAAAATCCTGGCGCAGCTGGGTGATCCCGGTGGCCAGGCTGGCGAGGCGGCCGGCCAGCTGGCCGGTGGCATGGCCCTGGTTGGCGTGGGTGTCCCAGCCGCCGGCCGACAGGAAGCCGATGCGCAGGCGGCGGTCGTTGCGCATCAGCGTGCCCAGGTGCTGCGCGTCGAGCTGCAGGCCGACCGGATCGGCTGCACCGTTGCTGGCGGCCAGCATCTGCGCGTTCTGTGCCTGCGTGCCGGTCAGCGCGCCATCGACCCGCGCAGCGGCTTCCGGTTTCGCCGCCATGCGCCGGCTGTCGGCAGCCATCTTTTCGGTGCTGAGTTCCTGCGCGCTTTGCATGCGGCTGCCCGCACCCATGCGGAAGGCCTCGCCGAGTTTGTCGTTCCCGGCGTACAGGTCCAGCAGGGCCTGGCGGGTTGTCTCGTTGGCCAGCACGCCGGTGCGTTGCGCGGCCTGGCCGCGTGGGATCAGCTTTACCGCGGCTTCGCCCGCCAGAATGGCCGGGTTGGCTTCACCAACGCCGAGGGCGGCCGGGGCAGGGCCGCTGAAACCCGCGACCTTGTTGAGCCAGCCCGGCGCCGCGCTGGTCTTGCCGCTTTGCGCGATTTCCATCTGGTACTGCGCATCGAAGTGTGAACGGTTGGGGACCGGCAGGCCGGCCGCCGGCACGAAACCCAGCACACCCTGTTGCCACAGCGGCAGCAGCGGCGCCAGCGCCGGGTGCAGCGCAAAGGTGGTGTCCAGCCTGAGCGCGGTCAGCGCGCTGCCGTCGGGCGCCGCGATCGCGATATTGGGCCGCAGCCGGTGGTAGTCGGCGTCGGCATACGGCACCAGCGCCGACAGGCCGTCATAGGCGCCGCGCAGAAACACAACGACCAGGCGGCCGCCCCCGGGGCCTGCGCCCGCCGGTGCGGCCTGCGCCCAGAGCCGCGGTGCGTGGGCGGCGGCCAGCAGGCTGGCTGCGGCGCCGAGGAGGTGCCGGCGTGGAAGATGGGTGGGGTGCATGGTGTGTCCTCGCGCCGGCCTATTTGCGCATGAAGTCGGGGCTGGCCAGCGTGAGCCCGGTGCGGATGGCCGGCGCCTCGCGTGCGATGCGCTCGCGGGTGGTGGCGCTCAAAAACGGCTGCAGGTAGAGCGGCTCGGCCATGCGTGCACCCAGGGTCATCGCGTAGTCGGCGCGCCGCGTCAGCGCCTCAGGCGCCAGCCAGGTGGCGGCATCGGTCTTGTAGCCGTCCGGTGTCTGCCAGCCGTGCATGGGCTGGCCGGCCTGCGCCAGAAAGCCCAGCGTGAGCTGGATGTCGCGTTTGTCCTTCACGCCGCCGCCGGCCGTCAGTGCCGAGCAGGCAAAGTCCAGCGGCGTCTTGAACAGGGCATGGCCCTCGCGCCAGAATTCCGGTGAGCTCACCAGGGTGGTCATGACCGCGCGGATGTCGCCCCGGGTGCGCGTGAAGGTGGCGGCCAGGCTGTCAATCAGCGCCCTGGGCGGCTTGTCGGCCACAAAGGTTTCTGCCAGCCGCTGCGCGATGCGCTGCGCGGTGGCCGGATGCCGCGCCAGCATGCGGATGGCGTCCTCGCCTTCGCGCTGGCCATCGGCCCTGAAGGTCCGGCCCAGCAGGACCTTGTCGCCCTTGTCGTGCAGGCGTTCGGCAAAACGGAAGGCTTCACCCTGTTGCAGGCCCACGGTCCAGCCGGTGAGGATGCGTGCCAGCTCACGCACGTCGTTCTGGGTGTAGCCGGCGTCGACCCCCAGGGTGTGCAGCTCCATCAGTTCGCGCGCATAGTTCTCGTTGATGCCGCGCGCATTGCTGCGCGCCTGGTCCAGGTACAGCAGCATGGCCGGGTGCCGGGCGCTGGCCAGCAGCATGTCCTCGAAGTTGCCCAGGGCGTTGGCGCGTATCACGTTGACCGCATAGTGGCCGACAAAGGGCCGCACCGCCCCCTTGCCGACAAACACATTGAGGTGGTTGAACCAGAACTCGGTCAAACGTGCCAGCAGCGGCGGCTCCAGCGCCGGGTCGCTGCAGGCCATCAGCCGCCAGGCCGCCGCGCTTTGCTGCATTTCGCGGCTGAAGTTTTCCGCTGGGGGGGCCGTGTCGCTGGCACGCGCCATGCGGCGGGCCTGGCGCTCGGCGTCGTACCCGGCAGCCAGCTGGTTGGCCGGCTGGTTGAAATCCGCCAGCGCCGCCGGGATGGCCGGTGCGCGCTGGCTGGCGTCAAAAGCTGCGGCGATCTGCTGCAATGCCCAGGCCCTGGCGTCGGGCTGTGCGGCGGCTGCGGTCGTGGCACTCGGTCCGTAACCGAGGCGCGAACTGGCGCGCCAGGCTGCAGCGGCGCCTGGGCCATCGGCTTGTGCGAGCACAGGGCCGGCGGCGAGCAGGGCGCAGGCCAGAACGGCGGTGACAGTGCGGGGGTGTGAATACATCGTGGCCTCGGGTCCATATGGTCACATGCCTAACGCCGGATCGGTGGCCGGGGTTGGCAGCTTTACAGAGCTTTACGGCTGACTTGCATCCGGCCCGGCTGCTGCCCGAATCCGGTGTTCAGGCATAAATAAGCCCTCAGCCCCTGTCTGGCAAGGGTTTGGTGCTCCTGAAAAAATAGCAAACAGCGTCCAACGGGCAGGCATTGCCTGGCGCTTGACCTGCATCAAGCGCCAGCGGCGGCGGCCCTTCTAAAGTCGCGCCTAGTTCCTGCCTGCCATCCGAGATTTTCATGCCCATCGAGCTTTATCGCGACGCCCACCATGCCTGCCTGATGTTCACCGACCTCATCGAGGAGGATGAACAGGCGGTGCAATCCAACCAGTTCCTGATCGTCGACCACGGCACCGGCGCCATCATCGATCCCGGCGGCAACCTGGCCTTCAACGAGCTGTTTCTGGGCATGTCCAAATACTTCAGCCCGCAAAAGCTGTCCTACCTGATCGCCTCGCACGCCGACCCCGACATCATCGCCTCGCTGGACCGCTGGCTCACGTCCACGCCGGCCCAACTGGTGATCTCGCGGGTGTGGGAGCGTTTTGTGCCGCACTTCACCAAGGTCGGCAAAACCGACCAGCGCCTGATCGGCGTGCCCGACAGCGGCGGGCGGCTGCCGCTGGGGCAGAGCGAGTTGTGGCTGCTGCCCGCGCATTTTCTGCACTCGGAGGGCAACTTCCATTTTTACGACCCGATCAGCCGCATCCTGTTTACCGGCGACCTCGGCGTGTCCTTGACCTCGGGCAAGGCCGCGCAGGTGCCGGTCACCGACCTGCGCGGCCACATCCCGCGGATGGAGGGGTTTCACAGGCGCTACATGGTGTCGGGCAAGGTGCTGCGGCTGTGGGCGCGCATGGCCAGGCAACTGGACATCTCCATGCTGGTGCCGCAACACGGCGCGCCCATGGCCGGCGCCGCGATCGGGCAATTTTTCGACTGGGTCGAATCGCTGCAATGCGGTATCGACCTGTTCGGCGAGCGGGATTACCAGCTGCCCACCGCGGCCATCAGCCCGGCGCCCGCGGCCAGCACAGCCTAGGCGCTGGTGGAGAGGAGGAGGATCGAACTCCCGACCTCCGCATTGCGAACGCGGCGCTCTCCCAGCTGAGCTACCCCCCCACTGTCACGCATGGTAAGGCGCCGGCGCCGGCCGGCTACCCGGGCTTTCCCGGGGCGGGTCGGAAGGCCTCAACGCGCCGCCGGAAGCAGCTTTTGCACCAGCGGGTGCAGCAGTTTTTTATGGGCGGCGATGGCATAAAAATGCTGCTCCACCCCTTCGCAGGGGCCGACGCGCCGGACCTTGTAGCGCGCAAGCATGTCCTCCTGGACCAGTTCGGCCGCCGGAAACACCCCCATGCCGGCCGCTCCGAAGGTTTTGAGCAGGGCGCTGTCCTCGAACTCGCCGACGAGGTTCGGTGTGATGCCGAGACGGTCGAACCACTGGTCGATGCTCATCCGCACCGCGCCATGGGCCGTGGGCAACAGCACCGGGACGCTGGACAGCGATTGCGGAAAGCCCTTGCGCGCCGCCGCATGCAGGGAAGCGGGCGCATACCAGGCCAGCGGCGATGACGCCAGCGGGTGGCTGTAGAGCCTGACGTTGGGATTGGGCGGCGCGGGGCGGTCGGCCAGGACCACGTCGAGCCGGTGCAGGGCCAGCTCGCCCAGCAGGCCTTCGAACTCGTCCTCATGGCAGACCAGCCGGAGCCGGGGCTGGCGCATGACGGGCTGCATCAGGCGCCGCACCGCGAGCTTGGGCAGGCCGTCGGAGATGCCTACCGCCAGGCGCACCGCAGGCGCGCTGCCCGCGTCGCGCACCAGGGCCGGCAGTTGTTCCCCCAGCTGGAAGATCTGCTCGGCCTGCTGCAGCGCCGCCGTACCGGCCTCCGTCAGGGTGAGGCCGCGGCCCTCGGGCTTGAGCAGGGCATAGCCGAGCGAGCGTTCCAGCTCGCGCACCTGTGTGCTCACGGTTTGTACCGCCATGCCGAGGCGGTCGGCGGCGCGGGTCATGCCGCCCTCCTTGGCGACCACCCAGAAGTAATACAGGTGGTGGTAGTTGAAGTCCTTGCTCATGGTTCTGAATTTCAGAAGTGTATTTTCATGATTATCTGCTTTTAAGGAAGTTGCCGACGCGTTATCGTCGAGGCTTCCAACAGCGAAGGAGATCGACATGCAGGTTATTTTTGAATCCCGCCAGCCCTGGCTGGAGCAGCTTCGCGGATTTGCCCTGCGCCGGGTACGCCAGGCCACGCGCCCGCTCGGCTGGCTCGCACCGCGAACCCGGGTCAGGGTGTCGCACGTGCCCGGCGCACAAAACGGCATCGACAAGCGTTGCGAGGTCGAGCTGACTGCCCAGGGCGCCGGAACCGTGGTGGTCACATCGATCGCGCGTGACTGGGGTTCGGCGCTGCAAAGCGCGCTGTCTCGCGCCGTCCGCGCGCTGCTGCGCAAGCTGCAGCCCGCAACCACGCCCCGTCGCGCCATCGCCCACCAGCGCTGAGCTGCAGCGCGCCCCATTTTTTTTACGGAGAACCCTTGATGAAATGTCCCCATTGCCCCGATGCCACCCTGCTGATGTCCGAACGCCAGGGTGTCGAGATTGACTACTGTCCCCAGTGCCGCGGTGTCTGGCTGGACCGCGGCGAACTCGACAAGCTGATTGCGCTGTCCGCAGCACCCCCGGTGCAAGCGCCGTCACCTGTCCAGCATGCGCCGCAGCACCGGCAACCTGACTTCGTGGACTCCGACTACCGGCACCACCAGCAGCGCGGCTACCCGCGCAAGCAGAAGTCCTGGCTCAGCGAAATCTTCGATTGAGCCCCGGCCGCTACCGGCCGTTTAACCTTTTTCCTGATCTGATCCGCCGCCGGCCATCCGGCGGCGAGGGCTGCCTGCGCCTGTCCTTGCGCCGGCGGGTCGGCCAGCGCCTGCAACAAACCTATTTCTGGAGCGACTATCGTGGATGTTTTGATGCAATTCCTGCATGGGCCGGTGCTTGGCAAGCCGGCCTGGGTGTGGCTGCTTTTTGCCGGCATTGTGGTCACGCTGCTGGCGCTCGATCTGGGCCTGCTGCACCGGGACGACCGCGAAATCGGCGTGCGCGAGAGCCTGTTGCTCTCGGCCGGCTACATCAGCATGGCCTTGCTGTTCGGGGTCTGGGTCTGGTGGTTTCTGGGCGCCCAGAGCGGTACCGAATATTTCACCGGCTTCCTGATCGAAAAATCGCTGTCGATGGACAACGTTTTTGTGATCGCGATGATCTTCAGTTATCTGGCGATCCCCCGCCAGTACCAGCACCGTGTGCTGTTCTGGGGCATCCTGGGCGTGATCGTTTTGCGCGCCATCATGATCGGCGTCGGCGCAGCGCTGGTCAGCCAGTTCAGCTGGATCCTGTATCTGTTCGGCGTGTTCCTGGTGGTGACCGGCATCAAGATGTGGCTGGTGGCCGACCACATGCCCGACATGGCGGCCAATCCGCTGCTGAAATTCCTGCGTCGGCACCTGCGGGTCACGCCCGAGGTGCGCGGCAACGCCTTTTTTGTGCAACACCCCGACCCGGTCACCGGCCAGCCGGTGCGCTGGGCAACGCCGCTGTTCCTGGCCCTGTGTATGGTCGAGTTGATCGACCTGGTGTTTGCCGTCGATTCGGTCCCGGCGATTTTTGCCATCACCGATGACCCCTTCATCGTCTACACCAGCAACATCTTCGCGATCCTCGGCCTGCGCGCGCTTTACTTCGCGCTGGCCGCCATGGTCCACCGTTTCAAGTACCTCAAGTACGCGCTGGCGCTGGTGCTGGTGTTCATCGGCAGCAAGATTTTTCTGGTGGGCATCATCGGCAAGATTCCGGCCGGGGTGTCGCTTGGCGTGACCTTCGGACTGATCGCCGGCGGGGTGCTGGTTTCACTCTGGAAAACACGGGGCGGGTCGGCCGCCTCCGGAAGGGCATGAGGCCCGCGCCCGGACCCGGGGGCGCGCTGTGATGCAGGGTTTTCTCGACCCGGCCATCCTGTTCTTCGTGTTCGGCATGCTGGCCGGCGCGTTGAAGTCCAACCTGGAGATTCCTGCGCAGATATCGCGTTTTCTGTCGCTGTATCTGTTGATGGCGCTGGGGCTCAAGGGCGGGTTTGCATTGGCCCGCTCAGGGCTGACGGCCGAGGTGGCGCTCACGCTGGCCTGTGCGCTGCTGCTGGCGGTGGTGGTACCCCTGACGGCTTATGCCTTGTTGCGGCGTTTCCTCAACGGCTACGACGCGGCCGCCGTGGCGGCGACCTACGGGTCGGTCAGCGCGGTGACCTTCATCACCGCGGTTCAGTACCTGGACACCCAGGGCATCGCCTACGGCGGTCACATGGCCGCGGCGATGGCACTGATGGAGTCTCCCGCCATCGTGCTGGCCGTGCTGCTGGCCACCCGGGCGCGTGCGCTGGACCGGCCGGCCACCCTGATGGCCGCACCGGGCCGCTCCGACAGCGCCCGCCTGCTGCGCGAGTCCTTGACCGATGGCACGCAGCTGCTGCTGCTCGGCGCCATGGTCATTGGCATGCTGAGCGGCGCGAAGGGCGAGCTCGCCATGCAGCCGTTTGCCGGAGACCTGTTCAAGGGCATGCTGGCATTTTTCCTGCTGGACATGGGCCTGCTGGCGGCTCGCAACGCCGGCAGCCTGCGGGGCAAGCCCGCCTGGCTGCTGGCCTATGCGCTGCTTGCACCGCTGGGGCATGCGGGCCTGGCACTTCTCATGGGCATCGGCCTGGGCCTGTCTGCGGGCAACACGGCGCTTTTGATGGTGCTGGCGGCCAGCGCATCCTATATCGCCGTACCGGCCGCCATTCGGCACGCCATTCCCGAGGCCAATCCCTCGCTCTACCTCGGCATGTCGCTGGGCCTGACCTTCCCCTTCAACATCCTCCTGGGCATTCCGCTGTATGCCAGTGTGGCGCGCTGGGCGCTGGCCTGAGGCCTGCTTACTGCGCCAGCAGCGTATTGATCAGCAGCAGATCTTCCGGCGTCAAGGTGCCATTGGCCTGGCGCAGGCGCAGGCCGCCGAGCAGCACGTTGTAGCGGGCGACCGCGAGGTCGCGTTTGGTCTGGAACAACTGGCTCTGGGCGTTGAGCACGTCGATGTTGATGCGCACGCCGACCTGGTAGCCGAGCTTGTTGGCGTCGAGCGCGCTCTGGCTGGACGCTTCCGCGGCTTCCAGCGCCCTGACCTGGCCCTGGCCTGACAACACGCCGAAGTAGGCGGTGCGGGTGTTGAGTGCGACGCCGCGTCTGGCGACATCGAGGTCGGAGCGGGCCTTTTCTTCAAGAGACAGGGTTTCGCGGATGCGGTTTTGCGTGGCAAAGCCGGCAAACAGCGGCAGGTTCAGCGCCAGGCCGACGGTGGTGGTGTTGGCGCGTGAGTTGAGGGTATTCAGGGAACTGGCGCTGCCCTGCGGGTTGCGCTGTGCGCCGTAGCTGGCGGTCAGGTCCACGGTGGGCTTGTGCCCGGCTTCGGCCTTGTCGATCTCGAGTTTCGCGACTTCGAGGTTGGCCTCGGCCTGGCGGATGCTGGGGTGCACGGCTTCGGACTGCTGCACCCAGGTGTTGACGTCTGCCGGCACCAGCGGCGGAAGGTTTGTCGGGGCAATCAGGGGCCGCGGCTGGGCATCGGTGCGGCCGACCAGCTGGTCGAGCGCGATCTTCTTGACGCGCAGGTCGTTCTCGGCGGCGATTTCCTGCGCAATCACCAGGTCGTAGCGGGCCTGGGCTTCACGCGAGTCGGTGATGGTGGAGGTGCCCACCTCGAAATTGCGTTTGGCCGAAGCGAGCTGCTCGGCGACCGCGGCCTTTTGCGCGCGCACAAAGGCCAGCGTGTCCTGCGCCGCCAGCACGTCGAAGTAAAGCTGGCTGGTGCGCACGATCAGGTCCTGCTCGGCGGCCTCAAGCTGGGCTTTGGACAGCTCCACCTGCTGTTTGCCCTGTTCATAGGTCGCCCAGTTGCCGGGCCGGTACAGCGGCTGCGAGGCGCTCAGGGTCGCGCTCTGCTGTGGGAAGCTGCGGTCCACCGCCGGGTTGTTGTTTTCATAGTTGGCCCGCGACACGCCCATGGACAGACCCGCCTGCGGCAGGATGCCGGCTCTGGCCTGCTCGGCCCGGTACAGGTTGGCTTCATACAGCGAACGCGCCGACTGGTACGCGGCGTCGTAATCGCGCGCAGAGCGGTACAGCTCCACCAGGTTCTGGGCCTGCACCGAAGGCGCCAGCACCGCCATCACCGCGCCGAGGGCAAGAGCGAGTGGCAGCAGGGCCGGTTTTTTCAGTAGCGTCGTCATGGGTGTCCTGGTGAAATGAAGGGGCTGGGGTGTGGAACGGCAACTCAATAAAGCGGTACGGCGGTATCACGCTGCCGGGACCAGGCATCGATGCCGCCCTGCAGGTTGACGACGGCCGTGAAGCCGCTTTGCGCGAGGAAGTTGGCCACCTGCAGGCTGCGCATGCCGTGGTGGCACAGGCAGGCCACGGGCTGGTCAACGCCAAACTGCGCTTTCAGTTGTTCGACACGGGCCGGCACTTCGCGCATCGGAATGCGCAGCAGCGTGAAACCGTCTTCGGTCACCGAGGCGGTTTGTACCTCCCAGGGCTCCCGCACATCCAGCACCACCGCGCGCGCGTCCGCGTCCAGGCTGTCGCGCCAGGCGCTGAAGTCGGCAGGGAGGAGCTGGGCAATCATGGGCGGTACCTCGTGCGTAACATCAGAAGTTGAACTTCGAGGGCTCGCGGAAATTCAGCAGGCGGGGTGCCACCGTGTCCCAGGCCTGGGTCGTGCGGAAGGCGGTTTCACCGACACGCGTGACCAGGGTGGCGCGCATCATGGGTTCCACGCCGACGATGGCGCTGAGCCGGCCGCCCGGCTTGAGCATGGCCAGCAGGGCGGGGGGTACTTCGGCAACCGATCCGCTGAGCACGATCACATCGAAGGGGCCGCTCAGCGGGTCATTGCTCGAGACGACCTGGTCGAGTCTGGAGGCGCCGTCGCCGGTGCGCACTTCGGCGTTGTAGATGCCGGCCTTCTTGAGATTGTCTCTCGCGAGCTGCGCCAGGTCGGCGTCGATCTCCAGCGTGATCACCTGCTGCGCGCGGTGCGCCAGCAGGGCTGCCATGTAACCGGAGCCGGCGCCGATTTCGAGGACTTTTTCGTGTTTTTGCACGCCGAGGTCCTGCAGGATGCGTGCCTCCACCTTGGGCGCCAGCATGCACTGGCCGGGTTTGCCGCCCAGCGGGATTTCCATGTCGGCAAAGGCCAGCGCGCGTTTGGCGGGCGGCACGAAGTCTTCGCGTTTGACCACGGCCAGCAGGGCCAATACCTGGCTGTCCAGCACTTCCCAGGGGCGGATCTGCTGCTCGATCATGTTGAAGCGGGCTTGTTCGTAGTTCATGGTGGTGCCTGTGAATATCGGGTGGGAGTTGGGATCAACCGGCAATTTTAGCGGGGGCCACTGCGGCGGCCGCGGGGGCGGGGCGGGCGCTGAAACGCCGTTTGAACCACTGGGCCAGGTCATCGAGGTAGCAGTAGGTCACGGGCACCACCACTAGCGTCAGCAGCGAGGAAGTGATCACGCCGCCGATCACCGCCTGGCCCATGGGGGCGCGTTGTTCCGAGCCTTCGGTCAGCGCGAAGGCCAGCGGCACCATGCCGAAAATCATGGCCAGCGTGGTCATCAGGATGGGCCGCAGCCGTACCCGTGCCGCCATCAGCAGCGCTTCGCTGCGTTCCATGCCTGCGTCTCTCATGCGGATCGCACAGTCCACCAGCAGGATGGCGTT
>CALRTF020000092.1:0-13798 GCA_943370985.1 Paenacidovorax caeni
GCCGCACGTGCGGGCCCTGCACCTGCGCGGGGCCGGCCACAAACGCGTCGCGGCCTACCTCGGCAGCGAGCGCCGCATCGCCTTCAACGAGGACGGGATTTTCCGCCGCTACCCCGAGCTCGACGGCTAGGCCGGGCACGCTCGTACACCCCGTTTTTGCCTGCGCTGGCATACGGCGCGTTCTCCTACACCTGCCCATGTCCCTGCCTGACCACAGGCCCGCGGATGCAGCTTGAGGATGAATTTCTGACTGCGAAAAAGGCGAGAAACACGTCTGGACAGGACAGTCATTGATCCCAACCATCATCCCCAAAGGAGCATCACCATGGCACTCGACCACAAAGACAAGGATCTCAACCTGGACCCGATCACTGACGCGCCCGGCGCGCACCCGGTGGGCACCGGCCTCGGTGCTGCTGCGGGCGGCGCCGCAGCAGGTGCAGCCGCCGGCGCATTCGGCGGGCCTGTTGGCGCGGTGGCAGGCGCGGTTGTTGGCGCCGTTGCCGGCGGCCTCGGCGGCAAGGCCGTGGCAGAAGCCATCAACCCGACGGCCGAAGAAGCCTATTGGCGCGACAACTACACACGTGAACCGTATTACGAAAGCAGCCGCAGCTACGAAGACTATGCGCCGGCCTACCGCCTGGGTGTGTACGGCCGCAGCAACTACACCGGCACCTTCGACGAAGCACAAAGCGACATGTCGGTCTACTGGGACAGCCGCAAGGAAAACTCCCGCCTGTCCTGGCCGGAGGCCGAAGCTGCGAGCCGCGCCGCCTGGACGCGTGTGGACCAGCAGCTGTCGGGCAGCAGCACGGTGTCCGGGCAACTCGCCGACAACGACGACGTGATCGACACCCTCAACGAGCTGCTTGAAACCTGTCGCGATGGCGAGTACGGTTTTACCCAGTCGGCCGAACATGTGAAGGCGCAGGACCTCAAAACCCTGCTGCTTCGCCGGGCTGATGAATGCCGCGGCGCAGCGGCTGAACTGGCCGGACAAATTCGCCAGCTCGGCGGTGAGCCCGACGAAGGCGGCACCACCAGCGGCGCCATGCACCGCGGCTGGGTCTCGGTGCGCGGTGCACTCAGCGGTTACACCGACCTGGCCATGCTGGAAGAGTGCGAACGCGGCGAGGATGCAGCCCTGGCCCGCTACCGCAAGGCGCTCAAGGAAGACGACCTGCCCTCCGGTGTACGTTCACTGATAGAACGCCAGGCGCAGGGTGCACAACGCAACCATGACCAGGTCAAGGCCATGCGCGATGCGTTGAAGGCCGCTGCCTGAGCGGGCGCTGACTGAAACAAAAAAGCTGGCCTCGGCCAGCTTTTTTTGTGCCCGCGCGCTGCGGCCCTCAGTGTTTGGGTCCGTGGCCATGGCCCTTGCCCGGGTGAGCGCCGGAGTGCTTGTCGTGTTTGGGCTTTTTGGGCTTTTTCTCTTTCACCGCGTGGCGGGTGTCGCGCACCCAGTAGCCGGGCTGGCGGGTGTAGCCATTGCCGGTTTGCACCCAGGTGTCGGGCGCCCAGCGGTAACCGTCACGCTTGTTGATGGCGCGGCCGCGCACCCAGACATGGCGATCACCGTTCCAGGCCCAGTAGCCCGGGGCCCAGGTCTGGTTCGGCGGCAGCACCGGAATCACTTCCTGCTGGACCGGCGGCGGCGAAACACCGATGTTGATGGTGAGCTGTGCGACGGCCGGTGCGGCCGCGGCAGCTGCGAGCACGGCGGCCAGCAGCAGTTTTTTCAGGGGGTGACGGTGGGTGATCATGGTTTCCTCGGTGCTTGTTGTCGATGCAGTGTGGACCCGCTGCGCAGTCGGCGTACGCGTCGGGTGCTCAAGTGATGTGGGCGAGGGCGAGGGGTGTGCAAGGTGTGGCTTGCTATTCATTTGGTAGCTGCCCGCGCTTGCTGGACAAGGGGTGGCGCTCTATTTAATCAGTTTTTCAGCCTGCTGCCGCAATCCACCTGGGCGTTGAGCTGCCCGGCTTGCTGGCCGAAGCTGCTGTCGGTCACCTTGCAACCCGAGGCCTTCTCGATGGCCTGGACCAGGCGGGCGGCCCCGGTCTCCTGCCCGGGCTGTCCGGCTGGCGGTGTGGCCGTCCAGGTGCTGGCGGTGATCTGCTCGACCTGGTAGGACCGTCCTTCCAACTCGACCTGACGCGATGCGCCGGCTGGCGGCGTGCCCAGCCCGCTGCATGCCGTGAGGCCCAGGGCCACCAGCAACAGGGCCGACGATGTTGCCCCGCCCGTGAAGCGCTTCAAGACAGCCCCGTCAGGCCGGCTGCGGCTTTGGGTTGCGGCACCATGGGCGGCGTGTCCGGCGTTTTGGACTGCGGGCAGCCGGTCAGGAACATCAGGGCAAGCAGCGCGGGCAGGGCGGTGTAAACATGTTTCATGACGGGCTCCTGGCGGGGTGGACGAGGTGTGTCTGGGTGACACCGGCCGCCTGACAACGCACCAGTGATGGATGGACGATAGGCGCATGCCGGCCACGGCTCAAGGTGCGGGCGGGCTGCACGGGTGTCGGCGGACAACGCGTCGCCTTGTGATGGCCGGCCTACACGCGGGCTCAGCCCTTGCGGGAACGCGCCCGGGTGCCGGCTGCGCCACCCGGCTTGAAGTCCATGGCTTTCATCGCTGCCGACAATGTGACGCGTGACGATTCATAGTCCTCCCACGGCGCGTTGCCGGTGGCCAGGCGCTCGCCGATGTTGCGCGCATGCCAGTGCGCTGCGCTGCTCAGCTGGTCGAGTTCGTCCCAGCCGATCGGCACCGACACGCCGAGGCCGGGGCGGGCACGCAGCGACCAGGCACAGACGGTGGTGGCGCCAAAGCCGTTGCGCAGGTAGTCGGGAAATATCTTGCCGACCCGGTTGCGCGGGCCGCTTTTGGCGACAAAACGCTCGGGGATGACGCTGGACAGGTGCTGCACGATGGCCTGTGAAAACGCCTTGACCGTGTCCCAGTCATACGAGGGCTTGAGCGGCACCACCACATGCAGGCCCTTGCCGCCGCTGGTCTTGATGAAGCAGGGCAGACCCAGTTCCTTCAGGAAGGCCTGCACCAGCTGGGCCGACTCCCGCACCTGCGCCCACGACACCCCTTCGCCGGGGTCGAGGTCGAACGTCATGCGGTCGGGCTTGCCGATGGCACGGGTGGTGGCGTTCCAGGTGTGGAACTCCATGACGTTGAGCTGCGCCGCTGCCAGCAAGGTTGGCGCAGTCGCAATTGCCAGCAGCGGGCCATGGCCGGGATCGAACTTGGGGTCGAGCTGCTGGATGCCGGGAATGCTGGTGGCATCGGCGTGTTTCTGGAAAAACAGCTCGCCGGTGATGCCGTCGGGCGCGCGCACCAGCGCGACCGGCCTGGCCTTGAGGTGGGGCAGGATCAGCGGCGCCACGCGCGCATAGTGTTCGATCAGTTCCAGCTTGGTGAAGCCGGTGCCGGGATCGATGATGCGTTCGGGGTGGGTGATACGCAGCTTGCCGGTGCTGACCGGTGGCAAGGCTGCCGCGGGTTTTGCCGCCGCAGGTTTTGCGGCCGCAGGTTTTTTGACGGCAGCTTTTTTTGCTGCGGCCTTTTTTGCGGTGGCGGGTTTTTTGGCGGCCATGATGTTCTCCACGGGTAAGGCAGTTTCACGCACGACCTTGCGTGCCGGCTTGTCATTGCGCAAGCCCTGGAACACCGCATGGCGGATATTGCCGGCGTGGGTCCACTGGGCAAAAACCACCTCGGCCACCAGTTTGGGTTCGACCCAGTGGCCTTTGACGGAGGAGGGCAGCCCGGCAAATGCGGTGCGGGCGGTGCTGAGCGGCTTCAACGCCGCCAGCAGGCTTTTGAGGGTTTTTTCGTTGAACCCGGTGCCCACATTGCCCACATGTTTGAGCTCGCCCTGCGCGTTGTAAACACCGAGCAGAAGCGCGCCCAGACCGGTGCGTGAGCCCTGGGGTTCGGTATAACCGCCGATCACGAACTCCTGGCGCAGCTGGGTCTTGACCTTGATCCAGTCGGTCGAGCGCCGCGACACATAGGTGGACGCGGCGCGTTTGCCGATCACGCCTTCCAGCCCCAGGCGCGCCGCCGAATCCAGCAGGTCCTGGGCGCCGCTGTCGAAGGTCTCGCTGAACCGCACAGCGTCCAGCCCGGCGCCGCTGACCAGGCCGCGCAGCAGTTCGCGCCGCTGGACCAGCGGCACTTCGCGCAGGTCATGGCCGTCGTAAAACGGCATGTCGAAGACGTAATACACGATCTGCGCGGTACTGGCGCTGTCGAAGGCGTTTTGCAGGGCGCCGAAGTCGGGCACACCGTCCTTGCCATGCACCACGATTTCGCCGTCCAGCCAGCCCGACTTCAGGCCGAGCCCGGACAATGCCTTGACCAGGGCCGGCAGTTTTGCCGACCAGTCGTGGCCGTTGCGGGTGAAACACTGGATGGTCTTCCCGTCGACGCGGGTCATCAGGCGGTAGCCGTCGAACTTGATTTCGTAGAGCCAGTCGCCGTCGTCTTGCGGAACGGCCGAGACCAGTGTTGCCAGTTCGGGCGCCAGCGTGGCTGGCAGCGCCGCCTTGAGGGCGTCCGGCGGCAGTGAGCGGCGGGTTTTGGCGGCGCGTTTGGCGGGCGTTTGGGCGGCCGCCTTTTTGGGGGCCGCCGCAGAGGTGGCCGCGGCCTTTTTTCTCGGGGCCAGTGGCTGTCCGGTCAGCACGCTGTCCGGCAGGGCCTCGAGCACATCGTAGTCGGCAGCTGCCTGCGCCTGCTGGTCTTTTTCCTTGATCAGCAGCCAGGGTGGCTGGCGCTCGTCGCCCTTGCCATGCATGCGCACCAGCGTCCAGTGGCCCTTGAGCTTGTTGCCCTGCAACTCGAACTTGAGCTTGCCCGCCTTCAGGGCCCTGACCGCATCACCGACCGGCTGCCAGCTGCCCTGGTCCCACACAATCACGTTGCCGGCGCCGTATTGCCCGGCGGGAATGGCGCCCTCGAACCGTGCATAAGAAATCGGGTGGTCCTCCACCTGCACCGCCATGCGTTTGACCGTGGGATCCAGGCTGGGGCCCTTGGGCACAGCCCAGCTTTTGAGGGTGCCGTCGAGCTCGAGCCGGAAGTCGTAGTGCAGCCGGCTCGCGTCGTGTTTCTGAACCACAAAGCTCAGGGTTTTCGAGCGGCGCCCGCCCGCGGCCGGCTCGGGCGTGCGGCGGAAATCCCGTTTGTTGCGGTAGCTCGCCAGCGGATCGGCAGTGGCGGTCGCGCGTGGGGCCATGCAGCGTCAGGCCGCCTTGCGCCGGGCCGGCGCCGCTTTGGCGGCAGGCTTGCGCGCGGTTTTGGCCGCAGCCTTTTTGGCCGGGGGTTTGGCCGCGCTGTCGCCGGCCTTGCCCGCCCCGCCCTTGTTGCGCAGGCTGCGCTGCAGCAACTCGGTCAGGTCGATGATCTTGGCGCCGGACCGGCCCGCGCTTTCCTCATCCTGCTCCGGCTGCTCCACGGTTTCGACCTTGCCTTCTTTCACCTTCTGCTCGACCAGCGCCATGATGTCGTCCTTGAAGGAGTCGCTGAACTGGTCGGGCTGCCACTTGCCGGTCATGTCGTCCACCAGCTGTTTGGCCATGGACAACTCCTTGTCGGTCAGGCCGGCGGCTTTGGCGCCTTCGGCCGGCAGGTCCAGGTCTTCCCAGCTGCGGATGTCGGCGCCCCAGCGCAGCAGGTTCAGGATCAGCCCGGGACCGGAAGGCACCAGCACGGCCAGGTGCTGCTTGGTCTGGATCACCACGCGGGCGATGCCCACGCGCTGGGTTTTCAGCAGGGTGTCGCGCAGCAGCGCATAAACTTTTTTGCCCTTGTTGATGGGCGCAATGTAATAGGGCCGCTCCAGGTAGACAAAGGGAATGTCCGTGTTCGGCACAAAACTCTCGATCTCTATGGTCTGCGTGGTTTTGGGATAGGCCGCCGCAATCTCCTCCGGGGACAGCACCACATACTGGCCATCCTCCCAGGCGATGCCCTTGACGATGTTTTCCTTGGTGATTTCCTTGCCGGTCTTCTTGTTGATGCGTTTGTAGCCGACCGGGTCCATGCTGCGTTTGTCCAGCCAGTCGAAGTCAATGCCGCTTTCGGTCGTCGCCGAATGCAGCGATACCGGAATGTGCACCAGCCCGAAGCTGATGGCGCCTTTCCACAATGCACGGGAAGCCATGTTCAGGCGGCTCCGCGGAGGATCGCGGGGCGGGGGAGCAGGGGGGCAAGCGTCGATGGCATCTGGGGTTCCCGGAAATTGGCTGCAGCGCAGCACCTGGAAGCCGACTGTAGGAGGGAGCGCGGAAGGCGATTGTCGGCAGGCGGCCAGCACCACCGTAGGACGGCAGACTGTCCTACATGCCGCGCCCTGGGCCCGTCCTAAGATGAACGCAGCCCCTCCACCGCCGGGATCGAAACGGGCGGTTTTGCAACCCAACAACCGAGCTCTGTCATGAACACATCACTGTCCGCCGTCCTCACTTCCGCGATTCTGGCCGTCGCCGCTTCTGCCGCCCTGGCTCAGCCGGCGGAGATCCATGAGCGCCTGCTCGAGCGTGGCGCCGTTGCCGACATGACGCCGCAGCAGCGTTATCGCACCGCCATCAACGAAGCCGGCGGCGGGTACAAGCTGTGGCTGGCGGAGTGCGCCTCCATGGCTGCGGCCGAACGAACCGCTTGCCGCCGCGACGCCAAGGTCGCGTATGACGCCGATATGGCCGCTGCGCGCGCCATCCTCCGCAAGTAACTGACACAGGTCTCCTCCGTTTGGCCCCGCCCTTGAGCGGGGCCTTTTTTCGCCTTTGCCAAGTGGTTGCGGGCGCAACCAGTTGCGGATACAGTGGGGGGCACAACCCAAAGCCGCTGCCATGACCCCTGATGTTTCCCCGCTGCCTGCCCATGTGCCCGTCCTGATTGCCGGGGGCGGGCCGGTGGGCCTGACGCTCGCCGCCTTGTTGTCCGGCCACGGCATCGCCTGCCTGGTGATCGAGGCCGATGACAGCTACTGCAGCGGAAGCCGCGCCATCTGCATGTCGCGCCGTTCGCAGGAAATCCTCGGCTGGGTGGGCGCCGACAAGCCGCTGGTGGACAAGGGCCTGTCCTGGGTGGGCGGGCGCAGCTACTGGCGCGACGCCGAGGTCCTGCATTTCCAGATGCCCAGCGAGCCCAGCCAGCGTTTTGCGCCCATGGTCAACATCCAGCAGTTTTATGTGGAAGAGTTTGCCCACCGCGCAGGCGCCGACCACACGGATGTGCGCTGGTCCAGCCGCGTGGCGGCGGTGCGTCCGCAGGCCGACGGCGTTGAAGTCGATGTGCAGAACGCATCAGGCTTGCACACGGTGCGCGCCGACTGGGTGATCGCCTGCGATGGCGGGCGCAGCACGGTGCGTGAGCAGCTCGGCCTGCAGCTCCAGGGCACGCAGTACGAGGGCAAGTACGTGATTGTCGATGTGGTGCAGAAGACCCAACGCGCGGTCGAGCGCCTGGCCTGGTTCGACCCGCCGTCCAACCCGGGTTCCACCATCCTGATGCATCGCCAGCCCGATGACATCTGGCGCATCGATTACCAGATCCGCGACGACGAAGACCCGGTCGAGGCCGTCAAGCCTGAAAACGTGTTGCCGCGTGTGGCCAGTCATTTGAAGATGATTGGCGAAGACGAAGCCTGGGAGCCCCTCTGGATATCGATTTACAACGCCAAATGCCTGACGCTGGACAGCTACCGCCACGGTCGCGTGTTCTTCGCTGGCGATGCCGCCCACCTGGTGCCCATCTTCGGTGTGCGCGGGCTCAATTCGGGCCTCGATGACGCCGGCAACCTGGCCTGGAAGCTGGCCGCCGTGATGGAGGGCCGGGCGCAGGACAGCCTGCTCGATTCCTACTCGGTGGAACGCGTGCATGCCGCGCGCGAAAACATCGCGTACGGCGCCAAAAGTACCGAGTTCATGGCACCGCCCAACTTCGCCTTCAAACTGATGCGTGAAGCCACCTTGCGGCTCGCGCTCAGCGACGACAAGGTGCGCCCGCTGATCAACCCGCGCCAGTCCTCGCCCATTACTTATGCCGGCTCGCCGCTCAATGGCCCGCAGGCCGGCGACTGGGCCAGCGAACTGGCCGCGTCCGGCGCGCCGGCGCCCGAGGCCTTGCTGGCAGGGCCGGACGGTCCGCTGCACCTGAGCCGGTGTTTCGGCCGCGACATGGTGTGCCTGGTGTTTGCCGATGGCGTCCTGCCCGATGTGCTGCGCAGCTTGCCGGAGAAAAGCGTGGCGGTGCTGGTGATAGAGCCGGATGCCGACACACTGGGCCAGGCGCGCCAGCGTTACGGCCTGCCCGATGTGGCCGCGCAAGCCCTGGTGCTGGTGCGGCCCGACGGTTATGTGATGGGCCGCTGGCGCGGGCTGGATCCGGCGCCGCTGCTGGCACTGCTGGAAGAAAAAGGATTCGCTGTATGACCGATGCCGATCTGGACCGCACATACACCGCGCTCTGCGAGGCGCTGGCCGCCGTGGGCGAGGCGCAGGCGCCGCTGCTGCTGTCCATGCTGAGCCTGTCGCTGATGAGCCGCTTCGACAACGCCGAGGCGGTGCTGCCGCTGATCGCCAATGCGCAACAACAATGCGAAGCGGGCGCCGGACATGGCGCGTAAGCCGGCGCCCCTGCCGCCGCTGGACCGCTTCCTGAGCTACCGGCTGCACCTCGTCAACAAGCTGACCGACAAGTTCAGCAGCGATGCGTATGCCGACGAGTTCGGCCTGCCGGTGGGCGAGGCGCGCTGCCTGGCCGCCATCGGCAACTTCGCGCCGCTGTCGGTGGTCGAACTCGCGGCCAAAGCCAACCTCAACAAGGGCCAGGCCAGCCGCGCCGCGCAGGCACTGGCCGGGCGCGGCCTGATCAGCAAACAGGCGAGCCAGACCGACGGCCGCGGCGTGGTGCTGGCGCCTACCGCCGCCGGTCGGACGCTCTGGAAACGGGTGATGGCACTGATCGCGCGCCGAAATGACGACATTTTCGGCTGCCTGTCGGCTGCGGAGCGCCAGCAACTGGGCGCCATGCTGGACCGGCTGATTGCCCATGCGCGGGCATAAATCGTTCATTTAAACGTCGAATCAGGTCGATTCGGGGCGATATCCTTCCCAAAGTACCCATTCAGGCCGTGCGTCCAGCGTAAAACCCTAAAATGGCAGGTTGTCCCCAAAGCCCCCATGAACGCCCCCATCGACGTCTCCTTTTTCGCGCGCGCCGCCAAACCGCTGACCAGCTACCGCAAGTACTGGGCAAGCCGCTTCGGCACGTCGAAATTCCTGCCCATGAGCCGGGCCGAGATGGATGTCCTCGGCTGGGACAGCTGCGACATCATCATCGTCACCGGCGACGCCTATGTGGACCACCCGAGCTTCGGCATGGCGGTCATCGGCCGCATGCTGGAAGCCCAGGGCTTTCGCGTGGGCATCATCGCCCAGCCCGACTGGCAAAGCGCCGACCCGTTCAAGGCGCTGGGCAAGCCCAACCTGTTTTTCGGCGTGACCGCCGGCAACATGGATTCGATGATCAACCGCTACACGGCGGACCGCAAGATCCGCAGCGATGATGCCTACACGCCAGGCGACATCGGCGGCAAGCGGCCGGACCGCGCCGCCATCGTCTATTCGCAGCGCTGCCGCGAGGCTTACAAGGACGTGCCCATCATCCTCGGCGGCATCGAAGGTTCGCTGCGCCGCATCGCGCACTACGACTACTGGTCCGACAAGGTGCGCCGCTCCATCGTGGTCGATGCCAAGTGCGATCTGCTGCTCTACGGCAATGCCGAACGCGCGATTGTCGAGATTGCGCACCGCCTGGCCGCGAAAGAGCCGGTGGCCCACATGACCGACATCCGCGGCACGGCCTTCATACGCCGCAGCGGCGACGAGACCGCCGAAGGCTGGTTCGAGATCGACTCGACCAGCGTCGATGCGCCGGGCCGGGTCGAGGCCCATGTCAATCCCTATTTGATGATTTCCGAGCAGGCCAAAGAGCAGGGCGCAACCTGCGCCCGTGAGGACGAAGCGGCCGAGGTTGCGGCGCAGGCCGAGTCGGCCGGCTCGCCTTTTGTCCCCGTTCGCCCTGAGCCTGTCGAAGGGTTGGTGCCGGCTTCGACAGGCTCAGCCCGAACGGGAATGGGTGCAGCAGCCCGAACGGACATGGGTTCCACCATCAAGCCGCTGACCTTTGTGCCCAACCCGGCCTTGTCCCACATGCAGGGCCGGATCAAGGTGCCGCCGCGTGACCGCTCGGTGATCCGCCTGCCGTCCTACGAGCAGGTCAAAAGCGACGCCGTGTTGTACGCCCACGCCAATCGTGTGTTGCACCTGGAAACCAACCCCGGCAATGCCCGCGCGCTGGTACAGGCGCACGGCGAGGGCGCGATCGCGCGCGATGTCTGGATCACGCCGCCGCCGATCCCGCTGACCACGGCCGAGATGGATTACGTGTTTGATTTGCCGTATGCACGTTCGCCGCACCCGGCGTACCAGGATGAAGCCGGCAGCCACGACGGCGCGACCAAGATCCCGGCCTGGGAGATGATCCGCTTTTCCGTGAACATCATGCGCGGCTGTTTCGGCGGCTGCACCTTCTGCTCGATCACCGAGCACGAAGGCCGCATCATCCAGAGCCGCTCCGAAGATTCCGTGATCCGCGAGATCGAGGCCATCCGCGACACCGTCAAGGGTTTCACCGGCGCGATTTCCGACCTCGGCGGGCCGACTGCCAATATGTACCGCATCGGCTGCAAGACGCCGGAGATCGAAGCGGCCTGCCGCAAGCCGAGCTGTGTCTACCCCGGCATCTGCTCCAACCTCAACACCGACCACAACCCGCTGATCAGGATGTACCGCCGCGCGCGGGCGCTCAAGGGCGTGAAGAAGATTCTGATCAGCTCCGGCCTGCGTTACGACCTGGCCGTGCAGTCGCCCGAGTACGTCAAGGAACTGGTCACGCACCACGTCGGCGGTTATCTGAAGATCGCGCCCGAGCACACCGAGCAGGGCCCGCTGACCAAGATGATGAAGCCCGGCATCGGCAGTTATGACAAGTTCAAGCAGCTGTTCGAGAAGTACAGCCTGGAAGCCGGCAAGAAGCAGTTTTTGATTCCCTACTTCATCGCGGCCCACCCGGGCACCAGCGACGAAGACATGATGAACCTGGCGATCTGGCTCAAGAAAAACGGTTTCCGCGCCGACCAGGTCCAGACCTTTTATCCCTCGCCCATGGCCACGGCGACGACCATGTACCACACCAACAAAAACCCGCTGCGCAAAATTACGCGCGACAGCGAGACGGTGGACATCGTGCGCGGCGACAAACGCCGCCGCCTGCACAAGGCCTTTCTGCGTTACCACGACGCCAACAACTGGCCGCTGCTGCGCGAAGCGCTCAAGGCCATGGGCCGTGCCGACCTGATCGGCAACGGCAAGCACCATTTGATCCCGACCTTCCAGCCGATGACCGATGGCAGTTATGTCAGCGCGCGCAAGAAGAACTCGACCACCGTGGCCATGAAACCTGCCAGCCCCGTCAAGGGCCGCATCCTGACCCAGCACACCGGCTTGCCGCCGCGTGACAACGGATCCGGCAAGCCCGGCGGCAAAACTTTCGCGCGCAAACCGCGCTGAACCGGCCGGGCGGCTGCACCGAATACTTTCGGCTAAAAGAAGCCCGTCGCAAGTGCGACACTTCGCGGGTTTTCACGGCCAGGAAAATTTGCCGCGCTGAGGCCAAATCTTCGCACCAACCGGAGATTTATCCATGTTCGATTCCCTCAACCGTCGCGAACTGCTGACCCAGGCTTGCGCAGCCGGCCTGCCGCTGTCCCTTGGGGCGCTGGCTTCAGGCGCTCATGCGCAGTCGGCTTATCCCAACCGGCCCCTTCGCATCGTCGTGCCGTTTAATGCCGGTGGCGCCACCGATGTGCTGACCCGGCTGATTGGGGACAAGCTCAGCGCACGCCTGTGGCAACCGGTCATCGTCGAAAACAAGGGTGGGGCGGGCGGCATTGTCGGCACCGACACCATCGCCAAGGCGCCGCCCGATGGCTACAACTTCGTGGTGTCACTGAACACATCGCTGCTGACCAACCAGTTTCTTTATGACAGGCTGCCCTACCAGCCGCAGCGCGACCTGACGCTGGTTTCGCAATTTGTCAATTCACCGGTCACGCTGGTGGTTCACCCCAGCATCCCTGCGAAAAACGGCCCCGAGCTGCTGAAATACATGGCCGCCAACAAGGGCCGGCTGTCGTACGGCTCCTGGGGCGTGGGTTCCTACGCGCACCTGGCGGGTTACTCGATGAGCGTGAGCCAGAAGGCCGACATGGTGCATGTGCCCTACAAGGGCGAGGCCCCGATGTTGCAGGAGCTGATTGGCGGCCAGATCCAGATGTCTTACGCCAGTGCGCTGGCCGCCAAGCCGCACATCGAGGCAGGCAAGCTCAGGCTGATTGGCGTGACCGGCCTCAAACGCATGGCCGTGTTGCCGAATGCGCCCACGCTGGCCGAGCAGGGACTGACCGAGGAGTTCTACCGGATTGCCGGCTGGATAGGCATGGCCGCACCGGCCAAAACACCCAAAGACATCATCGCCCGCGTGTCCAGCGAGATCCAGCGCATTTGCGTGATGCCGGAAATTGTCGAAAAAATCTCCAGCATGGGTTTCACGGTGGCCGCCAGCACACCCGAGGCATTTGCTGCTGTTTATAAAAAGGACTACCCGGTTTGGGAGCGGCTGGTCAAAACCTCGGGTGCCCGCCTGGATTTGTGACCGGGCCGCTGGCGGTGCTTTGAGGGACGGGGCGGCCCGCGCTTTCGCCTGCCGGCGTAGCGCCGTAGACTGGTTTTTTCCTCTGGAGAAACAAGCATGCTCAAAAGCGCCCCGATCTATTCCTACGTGCCGGTTAGCGACCTCGATCGTGCCCGGCGGTTTTATGAAGACACGCTGGGCCTGGGCCGCGCTCAACCGTCGGGGCCCGGCCTGGTTTTCAAATGCCAGGGCGGCACCGGTTTTTTCATGTACCCCTCACCGGGCGCCGGCAGCAGCCAGGCCAGTTGTGCGTTCTGGCAGGTCGACGACATCCGCGCCACCGTGGCCTGGCTCCAGGGCCGCGGCGTGGTGTTCGAGGACTACGACACGCCCGACATGAAAACCGTGGGCAGCATCTTCACCGGCGGCGGCGCCATGGCGGCCTGGTTCAGGGACACCGAAGGCAACATCATGGCGGTGGTGCAGAACCTGGACGGATAGCGCTTGCCGGGCTGTCCGGCTCGAATTGAGGGTCAAATCGGCCGCCAGCCCTTGTCCGGCGCACGCAAGCAGCTATCAAATCGATAGTGTCCGGAGGGTCGGAACGGCCCGCTGCTGCCGCGTTTTATAGTGGAGGCCATGCCCCAGAACCGCACGCTGCTGCAACAGACCGCCTCGTTCACGGTGGAGCGTGTGCTGCTGCTGGGCGCCTCGCCGCAGTGGAGCGCCTCTTATGAAGTGGCGTCGCCGCGCATCGTGCTGCCGTCCAGCGGCAACACCGCGTTCCGCATGGCCGGACAGGACGTCTTGCTCGATGGCCTGACCGCGCTGAGCCTGCCGACCCGTGTGCCCTACCAGATGAAGCCGCTGGCCGGGCTGGCGCGCGCCAGCATGGTGGTCAGCGCGCAGCCCGCTGCGGCGTCGGCACTGCCGGACGTGCCACCGATTTGCGTGGCCTGGTCGCTGGCGCCGCGCGCACTGTGGGTGTTGCGCCGGCACTGGCGTGGGCTGGCCCGCGGCGAT
>CALRTF020000093.1:0-13772 GCA_943370985.1 Paenacidovorax caeni
GTTCGTCGCCGGGCACCACTTCACTCACAAAAGCCTTCTTCCGTTTGTCGGCGCTGCCTCCAGCGCCCCGGCTCAGGTCTGTCAGCCGCAGCGGGTTGGTGGCACCCAGATAGGCCCGCTTGAGCCGCGCGGTGTAGAGGTTGTGAAAACTCGACAGGTTCAGGAAACCCGGTGTGTACTGGATGCAGATGACGACGAAGGCCAGACCGGTGGCGATCAGGGCGCCTGGCAGCACCTCGGGCTGGAATTGCGCGAGCAGCGAGGTGTCGGCGAGATTGCTGCGTGCGAAGACGAGCGCGTACGCGGCGATCTGGTACACCAGCACCAGCACGAACAGCACGGCAAGTGCGAGCACGAGCAGGGCTGTTTGAAGCAGGCCGGCCAAACGCGATGCCTTGCCATCGACCGGCTCGGCCTGGCTCATCCATTTCCATGCCGCGGCCAGCAGTGTTCCGTACACAGCCACCGGTAGCGTCCAGGGCAGCCAGCTGGCGTGTCGGGCATGGTATTGCACCAGCGACATGGCCAGCGTATCCACGGCGGCCAGAACGGCCGCAAAAGCCAGAAGCTTGAGCGCCCAGGCCAGCAGCCAGGTCAAGCGCCTGCGCTGCACATCGGTGCGCAACTGGTCATGCGCAAGTTCAGAACGCTGCGGAGCAGTTTGGGGCGGTTTCCAGTAGTACGCCAACAGATCGATCACCAGCGCCGCCACGCACACAGCGGCCAGGACAAGTGCCACATACAACTGCTGCCGGGCGCCTTCCAGGCTAACCACAGCCCATCCCGCGAACATGGCAAGCAGCACAAGGGCCGCCAGCTTGCCCATGCGGCGCTCGACAAGTTCCTCACGGCCTGCTGCACTGGTGTCGCCGCGGGCGCGCGTGCACCGGCTGGTCAGCCAATACGCCACCCCCGTCGCCACCGCCAGGGCAAAGGCCAGCGCCGCCATGGCCCACCAGCCACTGGGTATCCATGTCCAGGCGCAGGCGGGGGTATGTGCGGGGTCGGGACACTTCCCGACGCAGGAAAAACACGCCGCCGCGCAGCCCGCAGGAGTGGCCGTCGCCAGGCATGCGCCCGGGCAGGCTGCAACGCAGTCGCGCAGACAGATGGCCTCGGGCGCTGCAGGCGCGGAACATGGCCCGGTCGCCGGTGCGAGGGCCTGTGCCACCACCTGGCGCAGCGTTGTCTCCTGCGACTTCATGAAGGCATCGCCGACGACGCCCATGCCGATGTTCACGATGCCGCAAAGTATCAGCAGCACCGCCAGATTGAAGTGAAGTGCCAGCAGGCCGCGCAGGTAATAAGCCAGTCCGCTGACCAGATCGTCGCTGCCCGATGGTGTGAGATAGCGGCTGTTCTCGCGCAGCCACTGCAGGGGATGAAACACCGGTAAGCCCGGCGAAGCCACCAGCACATCCCGGGTGGTTGGTGCCAGCAAAATGTCGCCGGTTTTTTTCCAGGCTTCGCCTGCCGACGCTCCCGGCGACAGCGCCTGCACCTGCGCAGCCAGCCGGCACAAAAAAGACCCGATGTAACCCCCGCCGGACACCGTGGACAGGGTTCTGGTTTTTTCGAGCAGGCCGTGCTGCGCGAGTGTCTGCAGCACACCAAGCGCAAAGGTGGCGCTGCGGATGCCGCCACCGGAAAGCGCCACGTCGATTTTGTCGGGGACCTGTTTGTCCATCGCCGCCTCCTGTGGGAAGAGGCGGCCATTATGGAACCGGTCGCGGCGCCTGCGCCTCCTCCCAATAGAGGAGGCGACGGCCGGGTCAGCCTACCGTTCATCAGGAAAGTCCGCTGTTCCGCGCAGCCTGCCGGTCTGCAGAAATTTTCAGTCAAATCGGACTCCAGCCCCCGAGTGGCAAGCGCAAGCAGCTATGTATTTGATAGCGAAACATCGCGCGACGGTGCTTACCGTCAGATGGCAGTTCTGACTCCCCACTCCCAACCCCCCGCCCTTCCCTCGCCCCGCTGGGCGAGAGAAGGGAGCCTCCTGTGGCCGCGTGCGCTGCGCTCGCGTGCAAACATGACGGTCTGTTGGGATTCCCGTGCAGGAAGCACTGCGCGCTTCTTGCACTCCGCACGGGGTCCGGGATTGGTATTGGTATTGGAAGCTTGTCTTCTCTCCCCACCCTTCTGTATCCGCCGAGGAGAGCAGGGCCAGACGGATCAGGGATCAAGGCCCGCCGTACAACCACGGCACATCGAGCAAGCGCTCACCGAGCAGTTTCATCGACATGTCCCGTCCCCACCGCACCACCCCATCCGCATGAAAAATCTGTCCGTTGCGGATCGCGCGCTGCTGCACACGCGCATTGCGCTGCCAGCGGTTCAGCGCGTAACGGTTCAGCATGACAGGCACGCCGAGCGCGGGATCCAGCGCCTGCGCCAGCGCACGGCCGAGTTCTGCGGCATCCTCAATCGCCATGCCCGCGCCCTGGGCCAGGTAGGGCCGCATCGGGTGCGCCGCATCGCCAAGCAGCGCCACCCGGCCCCGCGCGTGTTCGTGCGCACCCTGCATGGGCGGCCGGTCGCACAGCGCCCACAGCCGCCACGCGGGAATGGCGCGCACGAGGTTTTGCAGCGCCACGCAGGTACCGGTCAGTGCGGCCAGCAGTTCCCGCGCCTCGGTGCCGCGGTCCCAGTCGTCGAGATCGCCGGTCACCGTGCCTTGCACAATGGCCACCAGATTGAGCCACTCGCCGCCACACACCGGGTACTGCACCACATGCAGGCGCGGCCCCAGCCAGGCCGTCACATCGCTGGAACGCATGGCCAGCGGCAGGTCGGTCTGCCGCACCAGCGCGCGGTAGGCCAGGTGGCCCGTGTTGCGCGGTGGCCCGTCGGCCAGCAGCCACTGGCGCACCGGGCTCCACAAGCCGTCGGCGCCGACCAGCACTTCGGCCTCCACCGGCGGATCGTCGCCGCTTTGCACTGTCACCGTGCCGGCATCCTGGGTGAAGCGGTCCAGCGTGTGGTTGAGCTTGAGGCTGACACCGGCCTGGCGCACCTGCTCCAGCAGCAGCGCATGCAGGTCGGCCCGGTGCACGGTGGCGTAGGGTGCACCGTAACGCTGCAGCATGGCCTGCCCGAGCTGCAAGCGGCCCAGGGTCTGGCCCGTCATCGCACTGCGCACCTGCAGTTGCTGCGGAAAGGCCGCAACGCGGGCCAGGCCGTCCGCCAGCCCCCAGCCATGCAGCACCTTGACCACATTGGGACCGAGCTGGATGCCGGCGCCGACCTCGCTGAATACCGGCGCGCGTTCGTAGAGGCGCACGCCCCAGCCGGCACGCGCCGCGGCCAGCGCGGCCGCCAGCCCGCCTATGCCGCCGCCGGCGATCAGGGCCTGCAATTGCGTTCCCGGCAGGAGTTCAAGCTTTCAGCGCCCGCATTGACGACGCGTCATGCCAAAAGCTGGCGAAGCACAAAAGGAAGAATGCCGCCATGACGGTAGTAGTCCACCTCGATCGGGGTGTCGATGCGCAAAATCACCTGCAGCTCCTGCCGCGTGCCGTCGGCACGTGTCACCGTCAGCGTCGCTTCGCTTTGCGGTTTCAGGTCCGGGTCGGGCAACACGTCGATGACTTCATTGCCGGTCAGGCGCAGGGTCTGCCAGGAGTCGCCCGGCTTGAACTGCAGCGGCAACACACCCATGCCGACCAGGTTGCTGCGGTGGATGCGCTCGAAACTGCGCGCCACCACCGCCTTGATGCCCAGCAGCTGCGTGCCCTTGGCGGCCCAGTCGCGCGACGAGCCGGTGCCGTATTCCTCACCGGCAAAAATCACCGTGGGTTGGCCTCCGTCCATGTATTTCATGGCCGCGTCGTAAATGGCCATCTTGTCGCCGCCGGGCTGGAACAAGGTGACGCCGCCTTCCTCGCGCGAGCCGTCCGGCCCGGCCGGAATCATCAGGTTCTTGATGCGCACATTGGCAAAGGTGCCGCGCATCATGACCTCGTGGTTGCCGCGGCGCGCGCCGTAGCTGTTGAAGTCGGCTTTCTGCACGCCGTGCGCCAGCAGCCACTGGCCGGCCGGCGAGCTGCCCTTGATCGAACCCGCGGGCGAGATGTGGTCGGTGGTGATGGAATCGCCGAACAGGGCCATGATGCGCGCACCCTTGACCGACACCGCCTCTTTCTGCCCACCCGCTGCGGGGTCCATGGCAAATCCTTCGAAGAAAGGCGGCTCGGCGATGTAGGTGCTGCTCGGCCAGGTGTAGCAATTGCCCTTGACGCCCTTGATGTTTTCCCAGAGCTTGCCGGGTTCGCTCCTGACCTTGGCGTAGTTCTCGCGGAAAGCCTTGCCATTCATCGCGAATTTCATCAGCTTGTAGATCTCGTCGCTGGTCGGCCAGATGTCGCCGAGGTAGACGTCCTTGCCGCCCTTGCCCTTGCCGACCGGCTCGGTCATCAGGTCCCGCATCACCGTGCCGGCAATCGCATAAGCCACCACCAGCGGCGGGCTGGCCAGGAAATTGGCCTTCAGGTTGGGATGGATGCGCGCCTCGAAGTTGCGATTGCCCGACAACACGGCCGCGCAGACCAGGTCGCTCCGGTTGATGGCCTCGTTGATCTCGGGCGTCAGGTCGCCAGCATTGCCGATACAGGTGGTGCAGCCATAACCGGCCAGTGCAAAGCCGAGTTTTTCGAGGTAAGGCAGCAGCCCGGTGTTGGTGAGGTACTCGGTGACGATGCGCGAGCCGGGCGCCAGCGAGGTCTTGATATGCGGCTGCACCTTGAGACCGGCCTCCACCGCCTTTTTGGCGAGCAGGCCGGCGGCCAGCAGCACACTGGGGTTGGAGGTGTTGGTGCAGCTGGTGATGGCGGCAATCAGCACATCGCCGTTGCCTATGCTGACGCCGCCGGTCTTGACCGCCTGCGCCGCTTTCGCGCCGCCCTCGGATTGGGCCGCGGCCAGGGTCGGGCGGTTGCCCTCCATCTCGACCACCATGCGCGGCGCACCGGCCGGCGTCGGCGGCGCCCCGGGGGCGGTGTCGGGCTCGGCCGGATGCTCTTCCTGCGAGGCCTGGTGCAGCAGGTGGCGCGTGCCCAGCAGCGCGGCCGGCTGGTTGAAACCGTTTTCGGCATTGGGCTTGCTGAACAGCGAGGCGAACTGGCTGGCGACCTGGCCGAGCTCGATGCGGTCCTGCGGGCGTTTGGGGCCGGCCAGGCTGGGCGTGACATCGCCGAGGTCCAGCTTCACGACCTGCGAAAAATCGATCTCGCCGGGCAGCGGCACGCCGAACAGGCCCTGGGCACGGAAGTAGGCTTCGAAGGCTTCGATCTCGGCCCTGGTGCGGCCGGTGCCGGTGAAGTACTCGATGGTTTTTTCATCAACCGGAAAGAACCCCATGGTGGCGCCGTATTCGGGCGCCATGTTGGCAATCGTCGCGCGGTCCGGCAGCGCCAGCGTGCGTGTGCCTTCGCCGAAAAACTCGACAAACTTGCCGACGACTTTTTCACGGCGCAACTGCTCGGTCACACGCAGCACCAGGTCGGTCGCTGTCACGCCTTCGCGCAGCCGGCCGGTCAGTTCGAAGCCGACCACATCGGGCGTCAGCATGTAGACCGGCTGGCCCAGCATGGCGGCTTCGGCCTCGATGCCGCCCACGCCCCAGCCGACCACGCCGATGCCGTTGATCATGGTGGTGTGGCTGTCGGTGCCGACCAGGGTGTCGGGGTAATACACGCCGTCGCCGCCCTTGTGCACACCACGGGCCAGATATTCCAGATTCACCTGGTGGACAATTCCGAAGCCTGGCGGCACCACGCCAAAGGTGTCGAAGGCCTGCATGCCCCACTTCATGAACTCATACCGTTCGCGGTTGCGCTGGAACTCCAGCTTCATGTTCAGGTCCAGCGAGTTTTTCTTGCCGTAATAGTCGACCATGATGGAGTGGTCCACCACCAGGTCCACCGGCACCAGCGGCTCGATGCGTTTGGGGTTCTTGCCGAGCTTGACGGCGACGGCGCGCATGGCGGCCAGGTCGGCCAGCAGCGGCACGCCGGTGAAATCCTGCAACACCACGCGCGAGACCACAAACGGGATTTCCTCGGTGCGGTCGGCATTCGGGAACCAGTTGGCCAGTTGCCGCACATGTTCGGCGCTGACCTTCTTGCCGTCGCAGTTGCGCAGTACCGACTCGAGCACGATGCGCATGGACACCGGCAGGCGCGCGACTTTGGGAAACTGTTTGGCCAGCGCCGGCAGCGAGTGGAACTTGCCGGTCTTGCCGGAGGCGGTCTTGAAGGTTTTCAGGGTGCTGGCGAATGCGTGGGCCATGGTGAACTCCTTTTTTCTTGGTTTTGACACTGTCTCCATCCTACTGCCGTACGAAGACAAGCACCACCGCGGCCGCCAAACGCCCTGCGCGCACCTCAGGAACTTCGCCGCGGCAAGCCCTGGAAAGCAGCGTCCGGCAGGTAGCGCAGCGCCAGCACGCCTTCGATGGCGCGCAGGTGGGCCAGCACCGCCTCGCTCACCGGGCTGTCCACGTCGACCAGGGTGTAGGCCATGTCGCCGCGCGACTTGTTGACCATGGTGTGGATGTTCAGGCCGGCCTGCGCCATCGCGGTGGATATCTGGCCCAGCATGTTGGGCACATTGGCATTCGCAATCGCGACGCGCCAGGCCGATTCGCGCGCCAGGCTCACCGCCGGGAAGTTGACCGCGTTGACCACATTGCCGTGTTCCAGGTAGTCGCGCAGCTGGTCCGCCACCATCACCGCGCAGTTGTCCTCGGCTTCGCGGGTGGAGGCGCCCAGGTGCGGCAGCGCAATCACGCCCGGGTGATGATTGAGCGCTGCCGAGGGAAAGTCGCAGACATAGGCGCGCAGTTGTTTCGCAGCCAGCGCGGCCAGCACGGCGGCGTCGTTGACCACACCTTCGCGCGAAAAATTGAGCAGCACCGCGCCGGCCCGCATCAGCTGGAGCTTGTCCGTATTGACCAGGTCGCGGGTGGCCGCCACCAACGGCACATGCAGGGTCACGAAGTCCGAGTTCTTCAACACCTCGGCCACGCTGGCGGCTTTTTTCACTTGGGCCGGCAGGCTCCAGGCCGCATCCACCGTGATGTCCGGGTCGTATCCCAGGACGTTCATGCCGAGCTTGATGGCCGCGTCGGCGACCAGGCAGCCGACCCGGCCCAGGCCGACGATGCCCAGGGTGTGGCCGGCGATCTCGAAGCCGGCGAAGCTTTTTTTGCCCTCTTCCACCGCCTTGTCCATGTCCGGCATGGCCGGATCGAGCGCGCCGACAAAACGCAGCGCCGGTGCGATGTTGCGCGCCGCCAGCAACATGCCGGTCAGCACCAGTTCCTTGACGGCATTGGCATTGGCGCCGGGCGCGGTAAACACCGGCACGCCGCGCAGGCTCATGGCCGCGACCGGGATGTTGTTGGTGCCGGCGCCGGCACGCGCAATCGCCTGAACGCTGTCCGGGATGGGCATCGCGTGCATGTCGGCCGAGCGCACCAGCACGGCGTCGGGCGCGGCGATGTCCTTGCCGGTGTGATAACGCGACGCCGGCAGGCGCTGCAGGCCGCGCTCGGAGATCTGGTTGAGCACCAGGATGCCGAAGCTGCGGCCGGCGTCGTCAGACACGGCCGGCCTCGAACTCCTTCATGTAGGCCACCAGCGCCTGCACGCCCTCGATCGACATCGCGTTGTAGATCGAGGCGCGCATGCCGCCGACCGAGCGGTGCCCCTTGAGCTGCAGCATGCCGCGCGCCTGCGCACCCTTGAGGAAGGCCTCGTCGAGCGACTCGTCCCTGAGCTTGAAAGGCACGTTCATCAGCGAGCGGTCTTCACGCGCGATCGGGTTGCTGTAGAAGGAGGTGGCGTCGAGGTAATCGTAGAGCAGCGCGGCCTTGGCGCGGTTGTGCGCCTCCATGGCCTTCAGCCCGCCCAGCGCCTTGATGTGTTTGAACACCAGGCCGGCGATGTAGATCGCATAGGTCGGCGGTGTGTTGTACATCGAGTCGTTGTCGGCCTGCTGTTTGTAGTCGAACACAAAAGGCGTGTGCGGGATGGCGTGGCCGATCAGGTCCTCGCGCACGATCACCAGGGTCAGGCCCGAGGGACCGATGTTTTTCTGGGCACCGGCGTAAATCAGGCCGTAACGGCTGACATCGATGGGGCGCGACAGGATGTTGGACGACATGTCGGCCACCAGCGGCACGGCGCCGGTGTCGGGCGTCCAGTGGTACTCGACCCCGCCTATGGTTTCGTTCGAGCAGATGTGCACATAAGCGGCTTCGGGGTCCAGCTTCCAGGTCTCGAACTTCGGCACGCTGGTAAAACCGTTGGCCTCGGAACTGGCGGCGATATTGACCTTGCAGTAGTTCTTCGCTTCCTTGATGGTTTTTTTCATCCATTCGCCGGTGTTGACGAAGTCGGCGCCGGCATGGCCGCGCAGCAGATTCATCGGGATGAAGGCGTTCTGCCCGAGCCCGCCGCCCTGCAGGAACAGCACCTTGTAGTTGGCCGGAATCGCCAGCAGCTCGCGCAGATCGGCTTCGGCCTCGGCGTGGATGGCGATGAATTCCTTGCCGCGGTGGCTCATTTCCATCACCGACATGCCGGAACCGTTCCAGTCGAGCATCTCGGCGGCGGCCTGGCGCAACACCGGTTCTGGAAGGGTCGCCGGGCCGGCGCTGAAATTGAAAACGCGTGTCATGGAAAAGGACTTTCTTGAGGGAGGAAACCGCGCGGCACGCCGGGGCGGGCCGCCAAACGCACAGCATACAAGAAAGTCCCCGCGCCCGGCCCGGCCGGCGCTTACCAGGCAGGCTGCGCCGGCGCCCTGCGCACGCCGAACCACTGCAGTTCCATCAGCAGGCCCACGGCCACGGCCTGGACTGCGATAAAGCCCTGGCCCAGCAGCGTGGGCGCCACCAGCCCGCCGAACAGCAGCGCCAGGCAACCGAGCACCCAGGCGCCGTTGGCCACGATCAGCAGCCAGACCAGCGCCGGCGCGATGAAGGGCCGGGTCGCGATGAAGCTGATCAGCAGCACGTAGCCGAACAGCGCCCAGCCGGACACCAGCAGCAGCTGTTCGGGCAGGCCGAGCAGCGGCGCGAGCCAGGCTGCCAGCCCCACCTGCAACAGGCCGGTGGCCACGCCGGTGGCGGCGTCCAGCCACAACACGCGGCGCAGGAACAGGGGGGAAGCGGCGAGGGAAGACAGTGAATTCATGAAAGACTCCTGAAAAAATGGGACAGCAGGTGAAGAGGGAGACCGCGGCAGCCGTCCATCGCCGCGCTCATGGGCCCATGATTCCCGTCCGGCTGCAGCAAGGCGATAACCCCGCAGGTAATGGCGCTGCCGCCGGCTGGCCTTAGGATGGCGCCATGAATGCAAGCCTTCACCCCCCCACACGCCAGGCCCACCCGGCCCCGCGCGCCTTTGGCGAACACCTGCGTCACTGGCGCCAGCACCGGCGCCTGAGCCAGCTCGACCTGGCCGGCGAGGCCGACATCTCGACGCGCCACCTGAGTTTTGTGGAAACCGGGCGCTCGGTGCCCAGCCGCGAAATGGTGCTGCGCCTGTCCGAACGCCTGGACATCCCGCTGCGCGAACGCAACACCCTGCTGGTGGCCGCCGGTTACGCGCCCATGTACCGCGAGCGGACGCTCGACGACCCGGCGCTGGCTGCGGCGCGGCAGGCGGTGGAGCTGATCCTCAAGAGCCATGAGCCCTGGCCGGCACTGGCGCTGGACCGGCACTGGAACCTGGTCGCGGCCAACCGCATGGTGCCGCACCTGCTGGCGGGCGCCGATCCGGCGCTGCTGCAGGCGCCGGTGAACGTGCTGCGCCTGAGCCTGCACCCGCAGGGCTTGGCGCCGCGTATCGCCAACCTCGGGCAGTGGCGCAACCATTTGTTCGAGCGCTTGCGCCAGCAGATCGCCGCCACTGCCGATCCTGTGCTGGTGGCCCTGCTGGAGGAGTTGCGCGCTTACCCCGAAGGCGAAGGCGCCGGCGGGCTGCAGCTCGAGGGCGAACACCTGGGCGTGGTCATGCCTTTTCGCTTCAGCACACCCGGCGGCGTGCTCAGTTTCATCAGCACCACCACCATCTTCGGCACGCCGGTGGACGTGACCCTGCAGGAGCTCGCCATGGAAACCTTCTTTCCGGCCGACGAGTTCACGGCGCAGGCGCTGCGCGCGCTGGCAGCGCAAGGCTGACCCTTTGCTATAAATTCAATAGCTTTCCGCCCCCGACTGACGGGGGCTGGAGGCCATTTTTGTTCAGGAAGTCAGGTCGCCGGGGGTGCGCAGGCCGACCATCCTGTCGGTCCCGGCTGACAGGCAGCGGGGCCTGCCTCCGATCACCCGCAACGTCCGCAGAGCCTAGATTGGTGGATTGCCAATCAACACGGAGCTTTCCCATGGACACCACGAAACCGACCACCGCCGCCCACGACCACGAGACCCTGTGGGACCTGATCAAGGACATCAAGTTCGGCATGCTGACCCATAGGCACGGCGACGGCAGCCTGCAGGGCCATCCCCTGACCACGCAGAACAAGTCCATCGACGAAAACTCGACGCTGTATTTTTTCATCTCGAAGAAAAGCGAAATGGCCTCGCGCCTCGGTCAGGACAACAACGTCAACGTCGCCTACGCCGATACCGGCGCGGACAACTATGTCTCCATCGCGGGCAAGGCCACGCTGTCGAACGACCAGGCCACCAAGGAACGCCTGTTCAACCCGATCGCCAAGGCCTGGTTCCCGGGCGGCGTCAACGACCCCGACCTCGCTTTGCTGGAGGTGCGGATCACCCATGCCGAATACTGGAACGCCAAGGACAGCAAACTCACGCAGCTGTTCAAGATGGCCAAGTCCGCAATCACCGGCGAGCGCCCGCAGAACATGAGCGAGCACAAGGAACTCAAGGTCTGAGCCCCAGGCCCACCGGAGCCCCTGATGCCGTTTATCTCCTTCAACAAGGCCACCGACCCTGCGGCGCCCGATGACCTGCGCATCAACAGCACCGCGGTGCTGTATGTCGAGGCCTCGCGCCCCGACCTGCTGGGCGAAACCACCATCCACATGCTGGGCCAGGGTGCTACCGTCAACGCGGTCACGCAGACCATCGGCACGGTGGTCAGCGAAATCGGCAGTCTGGTGGCGGCCAAGCGGCACTACCTGGCCCCACCGCCCGACGGTGGCGCCAGCACGGTCTACATCGCCCCCTGGAATGTCAGCCACATCCGGCCCAACCTGCCGCTGGCCCAGGACTTCTGGTACGTCAAGTTTGTCGACGGCTCGGAGTTGCGCATCATCGACCCGCTGCCCGGGGGCCTGTAGCCGGCGCCGCATGAAAAAAGCCCCGCAGCTTTTGCTGCGGGGCTTTTTTGTTTCAGCCTGGTGCTCAGGCCGGCACGCCGTCTTTCACGGTGTCCGCCATGTCGGTGTAGTCCTTGACCTGGTCGAAATTCAGGTACTGGTAGACCTGGTCGCTGGCCGCCGTCAGCACACCCATGTCGGCCATGTATTCCTGTTTGGTCGGGATACGGCCGAGCTTGGAGCAGATCGCCGCGAGTTCGGCGGAACCGAGGTAGACGTTGGAGTTCTTGCCGAGGCGGTTCGGAAAGTTGCGCGTCGAGGTCGAGAACACCGTTGCGCCTTCCTTGACCTGCGCCTGGTTGCCCATGCACAGGCTGCAACCGGGCATTTCCATGCGGGCGCCGGCCGAACCGAGCACGCCATAGTGGCCCTCTTCGGTCAGCTGTTTGGCGTCCATCTTGGTCGGCGGCGCCATCCAGAGCTTGACCGGGATGTCGCGCTTGTTCTCAAGCAGCTTGGAAGCCGCGCGGAAATGGCCGATGTTGGTCATGCAGCTGCCGATGAAGACTTCATCGATCTTGCTGCCGGCCACTTCGCCGAGTGTCTTCACATCGTCGGGATCATTGGGGCAGGCCACGATGGGTTCGTGGATGTCGGCCAGGTCGATCTCGATCACGGCGGCATATTCGGCGTCGGCATCACCCTTGAGCAGCTGCGGGTCGGCCAGCCAGGCTTCCATGGCCTGGATGCGGCGCTTGATGGTGCGCACATCCGAGTAGCCCGAAGCAATCATCCACTTGAGCATGGTGATGTTGCTGGTGATGTACTCGATGATGGGTTCCTTGTTCAGGTGCACCGTGCAGCCGCCGGCAGAACGCTCGGCAGACGCATCGCTGAGTTCAAAAGCCTGTTCGACCTTGAGGTCCGGCAGGCCCTCGATCTCGAGGATGCGACCGGAGAAGATGTTCTTCTTGCCCTGCTTGGCGACGGTCAGCAGGCCGGCCTTGATCGCGTAGAGGGGGATCGCATTGACCAGGTCGCGCAGGGTGATGCCGGGCTGCATCTCGCCCTTGAAGCGCACCAGCACCGACTCGGGCATGTCCAGCGGCATCACGCCGGTGGCGGCGCCGAAAGCCACCAGGCCGGAACCGGCCGGAAAGCTGATGCCGATCGGGAAACGGGTGTGGCTGTCACCGCCGGTACCGACGGTGTCGGGCAGCAGCATGCGGTTGAGCCAGCTGTGGATGATGCCGTCACCGGGACGCAGCGGGATGCCGCCGCGATCGCTCATGAACTCGGGCAGTTCGTGGTGCATCTTGACGTCCACCGGCTTGGGATAAGCGGCGGTGTGGCAGAAGGACTGCATCACGAGGTCGGCCGAAAAACCCAGGCAGGCCAGGTCTTTGAGTTCGTCGCGCGTCATCGGGCCGGTGGTGTCCTGCGAACCGACAGAGGTCATCCTGGGCTCGCAGTAGGTGCCGGGGCGCACACCCTGGCCTTCGGGCAGGCCCACCGCACGGCCGACCATCTTCTGGGCCAGCGTGAAGCCGCGGCCGTTGTCTTCGGGGCTGACCGGCAGGCGGAACTGGGTGGACAGCGGCAGGCCCAGCGCAAAACGCGCCTTGGCGGTCAGGCCGCGGCCGACGATCAGCGGAATGCGGCCGCCGGCGCGCACCTCGTCGAACAACACATCACTCTTGAGCTTGAACTCGGCGATCACCTTGCCGTCCTTGAGCGCCTTGCCTTCATAGGGACGCAGCTCGATTTCGTCGCCCATGGCCATCTGGCTCACGTCGAGCTCGATCGGAAGCGCGCCGGAGTCTTCCATGGTGTTGTAGAAAATCGGCGCGATTTTCGAGCCCAGGCAGACGCCGCCGAAACGCTTGTTCGGCACGTAGGGAATGTCTTCGCCGGTGAACCAGAGCACCGAGTTGGTCGCCGACTTGCGCGAAGAACCGGTGCCGACCACGTCGCCGACATAGGCCACCAGGTTGCCGCGGGCCTTGAGTTCCTCGATGAACTTGACCGGGCCGCGTTTGCCGTCTTCCTCGGGCGTGACGCCGGGGCGGGCATTTTTGTGCATGGCCAGCGCGTGCAGCGGAATGTCAGGGCGGCTCCAGGCGTCCGGTGCGGGCGACAGGTCGTCGGTATTGATTTCACCGGCCACCTTGAACACGGTCAGCTTGATCGACTCGGGCACTTCCGGACGGCTGGTGAACCATTCGGCATCGGCCCAGCTCTGCAGCACGGCCTTGGCGTATTTGTTGCCCTTGCCGGCCTTCTCGTTGACGTCGTGGAACTGGTCGAACATCAGCAGCGTGTTTTTCAGGCCGCTGGCGGCCATGGTGGCAACGCTGGCCTCCGGGTCGTCGAGCAGTTCGATCATCGGGCTGATGTTGTAGCCGCCCAGCATGGTGCCCAGCAGCTGCGTGGCTTTTTCGCGCGAGATCAGCGCACATTTTTCGGTGCCGTGCGCCACA
>CALRTF020000094.1:0-13605 GCA_943370985.1 Paenacidovorax caeni
AAGTCGGTCTGGCGGCACAGGAACGCCGGTGTCTGCAACACGTCCACCACCGAGGCCACCGTGGCGATCTCGGCTTCGGAATGCACATCGGTCAGGATGGGCAGGCCGAGATCGCGCTTGACCTTGGCCAGGATCTCCAGGCCCTTGTCCATGCCAGGGCCGCGAAAGCTGGTGCCGCTGGAGCGGTTGGCCTTGTCGTAGCTCGACTTGAAGATGAAGGGGATGCCCAGGGATGCGGTGATTTCCTTGAGCGCGCCGGCAGTGTCCATCTGCAGCTGCTCGGACTCCACCACGCAGGGGCCGGCGATCAGGAAGAAGGGCTGATCGAGCCCGATGTCGAATCCACAGAGCTTCATGCCACCACTTTCAGGGATTTACCGGCCACCTGGTGATCCAGCGTGGCCTTGATGTAGGCATTGAACAGCGGGTGGCCGGCCCAGGGCGTGGACTTGAACTCGGGGTGGAACTGCACACCGACAAACCAGGGGTGCACCTCGCGCGGCAGCTCGACAATTTCGGTGAGCTGTTCGCGCTGCGTCAGCGCGGAAATGACCAGGCCGGCAGCGCGCAGCTGCTCGAGGTAGTTGACATTGGCTTCATAGCGGTGGCGGTGCCGTTCGGTGACCACGTCGCCGTAGATGCCGTGGGCCAGCGTGCCCTTGGCCACATCGGAGCTCTGCGCGCCCAGGCGCATGGTGCCGCCCAGGTCGGACTTGGCGTCACGCGTCTTGATGGTGCCGTCGGCGTCCTTCCACTCGGTGATCAGGGCGATCACCGGGTGCGGCGTGTTGGGTTCGAACTCGGTGCTGTTGGCGTCTTTCAGGCCGGCCACATGGCGCGCAAACTCGATGGTCGCGACCTGCATGCCCAGGCAGATGCCGAGGTAGGGCAGCTTGTTCTCGCGGGCATATCGCGCCGCGCAGATCTTGCCTTCGACGCCGCGTATGCCGAAGCCGCCGGGCACCAGGATGCCGTCGAACTTGGCCAGCCGCGACACGTTGTCGGGCGTGATGGTTTCGGAGTCGACATACTCGATCACCACCTTGGCGTGGTTTTTCATGCCGGCGTGGCGCAGCGCCTCGTTGAGCGACTTGTAGCTGTCCGACAGGTCCACGTACTTGCCGACCATGGCGATGCTGACCTGCTTTTGCGGGTGTTCGGTTTCATACACCAGCTCGTCCCAGCGCTTGAGGTTGGCCGGCGGCGTGTTCAGGCGCAGCTTGTCGCAGATCAGGCCGTCCAGGCCCTGCTCGTGCAGCATGCGCGGCACCTTGTAAATGGTGTCCACGTCCCACATGGAAATCACGCCCCACTCGGGCACATTGGAAAACAGCGAGATCTTGGCGCGCTCCTCGGCAGGAATCGGCCGGTCCGCGCGGCACAGCAATACATCGGCCTGGATGCCGATCTCGCGCAGCTGCTTGGCGGTGTGCTGGGTCGGCTTGGTCTTGAGCTCCCCGGCGGCGGCGATCCAGGGCACGTAACTCAAGTGCACAAACGCCGTGTTGTTGGCGCCCATGCGCAAGCTCATCTGGCGCACCGCTTCGAGGAAGGGCAGGGACTCGATGTCGCCCACCGTGCCGCCGATTTCGACAATGGCCACATCCACCGCATCGGGCGTTTCGTAACCGGCGCCGCGCTTGACGAATTCCTGGATCTCGTTGGTGACGTGCGGGATCACCTGCACCGTCTTGCCGAGGTAGTCACCGCGGCGCTCTTTTTCGAGCACGCTTTTGTAGATCTGGCCGGTGGTGAAGTTGTTGGCCTTCTTCATGCGCGTTTCGATGAAACGCTCGTAGTGGCCGAGATCCAGGTCGGTTTCGGCACCGTCGTCGGTGACAAACACTTCGCCGTGCTGAAAGGGGGACATGGTGCCCGGATCCACATTGAGGTAGGGATCGAGCTTGATCAAAGTGACTTTGAGGCCTCGCGATTCAAGGATCGCTGCAAGGGAGGCTGAGGCGATTCCCTTGCCCAGGGAAGACACCACACCGCCGGTGACGAAGACAAATTTGGTCATGTCAGGTACGAACCGCAAGTTCGCATAGGTGGTAAACGGGGATTATACGGGTGAGTCTGCGCCTTGCCCTGCCGTGCAGGCGAAGTCAGGAAAGAATCTGGGATACATTGCGGAGCATGACGAAGCAAGCAAACGACGAGGCCGGCGTGGCCGGCGGCGACCTGGCTGGCAAACACATCGTGCTGGGCCTGTCGGGCGGCATTGCCTGCTACAAGGCCGCCGAGTTGTGCCGCGCCCTGATCAAGCAGGGCGCGACCGTGCAGGTGGTGATGACCGAGGCCGCCGAACAGTTCATCACGGCCGTGACCCTGCAGGCGCTCAGCGGCCGGCCGGTGTTCACCAGCCAGTGGGACAGCCGGCCGGCGGGTGGTATCGACAACAGCATGGCGCACATCAACCTGAGCCGCGAGGCCGACGCCATCCTGATCGCACCCTGCAGCGCCGACTTCATGGCCAAGCTGCTGCACGGGCGGGCCGACGACCTGCTGAGCCTGATGTGCCTGGCGCGGCCCATGGCCACCGTGCCGCTGCTGATCGCCCCGGCCATGAACCGCGAGATGTGGGCGCATCCGGCGACGCAGCGCAACATGGCGCAGCTGTCCGCCGATGGCGCCACCATCCTCGGCGTCGGATCGGGTTTCCAGGCCTGCGGCGAAACCGGTGACGGCCGCATGCTGGAGCCGCCCGAGCTGCTGGAAGACATCATTGCCTTCTTCCAGCCCAAGCTGCTGGCCGGCCAGAAGCTGCTGGTCACGGCCGGACCGACCTACGAAGCGCTGGACCCGGTGCGCGGCATCACCAACCTGTCGAGCGGCAAGATGGGCTTTGCGATTGCGCGCGCTGCGCACGAGGCCGGGGCCGAGGTCACGCTGGTGGCCGGGCCGGTGGCCCTGCCGACGCCGCGCGGTGTCATACGCATCGATGTACGTTCAGCACAAAATATGCTGGAAGCCGTGATGCAGCAGGCGCCGGCAGCTACGGTTTTTATAGCAACCGCGGCGGTGGCCGACTGGCGCCCGGCGACCAGTTCGGAGCGCAAGATCAAGAAAGACGGTTCCGGCCAGCCGCCGCAACTGGCGTTTACCGAGAATGCCGACATTCTGGCGACAGTGGCGCAATCGCCGCGCGCACAGTCGGGCCAGCTGTTTTGTGTGGGTTTTGCCGCCGAGAGCCATGACCTGGAAGACAACGCCCAGGCCAAGCGCAAACGCAAGGGTGTGCCACTGCTGGTCGGCAATATCGGCCCGGCCACCTTCGGCCGTGACGACAACGCCCTGCTGCTCGTTGATGCACAGGGCAGCCGCGAGCTGGCGCGCGCTTCCAAGCTGTCGCTGGCGCGTGAGCTGGTGGCAGATATCGCAGCCCGCCTGCGCTGAAGGCCAACCCAGCCATGGACCGCATCCCTGACACCCCGCCGGATGGCGACTTTGCGCGTTATGTCGAGCAACTGAGCGCGCGCTCGGCTGCCACGGCGCTGGCGCGCGAGGCCGGTGCGGTGCACGCTTCGGGCAAGCTGGAGGACAAAGCTGTCGCGGGCGCGCCGGCTCCAGGCCAGCCTGTGGAGATGCCCGGTGGCCTGTCAGTCTGGTCCACGCTGCGCTGGGCGCTGCTGGCCTGGGTTGCGCTGAAAATCCTCGAAGTATTTTTCCCGCGCCTTGGCATCCTCAGTTTGCCGCTGTTCCTGGTGGTCGCCGGCTGGGTGCTGTACCGTTTCAAACAGGGCGCCGGCGGGGCCACGGGCGATACCCTGCGCCGGCTGGCCGAACGCGCCGCCAAAGAATTTAATCAACGGAAATGAAGTGATGAAGATCGACGTCAGGATTCTCGATGCCAGGCTCAAGGACAACTTGCCCGCCTATGCCACGCCCGGCAGCGCCGGCCTGGACCTGCGGGCCTGCCTGGACGCGCCTCTGACCCTGCAGCCCAACGCCTGGCAGCTGGTGCCGACCGGCATTGCCATTTACCTGCAGGATCCGGGCTACGCGGCGCTGATCCTTCCGCGCTCGGGCCTGGGGCACAAACACGGCATCGTGCTGGGCAACCTGGTCGGCCTCATCGACAGCGATTACCAGGGCCAGCTGATGGTCAGCGCCTGGAACCGCAGCGACGTGGCCTTCACCATGGAACCGATGGAACGCATCGCGCAGCTGGTGATTGTTCCGGTGATGCAGGCCCAATTCAATGTGGTGGAGGCCTTCACCGCCAGCGAACGTGGCGAGGGCGGTTACGGCTCGACCGGCAAGGCCTGAGTGGCGCTCGCGTCAGGGTTTTCCTACACGCACAAGCGCGGCTTCCCACGACGGGACAGCTTGGCACCCCACCGGCGCGCCATGAGCGCCGGCCTGTAATAAGCCATGTCCTGAACAAGGGTGCTGCCGCCCGGCACGTCTCCTTGCAAGGCTCAGTTTTAAATCACAGGAGAACTTCCTCATGAATACATCACGCTTTTTCACGATAACTTCCTCGGTGGTGCTGGTTGCCGGCCTGGCCGCCTGTGCGGCGCCCATGAGCCAGCAGCCGGTCGCAACCTATCCGGCGCAGACCTACCCGGCCCAGACGTACCCGGCACAAGCGCCCCAGGGCAACTATGTCGAATACGGCCGCGTCAACAACGTGGAAGTCATTCGCACCCAGGAGCAGGCCAAGTCGACCGGCGGCCTGGGCGCCGTGCTCGGCGGCGTGGCCGGTGCTGTGGTGGGCCGTCAGATCGGCGGCGGCAGTGGCCGTGACATCGCCACGGTGGCAGGTGCCGTCGGTGGCGCGGTGGCCGGCAATGCGATCGAGAAAAATCGTAACGCCAACAACGCACCCGTGAACCAGACCTACCGCGTCTCGGTCCAGATGGACAATGGCACCATGCGTGCCTATGACGTTCCTTCCTACGGCGAATTGCGCATCGGCGATCGCGTGAAGGTCGAGAACAACCAGCTTTATCGCATCATGTAATTGCGCATGCGCCAACAAAAAACCGGCAGGCCGAAAGGTCTGCCGGTTTTTTTTGTGAGGGCGCCCATGGAAGCGCTGAATCAGTCCCTTCCTCAGTGCAGGGTGTTGTTGCCCGGGGTTTGTGGCTCCAGCCTGAAAAACCCGGTCCCCATGGAGCCCTGGCCGATTTCCTCCTCGCTGGCTTCACGGACCGCCTCGACCTTCAGGCTCAGGCGGATCGCGATACCGGCCAGCGGGTGGTTGCCGTCCAGCACCACATGTTCGGGATAAATTTCGGTGACGGTGTAAATCAGCTCGGGCGGGATGCCGGCGCTGCAACCGGCGGGCAGGGCGGCGCCGTCAAAGGTCATGCCTTCTTCCAGCTCTGCCGGAAAAAGCTTGCGCGCCTCGAGGAACACGCGGTTTTCATCGTAGTCGCCAAATGCATCTTCGGGCTCGAGGTGCAGGTCCAGGGTGTCACCTGCCTCATGGCCTTGCAGGCGTTCCTCGATCTTGGCCAGCAGGTCGTCGCCGCCGAGCAAAAACTCGACCGGCTCATCGAGTTCATCAAGAACTTCGCCCAAGGTGTCTTTCAGCGTCCAGGTCAGGGCAACAATACATTGCGGGGTGATTTTCATCCGACAATTGTCCCATGGATGTCACTTCAGCCCTTCCCCTGCTCGGCGGTCTCACGCCGCAACAATTCATGCGCCGCCACTGGCAAAAAAAGCCCTTGCTGGTGCGCCAGGCCATTCCCGGTTTCCGGCCGGTGCTCGACCGTGCCTCGCTGTTCCGGCTCGCCGGTGAGCCGCATGTGGAGTCGCGGCTGGTCCAGCAGCTTGCCACCGGCTGGCGCATGAAACAGGGGCCGTTCGGGCCGCGCAGCCTGCCGGCTTTGTCGGCAGACGCCTGGACCCTGCTGGTGCAGGGCGTGGACCTGCACGACAAGCGCGCCCATGCGCTGCTGCAGCGCTTCCGTTTCATTCCGGATGCCCGGCTGGACGACCTGATGATTTCCTTTGCCACGGCGGGCGGCGGCGTGGGCCCGCACTTCGACAGTTACGATGTGTTCCTGCTGCAGGCCAGCGGCCGGCGCCGCTGGAAAATCGGCCGGCAGAAGGACCTGAGCCTGCAAGAGGGCGTGCCGCTGAAGATCCTGCAGAACTTCGAGGCCGAGCAGGAGTTTGTGCTGGAGGCCGGTGACATGCTGTACCTGCCCCCGCGTTATGCCCATGACGGAGTGGCCGAACGCTGCATGGGCACCGACGGCAAGGCGCAGGACTGCATGACTTATTCGATCGGCTTTCGCGCGCCGGGCCGCCGCGAGCTGGCCGGCGAGATGCTGCAGCGCCTTGCCGACTTCGACGCGGACGCCCGGGCCGATGCGCCGCAGCAGCTGTACACGGACCGTGCCCAGCCCGCCACCGAAACCCCCGCGGCGGTGCCGTCCGGCCTGCTTGAATTTGCGCAGCAGGCACTGCAGGATGCCTTGAAAGACCCGCTGGCGCTGGCCTGTGTGCTGGGCGAGTACCTGACCGAGCCCAAGGCCTCGGTGTGGTTCGATGAGCCTGCCGGCCCCTGGGACCCGCGCCACGCCGGCACGCTTGCGCTGGACCCGCGCAGCCGCATGATGTACGACAGCGATCATGTGTTTCTCAATGGCGAGAGTTACCGCGCCCGCGGCGCGGACGCCACCTTGATGCGCCGCCTGGCCGACCAGCGCTTTCTGGCACCGGCCGAGCTGCGGCGGGCCAGCGCTTCGGCACTGTCGCTGCTGGCCGACTGGCATGAGGCCGGCTGGCTGGCGCAGACGCCGGCCTGAGAATGTGGATGTGAACGTCGAGACACCAAGGAGGGTCACCCATGGACACGGATCAGCCGCCTGCGCCGCCTTTTCCGCCACTGCTGCAGGGGCGGTTTGCAGGCCGCTCCGAATTTGCCGGACTCGTACGCCAGGCCTTCGCCGCCGCTGCCGCGCGGGGCTGGCGTGAAATCATCATTTGTGACGCGAGCTTTGAGGACTGGCCGCTCGGCGAGCGCGTGGTGGCCCAGTCGCTGAACGATTGGTCTGCTTCGGGCCGCAAGCTCACCATGCTGGCGCAGGACTATGGCGAAGTGAGCCGGCGGCATGCGCGCTTCGTGACCTGGCGGCGAACCTGGTCGCACATCGTCGAATGCCGGGGCCATGCGGCCGGTGATCTTCCCAGCGTGTTCTGGAGCCCGGACTGGGCGTTTGAACGGCTGGACCTGGTTCACAGCACGGGTGTGGCCGGGTCGGAGGCCGGCCGGCGGGTGGCGCTCAAGGAGCGGCTGACCGAAAAGCTGCTGCGCAGCAGCCCGGCTTTTGCGGCAAGCACGCTGGGCCTTTAGGCGGGCGCGGCTCGCGTCGGCTGCCGGGCTGGTCATTCAGGGTTTTTACGTTCGTAAAAACCCGCATATAATCGAAGACAGGGACGAAAGAGCTCGAGTCCTTTCGCCTGGTCAACCCGAACTCGGATCATTTCGATTTGAGTTTTTTTTTGACGATTTCCGGAAATTGTTTTTCTCATTCATCTCAAGGATCATCCAAATGAACAAGTCCCTCGCTCTGGCCGCCATCGTTGCTGCTGTTGCCCTCGCTGCCTGCGGCAAAAAAGAAGAAGCACCTGCGCCAGCCCCCGTGGTTGTGACCCCAGCTCCGGCTCCTGCTCCCATGGAAGCAGCTTCTGCACCAGCACCTGCTGCTGATGCATCGGCTCCTGCTGCTGGTGCTTCCGCTCCTGCTGCTGGCACCACGGCCGCGCCTATCGATGCAGGCGCTGGCGCCGGCACCGCTACCAGCGGCACTGGCGAGAAGAAATAAGTTTCTTCCCCTGCATGAAAAAAGCCGCCTTCGGGCGGCTTTTTTCATGGGCTTCGCCTGCGCCTGCAGGCCATCCTACAAGCTCAGCCAGGGCGTGCCTGTGCTTGCATCCGCGACCACGATATCGGCGCTCCGGCAGCCGAGCGCCCGGGACAGCAGGTCCTGTGCGAGCTCAGGGCGGTTGTTCTGCTGGCTCAGGTGCGCGGCCACCAGGTGCTTCATGCGCGGGTGACAGACAGCGCGGACAATGTCCGCAGAAGCGCTGTTGGACAGATGGCCAAACTGGCCACCGACGCGGCGCTTGAGGAAAAAGGGATAACTGGAGGCTTCCAGCATCGCGCTGTCATGGTTGGACTCCAGCAGCAGGGCGTCGCAGCCCTGCAGATGGCCCAGCACATGGGCGGTGGCGTGGCCGAGGTCGGTCAGGATGCCGAGCTTGGCGGCACCATCCGTGCAGGTCAGCTGCAGCGGTTCACGCGCGTCGTGCGGGACCGTGAAGGGGGTGAGCTGCAGGCCGCCCAGGTCGATGGCCACGCCGTCCTGGGCGATGCGCAACCAGCCGTCGAAATCAGGCTGGTCCAGCGCGGTCCAGGTGCCCATGCTCATCCACACCGGAACGCCATGGCGCCGCGCGAACTGGCGGGCACAGCCGATGTGGTCGCTGTGTTCGTGGGTGATGAAAATGGCGCTGATATCGCTGTCAGCCAGACCGGACTGCGCCAGCCGTGACGACAGTTGCCGGATGCCCAGGCCGCAATCGACCAGCATGCGAAAACCGGGGGAGCCCCCGGCATCTATCAGCGTGGCATTTCCCGTGCTGCCGCTGCCCAGGCTCCTGAATCGCAACACCTTGGCGCGGACTCCGGCCGGACCTTAGCGCAGGTCGTCGGCAATCACCTGAACAATGCGCTGTGCATTGGCCGATGTATCGGCCACGCCTTGTTCATTGAGCACCGACACGGTGGTCGCCTCGCCCTGGCTGCGCAGCGCGATGCGGTATTTCAGCGGCGGAATCGCCTTGGGCGAACTGAACATCTTCGCGAAGAAGCCGGGCTCCTTCTGGTTGGCGGTCGGTTCGACATAACGCACAAAATAAGTGCCCTGCGCGCGGTCGCGGTCCTCGACGGTAAAGCCGGTACGGTCCAGCGCCAGACCCACACGGCGCCAGGCGCGCTCGAAACCTTCATCGATCTGGACCACCGGCACGTTGTTGACATTCGCAACACGCGAAGACTGGCGGTTGGTGCCGCTGGCCACCAGGGATTTGGACTGTTCCTGGCTGACGCCCAGCTTGACCATCAGCCGGCGCAGGAACTCTGCTTCCAGTTCGGCGTCGGCCGGGCGTGGTTGCCAGATCGTGGCCTCGCCTGACTTGACGGGGCCGGTGGTGCGGCTTTCCTGGACGGTTTCGACCATGCCGCGATGGCTGATGTAAATTTCAGTCCCGCCGTTGGGGGTGCGTTCCAGGCGTGTGCGGAACTTGTCCCGCTCGCCGGTGGAGTACATGCTGTCCAGCAGCTTGCCGAGCGTGGCCCGCACAAAATCCTGCGGCAGCTTGGCACGGTTTTCTGCCCAGTCGGTTTCCATGATGCCGAGGTTTTCCTGGTCCAGCGTCATCAGGAATCCGCTTTCCTGCCAGAAGTCGCGCACCGGGCCCCACAATTTGTCGGCAGGGCGGTTGACCACCAGCCAGCGCTGGTTGCCGGCACGTTCGATCCGGACGTCGCCCACGGTGGTGGCTGCGGTGGGGACGGACTGCGTGGTCTGGCCGACCTGGTAACCGCTGGCGGTGACGGCAGTGCCCGGCACGACGTAACGCGTGTCGCGCGACAGCTGGGTCAAATCGGGAGGCACGTCGAGCGAAACGCCTTTGGCGGCGGACTTGTAATCCACCTTGTCGCCCTGCAGGGACTCGCTGATCGTCGAGCACCCGGACAGCGCCAGGGCGGCAACAAGCAGCAGCAGGGGTGCCGGGGTGATCATGTGGCGGGCGGCGGTAGGCATGGGCAAAGTCTTCTTCACTGGGATTCCCTTAAAAAATCAGATCAGGCCACACACGCGCAATGCGTTGTCGACCGTGGCTTCGTTGGCAGTTTCAAGCGGGGTCATGGGCAGGCGCAAGGTGCCGCCGCACAGGCCCATGCGGGCCATGGCCCATTTGACCGGAATCGGGTTGGCTTCGACAAACAGGTGTTTGTGCAAAGGCAGCAGATGAAGCTGGATTTTCATCGCGGCACGGGCGTCGCCGGCAATCGCCGCGACACACAATTCATGCATCAGGCGCGGCGCCACATTGGCCGTCACGCTGATGTTGCCCTGGCCGCCGCACAGCATCAGGGCCACGGCGGTCGGGTCGTCGCCCGAGTACACGGCGAAGCCGGCCGGTACCTCCTTGATCAGCCACTGCGCGCGTTCGATATTGCCGGTGGCCTCCTTGATGCCGACGATGCCGGGCACCTGTGCCAGGCGCAGCACGGTGGCGTGCAGCATGTCGGCCACGGTGCGGCCGGGCACGTTGTACAGCACCATGGGCAGCTCGACCGCTTCGGCAATGGCCGTGAAGTGGCGGTACTGGCCTTCCTGGGTCGGCTTGTTGTAATAGGGAACGACCTGCAGCTGGCAATCGGCGCCGACTTTTTTGGCAAAACGTGCGAGCTCGATAGCTTCCGATGTCGAATTGGCGCCGCAGCCGGCCATCACGGGGACGCGGCCTTTGGCCTGCTCGACCGAGACCCGGATGATCTCGCAGTGTTCTTCCACATTGACGGTCGGCGACTCGCCGGTGGTGCCGACCACGCCGATGCAGTCGGTGCCCTCGGCAATGTGCCAGTCCACCAGCTTGCGCAAAGTCGGGTAGTCAACGCTGCCGTCTTCATGCAGGGGGGTGGCCAGTGCAACAATGCTGCCGGTAATGGTGTTCATGTCTGTGGTTCAGTTGAGGGGCCCGGCCTGCCGGTACCAGCCAGGAAATAAGGCTGATTCCGCATTCTACCCAGTGACCGGCAAGGATCCGGAGGGGCTGTCAAGCAGATAAGGTGTGACCGCAGCAGGCGATGACGGTTCCCGGACGGCGGCGATCCGCTGTGTAAAGCGCGGCGGGGCTTCCCGGTAGCCGTCCTCGAAGGCCACGGTTCGCAAGTCGCGGCAGACTTCCAGCAATTCGCCCCGGCGCAGCAAAAAATCCGGCCGCGACGGCCGGCCGACGGTTTCGTTGCCTTGTGCAAAGGTTTCGTAAATCAGCACACCGCCGGGCGCCAGGCTGTCCAGCAGGACCGGCAGCAGGGGGCGCCAGAGGTAGTTGGTCACGACCACGGCGTCGAAGCGGCGGCCGGCAAACGGCCAGGGCCCGGCCTCGATGTCCGCCACCACCTTCTCACAGGCCGGCGCCGGGATTGCTATCGAATCGATAGCTGCCTGCTCCCGGTCCACGAGGGCCAGCGGGTGATTTCGTTTGTGGAACCACCAGGCATGGCGGCCCCGGCCGCAGGCCAAGTCGAGCACCGTGCCGCCGGGCCGGACCAGGTGCGACCAGCGCTGCACCCAGTCCGAAGGGGCTTCGCTGCCGTGTGCGCTCAAGGGCGCCGGCGTTGATGTGCCCGGGTTCATTGGGGTTTGACCTCGTCCTTCAGTGCCGCCAGCGCCATGTTTTCGACCGCGCCGGGCGCCAGCAGTTTGAGCCAGCGGCCGAGCTTGCCTTTGGCCGTCATCACCACCTCGCGCTCGCGGCGCGCCATGCCCTCGAGGATCAGCCGGGCGCATTCCTCCACGCTCATGGCGCCGTCTTCCTTGAGCCCGCTGCTGCCGGCCGGCGCACCGGCGGCATTGAAGCCGCGATGCCGGATCTGCGTGGCGACCACGCCGGTGTAGGCGGTGGTGACGCTGACGCCCGCGCTTTTCATCTCCGCGCGCAGCGCTTCAAAAAACCCGGTCATCGCAAACTTGGTGGCGCTGTAGGCGGTGCGGCCCGGCACGCCGACCAGGCCGGCGAGGCTGGACACCGCGACGATGCTGCCGCGGCTTTCCCTGAGAGCCGGCAGGGCCGCGTGGGTGCACCAGACGCTGCCCCAGAGGTTGATTTTCATCAGATGTTCATACCAGCCGAGGTCCTCCGCCCGGACCTCGGCGAACAGGGCCTGGGCCGACATGCCGGCGTTGTTGATCAGTGCATCGATGCGGCCGGAGCGGCTCAGGGCTGCTGCGATCAGTGCGCTGCACTGCGACTGTTCGGACACGTCGGTGCGCACCACCAGCGCGCTCGCGCCGCTGGCCTGGCACTGTGCGGCCACGACCTGCAGAGCCTCTTCGTTGCGCGCGGCCAGCACCAGCGCAAGCTGCGCGCCATGGCGCCGGGCGAGCTGGCGCGCCATTTCGGCGCCTATGCCGTCCGAGGCGCCGGTGATCACGATGGTCTGCATGCCGCTGTCTCCCGCATTTTCTGGAGCTGCAAGCCTACCACCCGCGCGTTGCGCAAAGCCTAGAAGCAGGCCCAGAGCTGGTCGGCCAGGGTCAGCAGGAAGTCGGGCCGGGTGTACAGCGCAAACACGCCCAGTGTGACCGCAATGGCCGCCAGGTAGAGCGCGAGTTTGCGGGCCATGTCAGGCAGCCTGCGGCAGCGGTGAAGGCCGTGGGCGGTGGATGGCGGTCTCGCGCACCCCCAGGTTGACCACCGCGGCAAACACCCCCAGCCCAATCGCGATGTACCAGACGATGTCGTAGCTGCCGGTCATGTCATACAGCTTGCCGCCCAGCCACACACCCAGGAAGGAGCCGATCTGGTGGCTGAAAAACACAAAACCGCTGAGCATGGACAGGTGCTGGATGCCGAAAATCTGCGCCACCATCGCATTGGTCGGTGGAATTGTGGACAGCCACAGCAGGCCCATCAGGCTGGCGAAGATGTAGACGCTCAGCGGGCTCAGCGGGGCGATCAGGAACACCGCAATCACCACGGACCGCGCGAAATAGATGAAGGCCAGGATGTTTTTCTTGGACAGGCGCTGGCCCAGCGTGCCGGCGGCGTAGGTGCCGAACACATTGAACAGGCCGATCAGCGCCAGCGCATAACTGGCCACCTGCGGCGACAGGCCCTTGTCGCGCAGGTAGCTGGGCATGTGCACACCGATGAAGACGACCTGGAAGCCGCAGACAAAATAACCGGCCATCAGCAGCTGGAAACTCGGGTACTTGATGGCTTCCTTGAGCGCCTGCACGATGGTCTGTTCGCGCGGCGGCGCCTGGCCGGGGGCGTAACGGGCTTCGCGCAGGCCAAAAGCCAGCGGCGCGATCAGCAGCACCGCGGCGCCGAGCACCAGCAGCGCTTCTTTCCAGCCCAGGCTGCTGATCAGGAAGCCCTCGACCGGCACCATCAGGAACTGGCCGAAGGAGCCGGCGGCCGCCGCCACGCCCATGGCCCAGGAGCGTTTGTCGGCCGGGATGTTGCGGCCGATCACGCCGTAGATCACCGCATAGGTGGTGCCGGCCTGGGCCGCACCTATCAATATGCCGGCGGTCAGGGTGAACATCAGGCCGTTGGGGGACAGCGCCATGCCGACCAGGCCCAGCGCATACAACACGGCGCCGCCGATGATGACGCGGAAAGCGCCGAAGCGGTCGGCCGCCATGCCGGCGAAGATGCCGAAGACGCCCCAGGACAGGTTCTGGACCGCAATCGCGAAGGAGAAGGTGCCCCGGGTCCAGCCCTGTTCCTGGGTGATCGGCAGCAGCCACAGGCCGAAGCCGTGGCGTATGCCCATGGACAGGGTGACGATGATGGCGCCGCACAGCAGCACCTGGGTCATGGAAAGATGGCGGGGGTGGG
>CALRTF020000095.1:0-13574 GCA_943370985.1 Paenacidovorax caeni
CGGCGCCGCGGCGCGCCATCTCGCTGGCCCAGGCCACCGCGTCCAGGCCGGTGTTTTTGCGCCCGCCGTGGCTGTAGACGTCCCAGCCCGGCCCGCGGGTCAGCGCTTCCTCATCGGAGCGGCGCTTGGCGTCGATGGCCACCACGATGCACTGCGCGCCGTATTTGGCTGACGCGTCTGCTATCACCTGCGGATTGGCCAGCGCCGCCGAGTTGAAACTGGTCTTGTCGGCCCCCGCATTGAGCAGGCGCCGCACGTCTTCCACCGTGCGCACGCCGCCGCCCACCGTCAGCGGGATGAAGACCTGGGACGCCACCGCCTCGATGATGTGCAGGATCAGGTCGCGCCCGTCACTGGTGGCCGTGATGTCCAGAAAGGTCAGCTCGTCGGCGCCCTGCTCGTTGTAACGCGCAGCGATTTCCACCGGGTCACCGGCATCGCGCAGCTCGACGAAGTTGACGCCCTTGACGACGCGGCCGCCGGTGACGTCCAGACAGGGAATGATTCTTTTAGCAAGCAAGATGGACAGACCAGAGAAGCGGTTTCAGGCCAGGGCCACCGCGGAACCGGCTTTGCCGGGCCGCTGGTGGCGCCCCCTGGGGGGAGGCGGCCAGAGGCCGCTTCGGGGGCTTACCCATTTAATTCGTCGGCTTTGGCTTGGGCAAGGGCAAAGTCCAGGTCACCGCTGTAAATCGAGCGGCCGCAAATCACACCTTCGACGCCTTCGTCTTCCACCGCGCACAGTGCCTCGATGTCGGCCATGCTGGACAGGCCCCCGGAGGCAATCACCGGAATCGTCAGCGCCTGGGCCAGCTTGACAGTGGCCTCGATGTTGATGCCGGTGAGCATGCCGTCGCGGCCGATGTCGGTGTAGATGATGCCTTCGACGCCGTAATCCTGGAATTTCTTGCCGAGGTCGACCACCTCGTGGCCGGTCATCTTGCTCCAGCCGTCGGTGGCGACCTTGCCGTCCTTGGCATCGAGGCCGACGATGATGTGGCCGCCGAAAGCGGTGCAGGCATCCTGCAGGAAACCGGGGTTTTTCACCGCGGCCGTGCCGATGATGACGTAGCGCAGGCCGGAGTCGAGATATCGCTCGATGGTGTCCAGGTCGCGGATGCCGCCGCCGAGCTGCACATCGATTTCGCTGCCGACTTCGGCCAGGATCTTGCGGATCGCGGCCTCGTTTTTCGGCTTGCCCGCAAACGCCCCGTTCAGGTCCACCAGGTGCAGCCGGCGTGCGCCCTTGTCGACCCAGCTGCGCGCCATGGCTGCCGGGTCTTCGCTGAAGATGGTCGACTGGTCCATGTCGCCCTGTTTGAGGCGCACACAATGGCCGTCTTTCAAGTCAATCGCGGGGATGAGTAGCATGGGGCAATGAAGCTGGCGGTGGATGGGAGGGGGAAAGCAAAGGGCGAAAAAAGGGCGTGCAGCGGCAGGCGTGGGGACGTCAGGGGTTCCAGTGCAGGAAGTTGCGGTACAGGGCCAGGCCGTGGTCTGCGCTTTTTTCGGGGTGGAATTGGGTGGCAAAAATATTATCGCGTGCCAGCGCCGCCGTAAAGCGCGCGCCATAGTCGGCAAAACCCGCGGTGTGGCGCGCATCCGACGGCCTGGCGTAAAAGCTGTGGACGAAATAAAAGTAGGCGCCGTCGGGCACGCCGTCCCACACCGGATGCCGCGCTGCGCCATCGGCAGCCGCCTGGTAGACCTGGTTCCAGCCCATCTGCGGCACCTTGAAACGGCTGCCGTCGGGCTGGGTGCGGCCGGCCAGGTCGAACTTCAGCACCTCGCCGGGGATCAGGTCCAGGCCGCGCGTGCCGGCGCCGCCATCGCCCGGCTGGCCTTCCTGGCTGTGGGTCAGCAGCATCTGCATGCCGACACAGACGCCGAACAAGGGCTTGTTCGCGGCGGCGTGAAGCACCGCGTCCAGCATGCCGGAGCCCTTGAGCTCGCGCATGCAGTCGGCAATCGCGCCCTGCCCCGGCAGCACCACGCGCCCGGCCTTCATGACATCGTCGGCGCGCGAGGTGACGATGACCTCGACACCGCTGCCCTGCGCCACGTGCTGGACCGCCTGCGATACCGAGCGCAGGTTGCCCATGCCGTAATCGACCACGGCGACTGTATTGGGTTGTGCCATCAAAAACCGGAGGTTGCTACGAAATTAATAGCTGCCTGCGCAAGCAGGCCGGGGGCTGGAGGCCGAAATAATGCTCAAGCCCATGCTTTTGCCCTACAGCGAGCCCTTGGTCGAGGGAATCACGCCGGCGGAACGCGGATCGATCTCCAGCGCCATGCGCAGCGCGCGCGCAAAGGCCTTGAACACGGTCTCGGCCTGGTGATGCGCGTTTTCGCCGCGCAGGTTGTCGATGTGCAGGGTGACAAACGCATGGTTGGCGAAACCCTGGAAGAACTCATAGGCCAGCTGGCTGTCAAAGCTGCCAATCATGCCGCTCTTGAAAGGCACATGCATTTCCAGGCCGGGCCGGCCCGAAAAATCGATGACCACGCGCGACAGCGCCTCGTCCAGCGGCACATAGGCGTGGCCGTAGCGGCGCAGGCCCTTTTTGTCGCCGACGGCCTGGGCCACCGCCTGGCCGAAGGTGATGCCCACGTCTTCGACCGTGTGGTGGCCGTCGATGTGCAGGTCGCCCTGGGCCTGGATGTCCAGATCAATCAGGCCGTGCCGGGCGATCTGGTCCAGCATGTGGTCGAAAAAGCCGATGCCGGTGGACAGGCTGGCCTTGCCGCTGCCGTCGAGGTTGAGCTTGACGGTGATTTGCGTCTCCGCGGTGTTGCGCGAGATCTCGGCGGTGCGGGGGGCCAGGGAAGGCGCGGCAAGGGGGGTGGTCATAGGGATTCTTTGAGCGCCGCCAGCATCTGGGCATTTTCGTCGGCGGTGCCGACGGTCAGGCGCAAACAATTGAAGAGCAATGGGTGCATTTTAGAAACGTTTTTGACCAGCACGCCGCGCGACCGCATGCCTTCAAAGGTTTTTGCGGCATCGGGGACCCGCACCAGCACCATGTTGGCCTCACTTTTCCAGGTTTTGACGCCGGGCATGGCCTGCAGGGCAGCCACCAGCACCGTCCGCTGGGCGCGGATGTCCTCAGCCTGGGCCGCAAACACCTGGGCATGCTCCAGCGCAAACAGCGCGCACTCGTAGTTGAGCACGCTGATGTTGTAGGGCGGACGCACCTTGTCGACCTCGGCGATCAGCGCTTTCGGGCCCATCATGTAGCCGAGCCGCACGCCAGCCAGGCCGAACTTGCTCATGGTGCGCATCAGCAGCACGTGGCTGTAACGCCCGGGATCCTTGGCGAGGCGGTCTATGTAGCTCTTGCTGGCAAAAGGCTGGTAGGCCTCGTCCATCACCACCAGCCCGGGTGCGGCGGCAATGATTTTGTCGATCACCGCGTCGTCCCACAGGTTGGCGGTCGGGTTGTTCGGGTAGGCGATGTAGATGATGGACGGCTGGTGTTCGGCGATCGCGGCCAGCATGGCGGCCTCGTCGAGCTCGAAGTCGGGGCTCAAGGGCACGCCGATGAACTTCAGGCCCTGCAGCTGCGCACTCATGCCGTACATCACAAAACCGGGCAGCGGCGCCAGAATCGACGCACCCGGCACATCACAGGCCATGGCCAGCAGCGAAATCAGCTCGTCCGAGCCGTTGCCCAGCATGATGTCGAAGCCTTCAGGCATGCCGGCGTAGTCCGCCAGCGCCTTGCGCAGCTCGTTGACACGCCCGTCCGGATAACGGTTCAGAGCGAGTGCGCCCAGGCGCTGGCCCAGGTGCGCCTGCAGCGCCGCCGGCAGCCGGTGCGGATTTTCCATCGCGTCGAGCTTGACCAGGCCTGCCGAATCCTGGATGGCATAAGCGTGCATGGACTGGACGTCCTGCCGGATCAGCTTTTTCAACGCGGGGGCGACATCGTTCATTTTTTCATCCTCATTTCAGCGGCCCGGGCATGCGCCTGCAGGCCTTCGCCGTAAGCCAGCTCGGCGGCGATTTTTCCCAGCGTCTGCGCACCGGCCTCGCTGACCTCGATGATGCTGGAGCGTTTCTGGAAGTCGTACACGCCCAGCGGGCTGGAAAAACGCGCGGTGCCGCTGGTCGGCAACACATGGTTGGGACCGGCGCAGTAGTCGCCCAGCGATTCGCTGGTGAAAGCGCCGAGGAAAATCGCACCGGCATGTTTGAGCAGAGGCTCCCAGCGGTGCGGATCGCGGCTGGAGACTTCCAGGTGTTCGGGCGCGATGCGGTTGCTGATGGCGCAGGCTTCTTCCATGCTGCGGGTGTAGATCAGGGCGCCGCGGCCGCTGAGGGATTTGGCGATGATTTCCGCGCGCGGCATGGCAGGCAGGAGGCGGTTGATGGCTTGCTGGACAGCATCGATATAAGCCGCATCCGGGCACAGCAAAATGCTTTGCGCCAGCTCGTCGTGTTCGGCCTGGCTGAACAAATCCATCGCCACCCAGTCGGCCGGCGTGCTGCCGTCGGCCAGCACCAGGATTTCGGAAGGGCCGGCAATCATGTCGATGCCGACCGTGCCAAACACGCGTTTTTTGGCGCTGGCTACATAGGCGTTGCCGGGGCCGGTGATCTTGTCGACCCTGGGCACGGTCTGCGTGCCGTAGGCCAGCGCTGCCACCGCCTGGGCGCCGCCAATCGTGAAGGCGCGCGTGACGCCGGCCACATAGGCCGCGGCCAGCACCAGGTCGTTGCGCTCGCCTTTGCCGGAAGCCGCCTGCGCGCCCGAGCCGCCGGTGGCCACGCTGCCGCGCACCGGCGTGGGTACCACCATGATGATTTCCTGCACCCCGGCCACATGCGCGGGAATGGCATTCATCAGCAGGCTGGAGGGGTAGGCCGCCTTGCCGCCGGGCACGTAGATGCCCACGCGGTCCAGCGGCGTGACCTTCTGCCCAAGCAGCGTGCCGTCGGCGTCGCGGTAGCTCCAGCTTTCGCCGGAGGCTTTTTTCTGCGCCTCGTGGTAGCTGCGCACCCGGGCCGCGGCGGCCTGCAGCGCCTCGCGCTGGGCCGCGGGAATGGCGTCAAACGCGGCCTTGAAATCCGCCTGCGTCAATTCCAGCCCGGCCATGGATCCCGAGGACAGGCCGTCAAAACGCGCCGTGTAGTCCAGAACCGCCGCATCGCCGCGCTGCTTCACGTCGGCCAGGATGTCGGCCACCCGCTGCTCGATGGCCGCGTCGGTGTCCGCCGACCAGTGCAGCCGGGCCTGAAATTCAGCCTCGAAAGTGCTGTCAGCCGTTGAAAGACGGGAGGGAGTAGCTACAAAATTCATAGCATGCTCAGTTTGCCGGCGGCGTGATGGCCGAAGCGAAAGCGTCGATGATGGCGCGCAGCGGCGCCTGCTTGAGCTTGAGCGCCACCTGGTTGACCACCAGGTGCGAGCTGATGTCCATGATGCGTTCGACCTCGACCAGGTGATTCGCCTTGAGCGTGTTGCCGCTGCTGACCAGGTCGACAATCGCGTCGGCCAGGCCGGTCAGCGGCGCCAGCTCCATGCTGCCGTAGAGCTTGATCAGGTCCACGTGCACGCCCTTGGTGGCGAAAAAATCGCGTGCGATGCTGACAAACTTGGTCGCCACCTTCAGGCGCGAACCCTGCTTCACCGCAGCCTCGTAATCGAAGCCCTCGCGCACGGCCACACTCATGCGGCATTTGGCGATCTGCAGGTCCAGCGGCTGGTACAGGCCCTGGCCGCCGTGCTCGATCAGCGTGTCCTTGCCGGTCACGCCGATGTCGGCGCCGCCGTACTGCACATAGGTCGGCACGTCGGTGGCGCGCACCAGCACCACCCGCACATCGGCCCGGTTCGTGCCAATGATCAGCTTGCGCGATTTTTCGGGATCTTCCAGCACCGCTATGCCGGCAGCCTTGAGCAGCGGCAGGGTTTCATCAAAGATGCGTCCCTTGGACAAAGCCAGGGTGATCATGATTTGATCCGTTCAATGTCGGCGCCAATGCCGCGCAGCTTGGCTTCCATCTGGTCATAGCCGCGGTCCAGGTGGTAGATGCGGTCGATCAGGGTCTCGCCCTCGGCCACCAGGCCGGCGATCACCAGGCTGGCCGACGCGCGCAGGTCGGTCGCCATGACCGTCGCACCCGAGAGTTTTTCGACACCTTCGATGACCGCGAACTTGCCGTCGATCTCGATTTTTGCGCCCAGCCGCACCATCTCGTTGACGTGCATGAAGCGGTTTTCGAAAATAGTTTCCGTCACCTTGCTCGGGCCTTCGGCAATCGCATTGAGCGCCATGAACTGCGCCTGCATGTCGGTCGGAAAGCCCGGGTACTCGGTGGTGCGAAAGGACTGCGCCTGCATGCGGCCCGATGCCTGCACCCGGATGAAACCGTCGCCGACGGTTATCACGGCACCGGCGTCGCGCAGCTTGTCGATCACGGCGTCGAGGTGGTCGGCACGGCCATGGCGCAGCACCACATCACCGCCGGCCGCTGCCACGGCACACAGGAAAGTGCCGGTCTCGATGCGATCGGCCACCACCTGGTGCGTGCAGCCATGCAGGCGCTCCACACCCTGGATATGGATGCGGCTGGTTCCATGGCCTTCGATCTTCGCGCCCATCTTGATCAGCATCTCGGCCAGGTCGCCGATCTCGGGCTCCTGCGCGGCGTTTTCGAGGATGGTTTCGCCCTCGGCCAGGCTGGCGGCCATCATGAAGTTTTCGGTGCCGGTGACGGTGACCATGTCGGTCAGGATGTTGCAGCCCTTGAGGCGCCCGCGCCGGCCATTCGGCCCGGCCGGCAGTTTGGCAATCATGTAGCCGTGTTCGACCACGATGTCGGCACCCATGGCCTGCATGCCCTTGATGTGCTGGTCCACCGGCCGCGAGCCGATGGCGCAGCCGCCGGGCAGCGAGACCGTGGCCTCGCCAAAACGCGCGAGCAGCGGACCGAGTGCCAGCACCGAGGCCCGCATGGTCTTGACCAGCTCGTAAGGTGCCTCCGGCGAGCTCAGGCCGCCGGCATTGATGCGCACCTGCCCCGGTGCGTCGGCGCCCTGCTCCGCCGTCACGCCCATGTTGCGTATCAGCTTGAGCATGGTGGCCACATCCTGCAGGCGCGGCACGTTGTCCAGGGTCACCGGCTCGGCTGTCAGCAGCGCTGCGCACAGTTCGGGCAGGGCCGCGTTTTTGGCGCCGGAGATGTCGACAGTGCCGGCCAGCGTTTTGCCGCCCTTGATCAGTAGTTTGTCCATGGTCTTATTCTGCGGGGTGGTTGGCCCATTCGGCGGGCGTGAAGGTTTTCATCGAGAGCGCATGCACCTCGTCGGTCTTCATGCGATTACCCAGCGTGGCATACACGCGCTGGTGGCGCTGAATCAGGCGTTTGCCTTCGAAGTCGGCGGAAACAATGGTCGCATACCAGTGCCGGCCGTCGCCGCTGAGTTCAATGTGCTCACACGGCAGGCCGGCGGCAATGATGGCTTGAAGTTCTTCGCTGGTCATGTTGTATCGCTTACTGAGGACTGTATTCATTCAAGCAGGGGCCGCAGATCCGGCTTTGCCGGTCTGCAGGCGCAGCGCCCCCTCGGGGCTGGCGCCTGCGGCTCCAAACCTGCCTGCGCAGGTTTGGACAGGCACCAGAAGGGAAGCCTCTGGCAAGCGGCGGCCTGCAAGGTGCAGCGTATTACATGAAATGGAAAGCGTGGGGGTCATATATTCAGTGCCTGATTTTGTAGCCGATACGCAGAAGGTTGACGGCGATGCCGCTGACCACCAGCCAGGCGGTACCGACGATCGCCAGGCTCAGCCAGGGCGAGACGTCGCTGACGCCGAAAAAGCCGTAGCGGAAGCCGTCGATCATGTAGAAAAACGGGTTCAGGTGGCTGACGGTCTGCCAGAACGGCGGCAGCGAGTGGATGGAGTAAAACACGCCGCTCAGAAAGGTCATGGGCATGATCACGAAGTTCTGGAACACCGCCATCTGGTCGAACTTTTCCGACCACAGGCCGGCGATCAGACCCAGCGCGCCCAGCAAGCCCGCGCCCAGCAGCGCAAACACGATGATCCACAGCGGCGCCACAAAACCCGGGCGGCCGAAATAAACCGTGACCAGAAACACCCCCAGCCCCACGGCCAGCCCGCGCACGATCGACGAGCCCACATAGGCGCAAAACCAGGCCCAGTGCGACAGCGGCGTGAGCAGCACAAACACCAGGCTGCCCATGATCTTGCTCTGGATCAGCGAGGACGAGCTGTTGGCAAAGGCGTTCTGCAACACGCTCATCATCACCAGGCCAGGCACCAGGAAGGCGGTGTAGCTGACCGTGCCATACACCAAAACCCGGTCCTGCAGCACATGGCCGAAGATCAGCATGTACATCACGGCGGTGAGGATGGGCGCACCCACGGTCTGGAAGCCGACCTTCCAGAAACGCAGCACTTCCTTGTAGAACAGGGTTTGCCAGCCGGTCATCATGCCGCCACCCCGATTTTTTCCGCCATCACTTCAAGAAACACGTCTTCGAGGTCGGCCTTGCGGATCTCGACGTCCTCGACCACCAGGCCGGCTTCGCGGATGGCGCTGAGGTAATGCTCGATCTCGTGGGCATTGTGCGCGGGCAGTTGCACGATGCGCCCGGTGATGCGCGCCTTGGCGGCAATCGCTTGCGGCAGTTCGCTGTCGATCTTGAAGCGCAGCACATTCGAGGAAGCGGTCTTGAGCAACTCCGACGTGGAGGCCAGCGCCACCACGCGGCCCTGCTTGAGCATGGCAATGCGGCTGCACAAGGCCTCGGCTTCTTCCAGGTAGTGGGTCGTGAGCAATACCGTGCTGCCCTGCTTGTTGAGCCTGGCAATGAACTGCCACAGGGTCTGGCGCAACTCCACGTCCACGCCGGCCGTCGGCTCGTCGAGCACAATCACCTGCGGCTTGTGCACCAGCGCCTGCGCCACCAGCATGCGCCGCTTCATGCCGCCCGACAACTGCCGCATGTTGGCGTTGGCCTTGTCGGACAGGCCGAGGCTGGCCAGCAGTTCGTCGATCCAGTCATCGTTGTTTTTCACGCCGAAATAACCGGACTGGATACGCAGCGCCTCGCGCACGCTGAAGAAGGGGTCGAACACCAGTTCCTGGGGCACCACGCCGAGCTTGCGGCGCGCAGCCGCATAGTCGCTCACCACATCGCTGCCGTGCACCGTCACGGTGCCGCTGGTGGCCCGGGACAGGCCTGCCAGGATGCTGATCAGCGAGGTCTTGCCTGCGCCATTGGGCCCGAGCAGGCCGAAAAATTCTCCCGGCTGGATGTCGAAGCTGACATCATCGAGCGCCCTGACACCAGGGGTGGAGCGGCTGCGGGTGCTGGGGTAGTTTTTGGAGACAGACTGGAAGGAGATGGCTGGCATGAGCCGGCTATTTTAAGGTGCAAGCCGCCGCTTCACCGGGCCCGCGCCCGGAAAAGGGCATTGCCCCGGGCGGAACCCCGCTCTCAGGCGGCCGGCAGCAGGTCCTGCACGCCGTACAGCCCGGCCAGTTGGCGCAGGCGATCCGGCAAACCGCGAACCGCAAAAGTCTTGCCGGCGGCCAGCACCTGGCGCCGGCAGGCCAGCAGCACGGCCAGGGCCGAAGAGTCGAACTCCTGCAGTGCGCTGGCATCGGCCACGACTGCAGGACCGGTTTCGCCGGCCAGCATGGCACCCAGCGCCACCACCGAGGGTGCGGCAAGGTCGTGCGTCAGGCGGGCAGGCAACAGCAACACGGCAGTTCCGGTACGCTCAGGGCTTTTTGGCAGCAGCGACGTTGGACTGGTTGCGCTGGGCCAGCGCAGCAATCAGGCCGTCCACGCCCTTGGCGGAGATTTCCTGCGCGAACTGGGTGCGGTAGGTTTCCACCAGCCAGATGCCCAGCACATTCAGGTCATAAATTTTCCAGCCGGTGGGCGTCTTTTCCATGCGGTAGTCGAGCTGGATCGGATCGCCGCGGCCAATCACTTCGGTGCGAACCTGCACCTCGGTGTCGGCCGCCGCTGCGCGCAAGGGCTTGACATTGACGGTCTGGTCCTTGACCTGGGCCAGCGCGCCCGAATAGGTGCGGATCAGCAGGGTCTTGAATTCATCCTGCAGGCGTTTTTGCTGCTCGGGCGTGGCCTGGCGCCAGTTGCGGCCGACGGCGGCAGCCGTCATGCGCGTGAAATTCACGTGCGGCATGACCTTGCCGTCCACCAGCGCGATGATTTTCCCGGTGTCACCGGACTGGATGGCCTTGTCGGCCTTGATGGCGTCCAGCACTTCAGTGGACGTCCTCTTGATCAGGGCATCGGGCGCCTCGTCCGAGGCGCGCGCAGGTGTCAGCCCGGCAAGCAGGGCCAGTGACAGGGAAACACCCACAACGTGGCTAAAAATTCGACGGTTCATGGTTTCTCTTTCAAATCGGGAACAAAGCGGGCGGAATCGCGGTGTAAGCGCAAGGCCGACAGGCTTTATTGGACAGCAGCTGGCCTGCTTTGGTTCATGCGCCCTGTGAAGTTGCGGCAATCAAGTTGTAAAGCTTCTTTACTGCGCCGGTGCCGGCGCAGGCGCTTTTTCAGGCAGGTCGTAACGCTCTTCGGCGTCCCCATTCGCCTCCAGCACAACGCCGCGCCGCTGCAGGTAGGCATCACGCGTGAAGCTGTACTTGTCCAGGGCGGCCTGGTCCAGCACCTCGCCCGCGCGCAGCAGGCTGGCACGCAGGTCGACGGCACGCAGGACATACAGCGAATTGCGCGCCGACACGTCATGCACATGGTTCACCAGGTCGCCCTTGGTGTCGACCGTCAGCGCGGCGGTGTCACGAACGGTCGAGGACCCGAGCACAGGCAGCACCAGGTAAGGACCGGCATCCACACCCCAGCGGCCCAGCGTCTTGCCGAAATCCTGGCGATGCCTGTCGATCCCCATCTCGGTGGCCCAGTCGAGCACGCCGCCCAGCCCCATGGTGGTATTGATGCTGAAACGCATCAGGCTGTCACCCGCGGCCTGGGGCCTGCCCTGCAGCAGGTTGTTGACCATGGACCAGACGTCGGTGAGGTTGCTGAAGAAGTTGTTGACGCCGGTGCGGACCGGCGAGGGCAACACGTCCTGGTAGACCTGCGCGACAGGCTTGACGATGGCCTCGTCCAGGCCTTCGTTGAAGCGGCTCATGCTGCGGTTGAAAGGCTCAAACGGATCTCGCGGATTGGGTCCGGTGGCGCAGCCTTGCAGCAATGCAAGGACCAGCAAGCCGGTCCCAAGACCGGCAAATTTCATCGTGCTTCGTGTTTTCATTTTTTTTCGTTGTTCCCTGTCGGCGCCGCAGTCGTCGAGGAGCTGCTATCCGCCGCCTTGCTGTACAAAAATTGGCTGATCAGGTTCTCCAGCACCACGGCCGACTGGGTCTGTTTGACCACGTCGCCCGGAGCCAGGTTTTTCTCGTCAGCGCCCGCCTCAATGCCGATGTACTGCTCCCCCAACAGGCCACTCGTGAGTATTTTCAGCGAGCTGTCCTTGGGAAACACATACCGGCTTTCCATGGCCAGATTAACACTGGCCTGATAGGATTTGTCATCAAATGTAATATTTTCGACGCGACCGACAATTACGCCCGCACTCTTGACGGCCGCGCGTGGTTTTAAACCACCAATGTTGTCGAATTTGGCCACCACCGCATACGACTTGTCGAAGCTCAGGGTCAGCAGATTGGCGGATTTCAGCGCGAGAAACAGGATCGCTGCCGCACCGGCCAGCACAAACAGGCCGACCCACACATCATTTCTGGAGCGTTGCATCAGGGTTCCTTCGGGAGCGTGGGCCGCCGCAGCTGCGGGTCCACGGGGATAAATGGGATTTTCGCATTGGACAAGGGGTTTTTCCGGGTGATAAAAGTCACACGCTGAACATCAGGGCGGTCAGGACAAAGTCCAGCCCGAGCACAGCCAGCGAGGCCAGCACCACGGTCCGGGTCGTGGCACGCGCCACACCTTCAGGGGTCGCCTGGGCCTCGAAGCCCTGGAACAGCGCGATAAACGTCACGGTCACACCAAACACAAAACTTTTGATGACGCCGTTGCCGACATCGCGCCAGACATCCACGCCGGACTGCATCTGGCTCCAGAAGGCGCCGGCATCCACGCCAATCATCAGCACGCCAACCACCCAGCCGCCCAGGATACCCACCGCGCTGAACACGGCGGCCAGCAAGGGCATGGCGATCACGCCGCCCCAGAAACGCGGCGCCAGAATCCGGCGAACCGGGTCCACCGCCATCATTTCCATCGCCGAGAGCTGCTCACCGGCCTTCATCAGCCCGATTTCCGCGGTCAGGGCTGTCCCGGCGCGGCCGGCAAACAACAGCGCCGTGACCACCGGACCGAGCTCGCGAACCAGGCTCAGGGCCACCAGCAGGCCCAGCGCCTCGGACGAGCCGTAACGCTGCAGCGCGTAATAACTCTGCAGCCCCAGCACAAAGCCGACAAACAGGCCCGACACGGTGATGATGGCCAGCGAGTAGTTGCCGAGGAAAAAGATCTGGTCGCGGATCAGGCCGAAGCGCCCAAACGCCGGCCCGGTCAATGCGAGCAAGCGGGCCATCATGCGCGCGCCGTAACCGAGCTCCAGCAACTTGCTGCGCGTGGCAAAGCCGAGGTCAGCGAGCATGTCGCCCAGCCGGCTCATGAGCGCCGTCCCCGCCCGGCGGCAGGCAGCACGCCGAAATCATCGGCTTCGTTCGGCCCGGGGTAATGAAACTGCACCGGCCCCTCGGCCAGCGCATTGACAAACTGGTGCACCAGCGGATCGGTGGAATGGCGCACTTCATCGGGCGTGCCCTGGGCCGCAATGCCGCCGTTGGCCAGGATGATGACCTTGTCGGCAATGCGAAATGTTTCTTCCAGGTCATGCGACACCACGATGCTGGTGATACCCAGGGTGTCGTTGAGCTGGCGTATCAGTTGCGCGGCCGTGCCCAGCGAGATCGGGTCCAGGCCGGCAAATGGCTCGTCGTACATGATGAGCTCCGGGTCCAGCACGATGGCGCGCGCCAGCGCCACCCGCCTGGCCATGCCGCCGGAGATTTCACTGGGCATGAGGTCGCGCGCGCCGCGCAGGCCGACCGCATTGAGCTTCATGAGCACGATGTCGCGGATCAGTTCGGCCGTGAGCGAGGTATGTTCGCGCAGCGGAAAGGCCACGTTGTCGAACACACTGAGGTCGGTGAACAGCGCGCCGAACTGGAACAACATGCCCATGCGGCGGCGCGCGGCATAAAGCTCGGCCTGGCTCAACCGCCCCACATCGCGCCCGTCAAACAGCACCTCGCCCTGGTTGGCCTTCTGCTGGCCGCCAATCAGGCGCAGGACAGTGGTTTTTCCGCCGCCCGAAGCGCCCATCAGCGCGGTGACCTTGCCGCGCGGCACCGACAGGGTGACGTCGTTCAGGATCACGCGGTCCCCTTTGGCACCCGGATAGGCAAAGGTGACGTGCTTGAATTCAACCAGGGGAGGCGGCGCGCTGTCGGACATGAGGGAGGGAAAACCGGCCGGCGCGGATGCCGGCCTCGATTGCAATGTCTCGAT
>CALRTF020000096.1:0-13574 GCA_943370985.1 Paenacidovorax caeni
TGCAGGCCGAAATAACGCGGGTCGCGGTCCAGCGCGTAGATCGCGATGTCCGCCGCCTGTCCCGGTGCCAGGGTGCCGATGCCGGGCAGGCCCAGCACCTTCGCCCCGCCGGCCGTGCCCCAGCGCACCACGTCTTCCACCGTGGTTGCGGCCGCATCGCCTTCGCCCTGGCCGCCGCGGTACAGCGGCACCGCCGCTTCACCGGCTTTGGCGCGCTGCATCAGCCAGGCCGCATGGGTTTCCGACAACATGTCGGCGGCTTCGTTGGAGGCTGCGCCGTCGACACCGATGGACACCGCCGCGCCGGCGGCTTCGAGCGCGCGCACCGGCGCAATGCCGCTGCCGAGGCGGCCATTGCTTTGCGGGCAGTGCGCAATGCCGGTGCCGGTGGCACCCAGCAGCGCGATCTCGTCGGCATCGAGCTTGACCAGGTGGGCGAACCAGACGTCGCTGCCCAGCCAGTTGATGGTTTCGCAGAAGTGGACCGGTTTCATGCCATGCTGCGCGTGCACGCTGTCGTGGTAATGCACGGTTTCGGACAGGTGCGAATGCAGGTGCAGGCCGAGGCGGCGCGCGACGGCAGCGCATTCACGCAGCTCCTGCGGCCGCATCGAATGCGGCGGTGTGGTCGGCGCGACCACGATGCGCCGCATCGCGTCGGGTGCGCTGTCGTGAAACTGCGAGGCCAGGCGCTCGATGTCGGCGAGGTAGGCGTCCAGCGTTTCCGGGCGCGAGGCGGCCGGCAGGTCGGCGTCCTTCTGGCGCGACAGGGTGCCGCCGCCGCGGCACAGCACAAAACGCAGGCCCAGCGCCTCGGCTTCCTCGAACAGAATGGCCGAGCCGTCGTAAGGCATGCCCGGGTAGTAGTGGTAGTTGTGGTCGGCCACGGTGGCACAGCCCGACAGGGCCAGTTCGATCAAACCGATGCGCGCGGCCAGCCGGAACATGTTCTCGTCCATGAGCGGGCGCAGCCGCATCGGCGTGGCTGTCAGCCAGGGGGTCAGCGTGGCATTGAGGCCCAGCGGGTCGCCCTTGAGCAGCGACTGGAACAGGTGGTGGTGGGTGTTGACCCAGGCCGGATAAACCACGCAGCCGGCGGCGTCGATCTGGCGCTCGCCCGGCTCGGGCGACAGTGAACCCATGGCCGCGATCTTGCCGGCCTCGACACGAATGTCCGGGCCGGCATGCCGTGCGGCGCTGCCAGGCAGGCCGGTCAGGATGGCGCTGGCGTTGCGGATCAGCAGCTTCACAGGGAAACCTCCGCGCGGCGCGCTGCGGTAGTCGCCCTGGAAGCGGCCCGGCGGCTCATGCGAAGGCCTTGATGGCGGGCTGCTGCGCCACATTGCCGCGGTGGATTTCTTCCTCACCGTGCGCGCGCAGCAACTCCAGCAACTGCTTGCGTATCACCAGGCCGGGTTTGTCCGAGGGCATGTGGAATTCGGCGCGGCGCGTCGTGTCCACGCAGGCATCGGCATCGGTGGCCTCGAGGATGTCGCGGTCCTCGGCGGTGATGGCGGCGTCCCAGTCAATCAGCTTTTGCGTGGAGCAGCTTTCCTCACTGTCGTTGCGGTACAGCCACTGCACCAGCATCATGCGTTCGTCGTCGATCGGTGTCGCGCAGTTGTAGATGATGTGGTCCACGCCGCTGGCCGGGTAGGTGCAGCCGAAACGCCGCGCAAACGGCAGGTAATAACGGTTGATCAGGTGGCGTTCGGTGATCGGCTCGGTGGTGCCGGTCACGCTGTGGCCGGAGGCTATGTTGCGGATAGGCACATGGGTTTCCGCCTCGAAGCCGTAGTCGGTTTCGGTGAAGGTGTAAGGCGCCGGTTTCGGATTTTCCAGGATGCCGAAGTTGGCCTTGTGCACATAGGAAAAATGCGAGTTGTCGAAGGAGTTTTCCATCATGCGCAGCGGGCTGGTTTTCCATTCCTCGTAGAACTGGAAAATCCGGCGGTAACCGGGCGCGCCGTCTTCGGGGAAATGTGGAATCGGCTTGAGCGGGTCCTCCAGCGCGACCCAGACATAGCCGTATTTTTCCTGGGCGCGGTAGGCCGGCACTTTGGCACCTGCCGGAATCAACATGTCGGGGTTTTGCGGAATTTTCACGCAGGTCCCGGTGCAGTCGTAGGTCCAGCCGTGGTAACCGCAGACGATGTTGCCGTTTTCGACCGTGCCTTTGGACAATTGGGCGGTGCGGTGGCAGCAGCGGTCGCGCACCGCGGCCGGCGTGCCGTCGGCCTGTTTCCAGAGCACGATGTCTTCGCCCATCAGGGTGAAGGGCTGCGGCCCGGCGTCGAGCGCCGTCATCGGCATCAGCGCATACCAGAAGCGGCGCAACACCTTTTGTCTAGTGGTCAGCATGGGCCGCCTCCTTCTGGACGGGGTGGATACGCGTCCAGCCGAATTTTTCGGTTTCGCCGTGTTCCTGCAGCAGTTGCAGCAGGCGTTTGCGCATCAGCATGCCGGGCCGGTCGCTGGCCATGCTTTGTTCGTCGCGGCGGGCCACGTCCACCGGTGCGTCAGCGTCCACCGATTCGAGGATCACCTTGTCTTCCAGCACCACCTTGGTGTCCCACTCGTTGAGCAGCTCGGCCGGGCAATCTTCTTCCGTGTCGTTGCGGTACAGCCACTGGATCAGCTGCACGCGGTGATCGTCGATCGGTGTGGCGCAGGTGAAGATGGTGTGTTTGATGCCGCTCGGGTAGATCAGGCCCAGCTTGCGCAGGAAAGGCATGTGCCACTGGTTGGAGAACTGGCGTTTGGTCGTCGGCTCGGTGGTGCCGGTGATGCGGTGCGACTGCGGCGGGTTGTTGATGCTGATGGTCATGCGTGCCTCGAAGCCGTAGTCGGTTTCGTCCAGCGCGAAGTGTTCGGGTTTGGGCTGGCCGCCCTGGCCGAAGGTGCCCGCGTGGACAAAAGCGAAATGCGCCGAGTCGAAGGAGTTTTCCATCAGCCGCAAGGCGCCGGTGTTCCAGGCTTCGTCGAACTGGTGGATGCGGCGGTAACCCAGCGCTTCTTCCTCGGTGTCCAGCAGCGGCAGCAGCGGCTCATCGAGCGCGACCCAGGCGTAGCCGAATTTTTCCTGGCAGTGGAAGGCGGGGACTTTGGCGCCGGCCGGGATCAGCATGTCCGGATTTTGCGGGATTTTCACGCAGGCGCCCGTGCAGTCGTAAGTCCAGCCGTGGTAGCCGCAGACGATGTGGTCGCCTTCGACAAAACCCCTGGAGAGTTTGGCGGTGCGGTGGCAACAGCGGTCGCGCACGGCGGCGGGCGTGCCGTCGGATTTTTTCCAGAGCACGATGTTTTCGCCGAGCAGCGTGAAGGGCTGCGGGCCGGCGGCGAGTTTGTCCATGGGCATCACGGCGTACCAGAAGCGCCGCAGCACGGGTTGTTGGGTGACAAGCATGGCGTGGCCTACTTTTTCAGGTCTTTGAGGAACTGCAAGGTGTAGGCCTGCTGCCAGTTCGGGTTCGGCTTGAGCTGGCCGCTGCTGACCATCAGGTCATAGGTCTGCTTCCAGCGCGCGTCCGTCATCACGCCGGCGCCGGCTTTGGCCGCATCGCCGCCGTCCATGAACTTCATCTGCTTGATGGTCTTGACCGAGTAGGCGATCAGCTCATCTTCCATCTTGGGGTTGTCCTGCTTGATCAGGGCATTGCCCGGCGCGGGGTTGTCCAGGTAACTTTTCCAGCCTTCCAGCGTGGCCTTGACAAAACGTTGCACCAGCTCGGGCTTGTCCTTGACCATCTGCCGCGTTGTCACGATGGTGTTGCCGTATGGCGGGTAACCTTCATTGGCGAACAGGAAAAACTTGACCTTCTGGCCGGCCTTCTCGGCGATAAAGGGCTCGGAACCGGGGTAACCCTGTTGCGCCACATTCTTGTCGGCAAAAAAGGGCGCCATGCTGAAGGTGTAGGGACGGGCCTGGTCGTCCTTCAGGCCGTGTTTGATCTTGAGCCAGGGCCACCAGCTGGTGCGGCCGCTGGTGGCCAGCAAAATGGTTTTGCCCTTGAGGTCGGCCAGGCTGTTGACGTCGGGATGGGTGACCATGCCCTGCGGTTCGAACTGGAACACGGCTGCCACCGTCGTCAGCGGCACGCCGTTCTCGATCGCCGACAGGGTCTGGAAGTCCTTGCCCATGATGAAGTCGGCCTGGCCGGCGGCGATGATCTGGATCGCATTGACCTGCGGGCCACCCATCTTGATGGTGACATCGAGGCCGTGTTTCTTGTAGATGCCGGTGGCAATCGCCTGGTAATAGCCGCCGTGTTCGGCCTGAGCGTACCAGGAGGTGAGGAAGGTGACCTTGTCCTGCGCCTGGGCCAGGCTGGCCGTGGCGGCCAGTGCAAGCACCGGCAGGATTCTGCGAACGAGTGTGGGGAATGACATGGTGGTTTCTCCGGTTATGTTGATCAACACAAAGCGCCACGATGGCGCACGTCGGGAACATTCCCGCCGCCAGAGCAATGACCCGTGGCCCTGTGCCACTGCCTGCTTCTACTCTGAAAATCAAGATGCAAATTTCATGCCGTGCCAGGGCTTATCGGGGCAAATAAATCGTGGCCTCCACTTCGATCAGCGCGCCGTCGCCCGGCATAAAACGCGACACCTCGACCACGGTGCTGGCCGGCGGCTCGCCGTTATAAAACAGGCCACGCACGCGGTTGTAAAACGGGTAGTGGCGCAGTTCGCGGAAGTACTGCACCAGCTTGATCACGTCCTGCATCTCGCCGCCGTGCTCGCGCGCGATCTGGCGGATGCGGTCCAGAACAAACCAGCTCTGCACCACGGCGGGGGCTTCGTAGATGTCCACCGTCATCTGGCCGGTGACATAGCCCAGGCTTTTGAGCGCTTCCAGTGCGTGGGAAGGCAGGTCGTCATAGCTCTGCAGGACAGCCTTGCGCGCCGGGTCCACCGCGACCACGCCGCTGACAAACACAAAGTCACCGGCGCGCCGCGCGGCCGCGTAGTTCGCCATTGGCTTGCCGGCGGACATGTCGGCCCCGGTGGCCGCACCGGCGCTACTCATGCCGGCACCCCGTCCATCCAGGCCCGCACCTTGCCCGGGTTCATCAAGCCGAGCGGGTCGAAACGTTTTTTCGTGTCTATCACCGCCTGGGGCAACTCACCGTTGGCGCGGCCGTCCTCGACGATGAAGACATGCGGGTCGTTGATGCGCACGCCGTTGTCGCGGTGTATCTTCATGATTTCCTGCAAGCGCTCCTCGGTGCTGAACTTCACCAGCTGCAGGGCCGTGCAGGTCATCAACCCGTCCATGTTGCGGATGAACTCCGCGTGCATCAGCACCTCGCCGCCGAGCAGCTTTTCCATGCGGCGGACCTGCGCCAGGTGCTGGCCAGGCGTGAAAGCGCTTTGCAGGTAGGTGATGCTCTTGTCCACACGCATGGCATGCAGGGTGGTGTGGTTCCAGGTGTATTCGAGCAGTGTGCGGTTGCCGGCGGCGACCTCGGCCGCCGTTTTGCGGTAAGTGACGGTGCCGCCGAACTGCGCCACCAGTTCCTGCATCGCCGCTTCACTGCTCTCGGCCACCAGAACGATGCAGGCATGGCAACCCGGCGGCAGGTAGTCGCCCAGCTGCCTGATGTAGTCCGGAACGGGGCTGGCAAGAAAGGCCAACTCCTTCTTCACGATGCCGGCAGAGCGCGACAACAGGTCGCTGAAGTCCAGGGCCTGGTCGAAGCCCGGGAAGGTGACGATGGTTTCCATCCAGTCATGTACCGGCGCCATCGCCAGCTCGATCTCCAGCACCAGGCCGTTGGTGCCCCAGACGTGGTGCATGGCCAGTGCGTCGGGGCCGCGCAGCTCGATGATTTGCGGCTCTTCCTCGATGGTCATCGCCTTGATGCCGAGCACATTGCCACGCGAGCCCAGCGGACCGTAGTTGATGGAGCCGATGCCGCCGAAACCGCCGCCGTACAAGCCGCCCAGCGTGGCGCTGCGCCATGTCGAGGGCATGCAGCGCAGCTCCAGGCCCTGGTTGCGGGTTGCCTTTTCCAGGTCCCACAGCCGGATGCCGGCTTGCGCGCGCGCCGCGCCGCCGCGGGCCCACAGGAAGGCGTTGTAGCCGCTCATGTCCAGCAGCACACCGCCTTGCAGCGGCACACACTGGCCATAGTTGCCGGTGCCGCTGCCGCGCACCGTGATGGGGATGCGCAGCCGTGCGCAGACGCTGACCAGCCGGCGGATCTCTTCCTCGGTGCGCGGCCGCACCGCAGCGGCGGCGGCTTTGCCTTCGAGCTGGCGCTTGAGCACCGGGCTGTACCAGTTGAAGTCCTGCGACAGGCGGGCGATGCGGCCTTCGTCGCTGACCCAGTCCAGGTCCGGCAGTTCGGCGTGTAATTGTTCGATGGGGTGGGCGGGAGCGTTCACCGTAAATCTTTCAAGTGTTTTGGCCCCCAGCCCTTGTCTGGCAGGGGCAGGCAGCTATAAAAAACGTAGCGTCTGTGGTGTGCTGACCTCAATCACGTGACAGTTCGCTGGCATGCCAGGAGCCCAGCGCCAGCTTGCTGAGCCAGGCCATGAGCGCGAACAGTGCGACGCCCAGCAGCGAGATCAGCAGCAGCGCGGCGAACATGCGCGGGATGTTGAGCTGGTAACCGGCCATCAGGATCTGGTAGGCCAGGCCGGTGGCGGCGCCGCCGGTGCCGGCGACAAATTCCGCGACCACCGCGCCTATCAGCGCCAGGCCGCTGGAGATGCGCAGGCCGCCGAAGAAATAGGGCAGGGCGCTCGGGATGCGCAAGCGCACCAGGGTCTGCAGGCGGCTGGCGCGGTTCATCGCGAAGTAGCTCTGCAGGTCGGGGTCGATGCTGCGCAGGCCCAGCGTGGTGTTGGAGATGATGGGAAACAGCGCCACCAGCGAGGCACACATCACCAGCGAGGCGGTCGGGTCCTTGACCCAGATGATGATCAGCGGCGCCACCGCCACGATGGGAGTGACCTGCAGCAGCACGGCGTAGGGAAACAGCGCGGTCTCGATGCGGCGGCTCTGCACAAACAGGAAGGAGATCAGCACACCGACCACGGTGGCTGCCGCGAAGGACAGCAAGGTGATTTTCAGCGTCACCAGCAGCGAGCCGCCCAGCGACTGCCAGTCGCTTACCAGGGTCTGGAACATCAGCAGCGGCGAAGGCACGAGGTAGGGCGGCAGCTTGAAGCCGGTGACCATGCCCTGCCAGGCGGCCAGCAGCACAATGGCGACGACCATGGGATACAGGACTTTCTGCGCGCGTTCTGAGGGCCGCCGTGGAACCGGCTTTGCCGGGCCGCTGGCGGCGCCCCCTTGAGGGGGAGGCGGCTGCAAGCCGCTTCGGGGGGGAGTCATGTCTTCTCCTCGTCGGTGTCGTGGCTGGCGCGCAGCAGGCTGTCCTGCAGGTGTTTGGCGTATTGGGCAAAACGCGGCGTGACCATGAAGTCAGGGCTGCGCGGGTAGGGCTCGTCGATCAGCACCTGCTCGGTGATGCGGCCGGGACGCGCCGCCATCATCACCACGCGGGTCGACAGAAACACCGCTTCGTGGATCGAGTGGGTCACAAAAATCACCGTGAGTTTTTTCTCGCGCCACAGCGCCAGCAGGTCGGCGTCGAGCTTGTGGCGGGTGATCTCGTCGAGCGCGCCGAAGGGCTCGTCCATCAGCAGCAGGTTGGGCTGCACCACCAGGCTGCGTGCGATCGAGACGCGCATCTGCATGCCGCCCGACAGATTGCGCGGCAGCGCGGCAGCGAATTTGCCCAGGCCCACCAGCGCCAGCGCATCCGTCACGCGCGCGTCCGCCTCGGCGCGTGGAACACCGGCCAGGTCCAGCGGCAGCCGCACATTGGCCGCCACGCTGGCCCAGGGCATCAAGGTCGGCGACTGGAACACAAAAGCCAGCTTGCGCTGCGTTTCCTCAAGTGCGCCGACCGGCTTGCGCCACAGCAGCAGGCGGCCGTCGGTGGGATCGAGAAGGCCGGCAATCATCTTGAGCAAGGTGCTTTTGCCGCAGCCCGAGGGGCCGAGCAGGGTGACGAACTCGCCCTCCTGCACGGTCAGGTCCACCGGCTGCAGGGCGACCGTGCCATTGGGATAGGTCTTGTGCGCCGACAGCACCTCGACGGCGGGAATGCCTGCAGACACGGCGGCCGGGGTTTCGCGCATCACGGCAGCACCTTCAGGTCCTTGATGAACTCGAGGTTGTAGGCCTGGCTCGGGCCGACCTTGCCGGGATCGACCAGCTTGTTGTCGACCAGGAAGGCGTGGTTCTTGCGGATGCGGTCCAGCTCGATGCTGCCAATGCCGTTCTTGCTGGCGCCGCCGCCGGTGATGATGCCCATTTCCTTGAGCTTGGCGACGCTGTAGGCGAGCTGCTCGTCGCTCATGTTGGGGTTGTCTTTCTTGATCAGGGCATTCGCCGGTGCAGGATCAGCCAGGTAACTCTTCCAGCCTTCCATCGTGCCCCTGACAAAAGCTGCCATGGCCTTGGGCTTGTCCTTGACGGTCTGCTCCAGGCAGGAGATGGTGGTCGAGTAGGACGGCCAGCCGTGGTCGGCGAACAAAAAGGTGTTGGCCTTGACGCCGGCTTTCTGCACCGCGAAAGGCTCGGAGGTCAGGTAGCCCTGTTGCACTGTGTTTTTATCGGCCACGAAAGGCTGGATGTTGAAGGTGTAGGGCCGCGTCTGCCCGTCCTCCAGGCCGTACTTGTTTTTGAGCCAGAGCCAGTAACCCTGGCGCGCCGAGGAGGCGATCAGGATGGTCTTGCCCTTCATGTCCTCGAACTTCTTGACGTCCTCATGGGCGATCAGCACCTGGGGATCCTTCTGAAAGCTGGCCGCCAGCGTCACGATGGGCAGGCCGTTGCTGCGCGCGACCATGATCTGCAGGTCGCTGGAACCCATGATGCAGTCGGTCTGGCCTGCGCCCAGCATCTGCATGATGTTGACCTGCGGTCCACCCATCTTGATGGTCACGTCCAGGCCGTACTTTTTGTAGATGCCGGTAGCCACCGCCTGGTAGAAGCCGCCGTGTTCGGCCTGGGCATACCAGTTGGTCATATAGGTGAGTTTTTCCTGGGCCTGGGCGCCGGCTGCAAAAGCCAGGCCCAGCGATGCGGCAAGCAGGGTGCGGGTGAACAGGGTTTTCATGAAGCGCTCCTGGAAGGTTGGAGGGGACGACGGGGACAGGCTCGATGCAAAATGTGCGCCTATGGCGCCTGCTGGATATGGCCCTGCTGGTGGCCGTATCCCCAGGACGGCACATCGCGCACCACCCACTGCAGGTGGAAGAGATCGGTGATGGCCTCGACCCAGCTGGCCGACAGCGTGTCGAGGATGTCTTCGCCCTGTTCCCGGGTCGCGCCCAGCGGGTCGCCGATGACGCCGCTGGGGCCGAAGTCGCGTGCCGTCCAGGCGCAGGCCGGCCGGCCGTCGGCCGACAGGACTTTGCTGGGGAATACCGGCGGGAAATTGGCGACGGCGCGCTCCATGTGCACCGTGTCCGGCGCGAGTGCCAGCATCAGCGCAGTTTCGGAATGGCCGGCGTGCATGGACTGCTTGCGTTCCTGGTCCGAGATGTACTTGCCCGATGAGTTGGCCAGGCGCGACACGTGGTAGGGCACGATGACGAAGTCGCCGTGGCGCAAGCGCAGTTCGCGCGCCGCCATCTCCAGCACCTGGGGCTGGCCGCCGTGGCCGTTGGCCAGCAGCAGCTTGCGAAAGCCCGCGCGGTAGACCGACTCGCCGATCTCGGTGACCATGGCCAGCAGCGTTGGCCCGGTCAGCGTCATGGTGCCGGGGAAATGCAGGTGTTCGTCGGACTTGCCATAGGTGATGGGCGCCAGGCCGAAGGCGCGGATCGCCGGCGGCAATTTCTCCAGTGCCTTGCCGAGCACGCCGGACGAAATCACGCTGTCCACCGAACACGGCAGGTGCGGGCCGTGTTGTTCGATCGCGCCCACGGGCAGCACGATCACGGTGTTCTCGCGGTCGGGCAGCGCGGCGATATCGGTCCAGCTCAGGTAGGGCAGGAAACGCTGGGCGGGGATGTAGCCGTGCATCATGGGAAAGGTCTTTCTGGAATGGAGGGCCGGCGGGCGTTGATGGGGTACCCGGCGGCGTTCATGCGAACCTCGCCATGGCCTGGCCGACCTGCTGCAGGAAACGCTTGAGGCGCGGCTCGGTCGCCACGTTCATGTGATAACAGGCATGGAAGTCCACCCGCGCGCTGTTGCCGGTCAGGCGCCGCATGTAACGCGTGATGATCTTGCGCGGCGGGTCGCCCATGTACCACGCCACCCAGCGCGGCCGGCCGTAGGTCACCACGGCCGAGATGCGCTTGATGTGGGTCAGCATCGGTTTGACATCGGCCGGGTCGCTGATGTCGAAGGCCACGCCCGGCATGAACAGGCGGTCGAAATAACCCTTGAGCATGGCGGGCAGGCCGAAACACCAGGTCGGAAAACAGAAGACCAGGGCCTCGGCCCGGCGCAGCCGCTCCACATGGGCGGCCAGCGGCAACTGGTTGGACGGCACGTCGTGGTAACCCAGCCGCTCTTCGCGCGACAACACCGGGTTAAAGCCTTCGGCGTAAAGGTCACAGTCGTCGACCGTGTGGCCGGCAGCCAGCAGCTGCGCGACCACTTCCTTGTGCAGGGCCGCATGGAAGCTGGTTTCCACCGGGTGGCAATAAACGACGAGCACGTGCATCAGGACCCGCCCGCAGGCCCCCGCTGAACCAGGCGCTGGCTGTGCACCGGCGCTGTGAAGCCTGCACCATCTGCGTGCGCCGGCGGGGTCGTGAGGGCTGAAAAAAGGCAGTACGTGTTCAATTTTGACCAATCAATCTGATCGATTGGTCAGAATACGCAAAGCTTGTGCCAGATCAAGGACCGGCAGGGCCCCTTCTGTCAGGAAAAGTGTCAGGCCCCCTTGATGCCGCAGCCGCGCAGGATCAGGGTCGTGAGTTCTTTGACCAGCACATCGCGGTCCGGCATCCAGGCCGGCTGCGCCGGCTTGATCAGCTGCTGCACCTGCAGCGCCGAGTCCGCATAAAACTGCGTCATGGCCCAGATGCCCATCAGCAGGGTGTGCGGGTCGACCGGTTTCATCAGCCCGCGCTCTATCCAGCTGTTCATGACCCTGACTTTCTCGCGTGTGTTCTTGCGCGAGTCCGGCCAGAATTTCTCGAGGTTGCGGCCACCGTCCAGCACCTCGCGCGTGAAGATGCGCGAAACCTCGGGCTTGTCAAAAGCCAGGTGGATCTTGGAACGGATATAGTCGCCCAGCACCTTGCCGGGGTCGGACGAGGCGGCGTCGAACATGCCTTTCCAGTCCGAGATCACCGACATCAGCAGTTCCTCGTAGAGTTCCTCCTTGCCCTTGATGTAGTAATGCAACTGGGGCTTGGTCAGTCCGGCACGCGCAGCGATCGCCTGGGTCGAGGTTCCCTTCAGGCCGTTTTCACTGAACTCGGCAATCGCCGCGACACGAATTGCCGCCATGATTCTTTCCCGGCTCTGGCGCGCATTGCGCGGGATTTTTTCGGAATCGGCGGCGGTGGATTTCGCCGCTTTCAGGGAGGCCGGCTTCATCGGAGAGGTGCGACTTTCTGTTGGCTGAATGAGCCTGGGCATCGTAGCAGATGGGCTTGTGCGGGGTCCTGGCCCCACGCGCCGCGAATCCGATTCATGTCCGGTGACTCGTGCTATGAGGTCTGCCAGCAAGCCGGGTCTCGCCCCGGCGGGCGACTCACTTTCTCTTGCTTCGCCAAGAGAAAGTAAGCAAAGAGAAGGCGACCCGATGGTCTGGGTCCTTCCGCTTCGCTCCAGGCAACCTGCGGTGCTCGCCAAAAACGGGGTCGAGCTCGACTCGCTTCGCTCAGAATCGCTCGCCCTTATCCGTTTTCGGCTGTGCTCCTCGGTCCAGCCCGACGGGTGGGAATAGCCAATGCGTGGACAAAAATCCGGAGTCCTTGAAGCGCGCAGCGCTTCAAGGACGGGACTCCCAACAGGCCGTCATGTTTGCACGCGAGTGCAGCGCACGCGGCCAAATGAAGTCCCCCTCCATCGCCCAGCGGGGCGAGGGAGGGGCTAGGGGTGGGAGTGGGGAGTCAGGTCCTGCTGACGGAATGCAAACCAGGGACGCAACGTGTCACCTGCGGTCAGGAGGATTACCGCAGACCAGCACCACCCACATCACCCTTGCGCTCAATCAACTCGATCTTGTACCCATCCGGATCCGTCACAAAAGCAATCACGGTGGTCCCGCCCTTGACCGGGCCGGCTTCGCGCGTCACGTTGCCGCCGGCGGCCTTGATTTTTTCACAGGCCGCATAGGCATCGGGCACACCGAGAGCGATGTGGCCGTAGGCGGTGCCCATCTCGTAACTGTCGGTGCCCCAGTTCCAGGTCAGCTCGATCTCGGCCTGGCCGGGGTTGCCGCCTTCGTAACCGACAAAGGCCAGGCTGTATTTGTACTCGGGGTTTTCCGAGGTGCGCAGCAATGTCATGCCCAGCACCTGGGTGTAGAAGTCGATAGCGCGTTGCAGGTTGCCAACGCGCAGCATGGTGTGCAGAAGTCTCATGGGGTTTGCTTTCTCGAAGGAAGGGGACGGTGTTTCTTCATGATTGTGCTGCAATTTTTCAACATCTGTTGTGTGGTGCTGACATGGCGGGCAAGCGACACTTTCGCTGTTTTTGCGCCCGCTTCTCCTCGTGCGCGGCAGTTGGGCCTGCATAATCAACGGCAATAAAAACTGTACGCGCGACCCATGCCCCTGTCTTCCCAGAACGACCATCCACAGGACTGGTTGGTCCCCACCCGCTTGCTGGACCTTGATGATCCCAAGCTGAGAATCCAGGCCCTGCGCATCACGCAGCTGGCGACCACGGAGACCCAGAAAGCCATCCTGATTCACGATTTTGTGAAAGCCATGCCCTTCGGTTGCGTGGCCGGGTTCGACCATGTCACGGCGGCCAGGGTGCTGAAAGCGGGGCGCGGCGACTGCCACACCAAGGGCACGCTGTTTGTGGCCCTGCTGCGTTCGGTCGGCGTGCCGGCCAGGCTCAGGTTCGTGACATTGCCCAGCGCTTTTCTCAGGGGCATCATCGATGTGTCCCATGGCACCATCACCCACGCGATCGGCGAGGTTTACCTGGACGGGCGCTGGCTGCAGACCGACACCTATGTGACGGACTCCCTGCTGGAAACCCGCGCTGTTGAACTGCTGGCCAGCCAGGATGGCCATGTCGGTTATGGCATCCACGCGCGCGGCAGCCATTTCTGGGACGGCCAGCACTCGGTGTATGCCCAGTACCACCTGTCGGACGCGAGCAGCCTGCCGTTGACGGACTGGGGTGTGGCGCATGATCCCGAACATTTCTACCGCGACGCCGAGCACGAGGATTTGCAGCGCGGCTGGCTCACACGCGTCAAGTGGATGCTGGCTGCGGCCCTGGTGAACCGGCGCGTCGAGCAGATCCGCACGCAGTCGGGTCCGGAGTCGCGCCAGCCGGCCTGAGCGCGCCGCGGCGTGTCAGCCGGCTCTGGCGGCAGGCATTTCAAACACCAGGCAGGTCGTCG
>CALRTF020000097.1:0-13533 GCA_943370985.1 Paenacidovorax caeni
GGTGGGCTTGGCCTTGTTCTGCAGGGCCACGGCCCAGGCCACGGCCGTTTCAGCCGTGTCACCGGGGCGCCAGACGTCCCGGTTGGGGATCAGGCGCAGGCTGGCGGCGTGTTCAATCGACTGGTGCGTGGGGCCGTCTTCGCCCAGGCCAATGGAGTCGTGGGTGAACACATGCACCACGCGCAGCTTCATGAGCGCGGCCATGCGGATCGCGTTGCGGCTGTAGTCGCTGAAGGTCAGGAAGGTGCCGCCGTAGGGAATGTAGCCGCCGTGCAGCGCGATGCCGTTCATGATGGCGGCCATGCCGAACTCGCGCACGCCGTAGTTGATGTGGCGGCCGATGACCTTGCTGCCCTCCGGTGCCTCGTTCATCACCACGTCGCCGGCCAGGTCGAAACGCAGCGCCGGTGTGCTTTTGGTATTGGTCAGGTTGGAGCCGGTCAGGTCGGCCGAGCCGCCCAGCATCTCGGGCAGCGCGGCCGTGAAGGCTTCGAGCGCCAGTTGTGAGGCCTTGCGCGAGGCCACGGTCTCGGCCTTGGTGTGGGCGCCAACCACGGTGTCGACCGCCGTCTGCGAAAACGCGCGCGGCAGCTCGCCCTTCATGCGGCGCGTGAATTCCGCGGCCAGCTCGGGATGTGCCACCTTGTAGGCGGTGAATTTCGCGTCCCAGGCGGCTTCCAGCGCCAGGCCCTCGGCTTTGGCGTCCCAGGCGTCGTAGGCTTCTTTCGGCAACTCGAAAGGCGCATGGCTCCAGCCCAGCGCTTCGCGCGTGAGCTTGATTTCCTCGGCGCCCAGCGGCTCGCCATGGGCCTTGGCCGTGTTGGCGCGATTCGGCGAACCCTTGCCGATGTGGGTCTTGCAGACGATCAGCGTGGGTTTGTCGGCACTGTTTTTGGCGTCGGCGATCGCGCGGTCCACCGCGTCGGCATCATGGCCGTCGATAGGGCCGATCACGTTCCAGCCGTAGGCTGCAAAACGCAACGGCGTGTTGTCGATGAACCAGGGGCTGACCTGGCCGTCGATGGAGATGCCGTTGTCGTCGTACAGCGCGATCAGCTTGTTGAGCTTCCAGGCGCCGGCGAGCGCGCAGGCTTCGTGGCTGATGCCTTCCATCAGGCAGCCGTCGCCCATGAAGACATAGGTGTGGTGGTCGACGATGTTGTGGTCGGCCTGGTTGAATTCCGCCGCCATCAGTTTTTCGGCCAGCGCCATGCCGACCGCGTTGCTGATGCCCTGGCCCAGCGGGCCGGTGGTGGTTTCCACGCCGGCGGTGTAGCCGTACTCGGGGTGGCCCGGGGTTTTGCTGTGCAGCTGGCGGAAGTTCTTCAGCTCCTTGATCGGCAGGTCGTAACCGGTCAGGTGCAGCAGCGCATAAATCAGCATCGAGCCGTGGCCGTTGGACAGCACAAAACGGTCGCGGTCGAACCAGCCCGGGTTGTGCGGGCTGTGCTTGAGGTGCCGGCCCCACAGCGCCACCGCCATGTCGGCCATGCCCATGGGCGCGCCGGGGTGGCCGGAGTTGGCCTGTTGTACGGCGTCCATGGCGAGTGCGCGTATGGCGTTGGCCATGAGGGAGGAAGAGGTGTCAGCCATTGCGAGGGGTCCAGGTGGGTGAGGAGGCGTGGGGCAGCTCCCGCATTCGCCCGGCGTGGAGCACGCCGTCATGCACGGGAAAACCCCAGATTTTACGGGATGCGCCCTGCTGCAGCCGCCAGCGCGCCGCTGCCTCCTGCGCGTTTTGGGGCCGCTATGAATTCAATAGCTGCCTGCGCCCGCGTGACATGGGCCAGCAGCCGATTTGATGCATAAAGGTGATAATCCACCCCACATGAGCACCCAAGCCCTGATCCTGGCCGCCGGCCGCGGCGAGCGCATGCGCCCGCTGACCGATACCACCCCCAAACCGCTGCTGCAGGTGCAGGGCAAGCCGCTGATCGCCTGGCACCTGGAACAACTTGCCGCCGCCGGCGTGACCGAGGTGGTGATCAACACGGCCTGGCTGGAAGCGCAGTTCCCGGCCGCGCTCGGCGACGGCAGCGCCTTCGGCCTGCAGATCCGTTATTCGCACGAAGGCGCGCAATTCGGCGGCGCGCTGGAAACCGCGGGCGGCATCGCGACGGCCTTGCCGCTGCTGCAGGACGCGCCCTTCTGGCTGGTCGCCGGCGATGTCTTCATGCCGGCGTTCGGCTTTCCGGCCTCCGACGCGCACCGCTTTGCCGCCTCGAGTGCGCTGGCGCATATCTATCTCGTGCCGAATCCGCCGCACAACCCGCAGGGCGATTTCGGCATCAGCGACAGCGGCCTGGCGCTGTCGCGCGCGGCCGCCCAGTTCACCTACAGCACCGTCGGCCTGTACCACCCCGCGCTGTTCCGGGACACGCCGGCCGGGCAAAAAGCCGCACTCGCGCCGCTGCTGCGCCGGGCCATGCAGGACGGCCAGGTCACGGCGGCGCTATATTCAGGCCCATGGACCGACGTGGGCACGCCCGAACGCCTGGCCGAACTGAATTCAACCCGCTGAAACACGCCTGACCCATGACCATTTACGAAAAGCGCCGCGCTGCGGTCGCACGCGCCCTCAAAACCGCCGGCGGCGGCATCGCCGTTCTGCCCACCGCCCCCGAACTGGCGCGCAACCGGGACAGCGACTTTGCCTACCGGCACGACAGTTATTTCTATTACCTGACTGGCTTCAGCGAACCCGGCGCCTGGCTGGTGATCACCGCCGACGGCCGCAGCACGCTGTTTTGCCGGCCCAAGGACCTCGAGCGCGAGATCTGGGACGGCATCCGGCTCGGCCCCAAGGCCGCGCCGGCTGCGCTGGGCGTGGACGCCGCGTTCAGCGCAGACACGCTGGAAGAAAAAATGCCGCTGCTGCTGCAGAACCAGAAGGCTGTCTGGTTCCCGTTTGCCACCCATGCCGGGCTGGAGACGCAGGTCGACGGCTGGCTCGGCAAGGTGCGCGCGCGCATCCGTTTCGGCGCCGAATGCCCGCAAAGCCAGCATGACCTGTGCAAGCTGCTCGACGAGATGCGCCTGTTCAAGGACGCGCACGAAGTCGCCATCCTCAAACGCGCCGGAAAAATTTCGGCCGGCGCCCACGTGCGCGCGATGCAGACCTCGGCCGCTATGCTGCGCAAGCCGGTCGCCGGCGGCCTGCGCGAATACCACCTGGAAGCCGAGCTGCTGCACGAATTCCGCCGCCACGGTTCGCAATGGCCGGCCTACACCAGCATCGTTGCTGCCGGCGCCAATGCCTGCGTGCTGCACTACCGCGCCGGCGACGCCGAACTCAGGAGCGGCGACCTGTGCCTGATCGATGCCGGCTGCGAACTCGACGGTTACGCCAGCGACATCACGCGCACCTTCCCGGCCAACGGCAGGTTCACGCCGGCCCAGCGCACGCTGTACGACATCGTGCTGGCCGCCCAGGATGCCGCGATCAAGGTCACCAAACCCGGCAAACGGTTCATGGACCCGCACGACGCGGCGACGCGCGTGCTGGCCCAGGGCATGCTGGACACCGGGCTGCTCGACAAAAAGAAACACGGCAAGGTCGACGACGTGATCGAGTCCGGCGCCTACCGCCAGTTCTACATGCACCGCACCGGCCACTGGATGGGCATGGATGTACACGACTGCGGCGACTACACCGAGCCCGGCAGCAAGCCACGCGAGGAAAAGGACGCACTGGGGCAAACCGTGATGCGCAAACCCTCACGCATCCTGCGTCCCGGCATGGTCACCACCATCGAACCCGGCATCTACGTGCGCCCGACCAAAGGTGTGCCGAAAGAGTTCTGGAACATCGGCATCCGCATCGAGGACGACGCGCTGGTCACGGCCAAAGGCTGCGAGCTGCTGACGCGGGGTGTGCCGGTGCAGGCCGATGAGATCGAGGCCTTGATGCGGGGGTGAGCGACAGCCGCGCTAGTCGCCAGCCAGCAGGGTGCTGACCCAGGCCGGCGGTTTTTTCACCAGCCAGGTGGTCTGCTGTTTTTCACACAGCGCCACCAGCGCGGGACCGCCCCGTTCCACCTCGGCGGCATCGTAGACAAACGCCAGGTCGGCCAGCCGCACCGCTTGGCGCAGGTGAGCCATGGTGCGCGGGTAACGCTCCAGGATGCGTTTGGCAGGCACCGGGTGGCCGCCTTCCTGGACGCGCTGGTTGACCCGGGTCAGCAGGCGCCGCCGATCCCCCACCGACACGACATACAGAACCACGGGGTATCCCAGCGCCTGGGCGCGGCGGACGAGGTCCAGCTTGGACACATGCGAAAAGACGGTTTCGCTGACAAAGCCAACGCCGGCCTGAAGCAGGGCCTCGCGCCGCCCGTCGGCCCAGTCCCGCGCTGCCTCGGAGCGTTTCTGCGGGTCGGCGATGTGCTGCAGATGGCTGCGCTCGTGCAGGTCGGCGTTGACAAACTCCAGCGCGCCATCGAGCGTGCCACTGGCCACCAGGGCGCGGTAGAGCGTCGATTTTCCGGCGCCGTTGGGTCCGGCCAGAAGATGGAATACCGGTGGACTCAAGCGGCTGCCCGCTGCACCGCCTGTTTCCGATTGTCTTCAACAAGGGTGCGCACCCGGGCTTGCAGGCTTCCGTCGGTGCTGGCTGCCAGGACGCGCTGTTTCAGGGCTTCGAGCGAATCCGGCGCCGGCGCGCGCGCCTGGCGCGTGGCGGCCTCATAACCCTCGATGGCTGCGCGCGCCTCCTGCACGGTCAGGCCGGCATGCTCGATGACACGGCCCAGGGTGGCCCAATACTCGATCTGGCCCGCGGCCGAACGTCGCAAGGGCTGCGCCGCCTCGCGCGCCTGTTCGACCAGGGCCGTGGGAAGTTTGACGGAGGCAAAGTTGCTGGGGACGGCCATAAATGACTCCTTTATGGCGCATTTTGCGCCAAAAGGGGCAATCGTGCAAGGGGCGCCGTGCTGATGGCTGGCTTATTGCTTGCTCCAGCGCATGGCCCCTTTCACCTTTCCCGCCAAACCCAGCGCCGACCCGCAATGGCGTGCGCAGGAGCTGCTGCTCATGAGCGAGGTGATGCGCCTGGTTGGCAAAAGCCTGGCGCCCGAGATCGTTTTGCGCGAGATGCTGCACCTGATGTCCGAACTGCTGGGCCTGAACCGCGGCCGCATCGTGCTGGCCGATTTTGTCGGCGACATCGCGCTGCAGGGGCTGGCCGACCGCAAGCCGGCAGACCGCGCGGCCGATGCGCCCGCCTCCGCCTCGGCCATCCGTTACGCCTACGGCCTGACCCGGGCCGAAATGGCACGTGGCCGTTATGGTCCCGGCGAAGGCATCACCGGCCGGGTGATGGCCACGGCGCAGCCCATCATCGTGCAGGACATCGACGCCGAACCGCAGTTCCTGGCCCGCGCGGTCGCCCGCGCGCAACTGCCGCCTGACACCGTGGCCTTCATCGCGCTGCCGATCGAGGTCAACCGCGAAGTCATCGGCGTGCTGGCCTGCCACCGCATCCGCAGCCGCGACCGCCAGCTCGCCGACGACGTGGCGGTGCTGAAAATCCTCGCCACGCTGGCCGGGCAGCTGCTGCAGTTACAGGCGCTGGTGGCCGACAAGACCCGGGCGCTGGAGGCGCGCAACCAGCTGCTGAGCCGCGCGCTGGAGACCGCCGCGGCGCGTTACGGCATCATCGGCACCTCGCCGGCGCTGCTGCAGGCGCTCAGCGAGCTCGAGCGCGTTTCAGAGGCCACCGCCAGCGTGCTGCTGCTCGGTGAATCGGGCACCGGCAAGGAACTGTTTGCCCGCGCCGTGCACCTGTCGAGCCAGCGCCGGGACCAGCCCTTCATCAAGGTCAACTGCGCGGCGATCCCGGACACGCTGTTCGAGTCCGAGCTGTTTGGTTATGAGCGCGGCGCCTTCACCGGCGCGCAGACAGCGCGTGCCGGCTGGTTCGAACAGGCCGACCGCGGCACGATATTCCTCGACGAGATCGGTGAAATGCCCCTGGCCATGCAGACCAAGCTGCTACGCACGCTTCAGGAGGGCACCATCGTGCGCCTGGGCGGCAAGCGCGAAGTCAAGGTGGCGGTGCGCGTGGTGGCGGCGACCAACCGCGACCTGGCGCAGGACGTGCTGGCCGGCAGCTTCCGGCGCGACCTGTTTTACCGCCTCAACGTGATCCCGATCCGCCTGCCCTCCCTGCGCGAGCGCCGGCAGGACATCCGCGCGCTGGCCCTGCACTTCCTGAGCCGCACCAACCAGGCCAACCAGCGCAATGTCAGCCTGTCGCCCGCCGCGCTGACGCGGCTGGAGAACCACGCCTGGCCCGGCAACATCCGCGAGCTCGGCAACGTGATCGAACGGCTGGTGCTGTTGACCGACAGCGCCATGGTGTCCGGCGAGGCGCTGGAGCGCTTTCTGCCGCAGGAGCCGGATCTGAACCCACCGCGACAGCCGGCAGCGGTGCATCCAGCCGCCCCGGGATCGGCGCCACCCCTGGTGCGCGACTACCAGGCGGCGCAGTCACACCCCGCCGGGCAACTGCAGCAGGCGCTGAAAGACCACGGCGGCAACCAGTCACGCGCAGCGCAGGCGCTGGGCCTGACGGTGCGGCAGTTCAGCTACCGGCTGCGCAAACTGGGTCTTCACAATGTCGACAATGTGTAGACATTGCGTCGGGCCGCAGCCTGGCCCGGCCTTCCGTCTGCTATTAAATCAATAGCTGCTCGCCCTCGTCACACAAGGGCTAGAGGCTTTTTTTGCCCAATGTTTTCAGCGCATCATCCACTGGCATGCCGGTTGCAATGAAGTCACGGCGGCATGTGCCGTGACCTCATCCGGAGATTGCCATGACGACCGACAGCGTTCTTGTTTCCCCCGAACAACTCTCAGCCATGATGAGCGCCGAGCCGGTGGTCATCATCGACACACGCGATGCCGACACCTACGCGGCCGGCCACCTTCCCGGCGCCGTCAACATGCGCGAGATCTTCACTTTCCTGGCCACGTCCACGGCGGAAGGCATCAGCGCGCTCAAATCCACTTTTGCCGAACACTTCGGCCAGGTCGGCCTGTCGGGCAAGGAAACCGCCGTGTTTTACGAAGACGCGCTCAACAGCGGCTACGGCCAGTCCTGCCGCGGTTATTACCTGCTGACCTGGCTGGGCTACCCGAAGATCAGGGTGCTCAACGGCGGCTTTTCCGCCTGGAAAGCCGCCGGCCTGCCGGTCAGCACCGAAGCGGCCGTGCCGGTCGCCGCCAGCTTCCCCAGCGACCTGCCCATGAGCGACGTGATGCTGACCAAGGACGATGTCGCGGCCGCGCTGGGCAGCGACGTGGCCCTGCTCGACGTGCGCGACATCGACGAATGGACCGGTGAGAGTTCGTCGCCCTACGGCAAGGACTTTGCGCCGCGCAAGGGCCGGCTGCCCGGCGCCAAATGGATAGAGTGGTACCGCTTCATGAAGCCTTCGGCGCAGGGCCCGGTGTTCAAGTCGCCGCTGGAGGTGCAGGCCGAGTGCGCGACGGCCGGCATTGGGACCGACGACACGGTTTACCTGTATTGCTTCAAGGGTGCACGTGCCTCCAACACCTTCCTGGCGCTCAAGCAGGCCGGCTTTTCCGACGTGCGCATGTATTTCGGCTCGTGGAACGAGTGGTCGCGCGACGATTCACTGCCGATCGAAACCGACGCGCCGGTGATGAAGGCCAAACCGCCGTCGCTGGCCCTGGCTGCCTGAACCGGGCCCTGCCGCTTTCCCTTTTTAACAACCTGATCAGGAGACTTTCCCATGTCCGTGGACACCGTCATCACACCCGCTGCAACCACCGTGAAGGCCTGGCTCAAACCCATAGACGCTGAAGGCCTGGCGGCTTTTGCCGCCAAGGGCCGCGCCAACCCGGCCTCGCGCGGCACCAACAAGGTCCACACCGTGATGCAGGGCATGTACCGCTCGCTGAGTTATGTGGGTGATCACGCGCCGGTGGTGGTGGACGAACCGCTGCACCTGTTCGGTGAAAACACCGCGCCGGCGCCCGGCGAGATCGTGCTGTCCGGGCTGGGCGGTTGCCTGGCGGTCGGCATCACGGCCGTGGCCACCTGGAAACAGGTGAAGCTGTCGAAGCTGGAAATCTTCATGGAAGGCGACATCGGCAACCCGGCGGCCTGGGGCGCCGGCGGCGCCACCAAGGAAGCGCCGGAGATGGGCTTCCAGGCGATCCGCGTCAAGGTTGTGATCGAGGGTGATGCAAGCCGCGAGGTGCTCGACGAAATCGTGCAGCACGCGAACTTCTACTCGCCGGTGGCCAACAGCATGCGCAACCCCATCCCCTTTGAGATCGCCCTGGCCTGAAGCAGTCACCCCTCCGGAGCATGTATGGAAGTTCTCGACCGCACACCCCTTGCTGAAGACCGCGACCCGGCCGTGCCGACGCCGGAGGCCGCATTGATCAGCGCGGTGCGGGCATTGGCCGATGGCCCGCTGGCCGAACTCGCCGACGATATCGACCGGCGCGGGATCTATCCCAAGTCCATCCTGCAGCGCCTGGGCGAGCTGGGTGCGTTGAAGGCGCACATGGCGCAGGCCGGGCAAGCGGCGAACTACGGGCTGGCGATCCAGGCGATGACCGAGGTCTCGCGCGTCTGCGGCGCCACCGGTTTCATGGTCTGGTGCCATGCGGTGTGCGGTGTCTACATGGAGCAGTCCGGCAACCCGGCGCTGACCGGCGAGGCACTGGAGCGCCACGGCAAGGGCCAGACCCTGGGCGCCACCGGCATGTCCAACCCGATGAAGACCTTTGCCGGCATCGAAACCTTTTTGCTGCATGCGCGCAAGGTCGACGGCGGCCACCGCGTCAGCGGTACCCTGCCCTGGGTCAGCAACCTGGGCCCGGACCACTACTTCGGGGCCGTCGCGGATGTGGAGGGCAGCGCGCAGGAGATCATGTTCCTGGTGCACTGCGATGCGCCCGGGGTGGAGTTGCGCAACTGCCCGTCGTTCTCGGCCATGGAGGGCACCAACACCTGGGCGGTGCGGCTGACCGACTATTTTGTCGGCGCCGACGACCTGATCGCCGAGCCGGTGCGGCCTTTCATCGGCCGCATACGCGCAGCCTTCATCCTGCTGCAGACCGGCATGGGCCTGGGCGTGGCGCAGGGCGCGATCGATTCGATGTGGAAGGTCGAGCGCCAGCTCGGCCATGTCAACGAGTTCCTCGAGGACCGGCCGGATGCGCTGCAGGATGAGCTCGATGCGCTGACGGCCCGCATCATGGTGCTGGCGCAGACGCCGTTTTGCAACGATCGCGAGTTTTTGATCGATGTGCTGGACTCACGCGCCCATGCTTCGGAGCTGGCATTGCGCGCAGCGCAGTCGGCGCTGCTGCACCAGGGCGCGCGCGGCTACCTGATGACCTCGGACGTGCAGCGACGGGTGCGCGAGTCGCATTTTGTCGCCATCGTCACACCGGCCATCAAGCACCTGCGCAAGGAAATCGCGCGCCTGTCGGCCGGGGAACAACCCGCATGATCCTGCCGCCGCAAAACCGGCCGGCCCAGGCTGTCACCACCGATGTATCCGGCTTGCCCTGGGCACTGTATATCTGCAAGGCCTGCGGACTGATTTATGACGAGGCCAAGGGCGATGCCGACAGTGGGCTGGCCGCGGGCACCCGGTTTGCCGACATTCCCGAGGACTGGTCCTGCCCGCTGTGCGGTGTCGGCAAGGCCGACTTCGAGCCTTATGTGGCCGAGCAGCCGCTGCGACGCGCCCTCAGCCCGGCCGCCCGTGTGCCGCAAGGCGCTGCCGCGCGGCACAACGCGGGCACCGTGATCGTCGGGGCCGGGCGCGCCGGCTGGCAAATGGCTCAAGCCCTGCGCGAGCGCGACCCCGACATGCCCATCACCCTGGTGACCGCCTGCAACGGCGACATCTACGACAAGCCCATGCTGTCGGTGGCCATGGCACGCGGCATGACGGCAGACAAACTCGCGCGCGAAAGCGGTGACCAGGCGGCGGAGCGCCTCGGCGTGCGGCTGCTGGCCCATACACAGGCCCTCAGCATCACGCCTGCCAGCCGCCAGCTGCGCACCACCCGCGGCACCCTGCGTTACCGGCAGCTGGTGCTGGCGCATGGCGCCCAGGCACGCAGCCTGCCGCAACTGCCCGCCGCCCTGTGCTGGCACATCAACCACCTCCAGGCTTACGCACGCTTGCGCAAGGCATTGGGCGATCAGGCCCAGGACATTGCCATCGTCGGTGCGGGACTGATCGGCTCGGAACTGGCCAACGACCTCGCGCTCGCGGGTCACCATGTCACGCTGCTCGATGTGCAGGACCGGCCGCTGGCGGCCTGCCTGTCGGAAACACAGTCTCAACAACTGCTGGCGGCCTGGCAAACCCTGCCGCTGCGGTTTGTCGGCGGGGTCAAGGTCAGCGAGGTGACACCGCTGGCCGGTGAAGGCCAGGGAGCCAAACAGATCCACACCCAGTGCGGCCAGCGATTCCGGGTGGACCACCTCATTGTGGCGGCAGGACTGGAAACGCCGAATCGCCTGGCCCGCAGCGCGGGACTGAGCTGGAACGACGGCATCGCCGTGCAGGCCGGGACGCTGGCCACCAGTGTGGACGGCATCCATGCGCTGGGCGACTGCATTTCCATCAACGGCAAGGTCAGCCGTTTTATCGAGCCGATCACCCGGCAGGCGCACACCCTGGCGGCAAGCATTCTCGGTCAGCCCGTTGCGCCCTTCGTGCCGGCGCCGGTACCGCTGCGTGTGAAAACCAGCTCGTTTCCCTTCACGCTGCCAGCACTCGCTCAGCCCGGCTTGTCCAGGGCCGCGGCTGGCAGTCGCTGAACCAGCACGCCACCCGCAGGCGCGCTGCCGGGCGCCCGGGCAATGGTCAGGATGACCGAGCGGTTGCCCACCCTGAGCCGCAGCTGCATGGGCAATGCGCCGGGAGGCACATCGCGCGCGACAAAGGTCTGCGCCGCGGCGTCATGACGCAACCAGTCGGGAAGCGGCCGCCCACCAATGGTCAACACCTCCGCCGGCGTGATCGAGGCCTTGACCAGCGCAGCCGAGCCTGAAGGCAGGGCGAACTGGAACCCCGTCACCCCGCGGGCAACCGTCACCGACACCAGGCCGGGCGCCTGGTCCGTCGCTTCGCGCACGGTGGTGACCGACACGCAACCCGCTCCCACGCCGTCCGCGTCCGGACAGCCGCCCGCCGCCGTGGGGGATTGTTCGAGCAGCGCATTCGCATCGGCCAGCGACAAGCTGGCCGGCGCGACGCGTGCCACCTGCGCCTGCGACGCGGCGGGCAGCACGGCGGCGGTGAAATTGCCGAGGTCGTTGATGGCAGCCCGCGTGCTGGCGGTGTTGTCGAGCAGGGTGTAGTTATCAGCCGCAGCGCCGCCCAGCGCGAGATCCCTGATCAACACCAGCTTGTTCGCGCCTACCAGGGGCGTGTCAAAGGTGCCGGTGCCCGAGACCGTCAGCACATCGCCCGCAACAATCCCGTTGTAAATCGCACCGCCGGTGTTCAGGGTCGCGCTGGTGTTGCCGTCCACCAGCTTGTTATTGGCCGTGATGCCGCTCACGCTGCTGATGGACGCCCTGTCGATCTGCAAGGCGCCATGGCTCAGCACCAGCGTGTAGTTCTCGTTGTTGGTAGCGCCGGACGTGATGGCGATGCCGCTCTGGGCCACCGGCGTGTTGAACACCGCGGCGCTTGTGCGGGTCACGCCCACACTGGCTGCGGTGTCGCCGTCGATATAACCACCGGAACTTCCGGTGAACACCGGATTGGCCTGTCCATAAATCTTGCTGGCGTTGTCGCTGGTGATGGTCAGCGTGGGCGCCACACGGTACAAAAACATGCTGTTACTGCCGCCCGGCGTGAAGCTCGCAGCGGTGTTGTAACGCTTGCTGTAGCCCGTCATGTTTTCGTTGGTGGTGCCGGGATCGCCGGTATAGACCAGGTAACGGCCGTTGGCCGTGCTGATGGCGCCTGCGCCAACGTTGTTGACGAATTTGCCGCCGGTCACCACACCTGCAGCGTTGGCACTGCCGGCCTTGAGCACCACGGCATCCCCCGAAGCGGCGGATGTGACCACGGCATTGAGTGTCAGGTCGGACGCCGCGCCGGTGGTTTCGATTCTGGCGGCGCCGCTGTTGCCGACGCCCACAACGCCGGCCACGGTTCCCACCGCGAGCGCACTGGCCTGGCTGTAGTCGATGCTGCCGGTGTTGGCCGCCAGTGTGGTGACGGCATTGCCCGCGTTGCGCAGGGTATAGGCCCCGCCGGCCCCTTTCAATGCCAGGCCTGACGCGCTGACTGCCCCCGACTGCGTCACGCTGCCGCCGGCGGACAGGCTGGCGTTGCCGGTGGTGGCCAGCGCCGCCACATCGAAGCCGTTGCTGTCGGTGTACTGGAGGGCGCCTGCCACATTGCCCGTGTCGCCGGCATTGCGGGACTGCAGATGAATCGCAGCGGCGTCGTTGCCGGCATTGGTCAGGGTCACGGTCGCGGTGCCCGCCGACAGTGTCTTGACCTTCAGCGTGCCGGCCGTGATGTTGCCGGTGCCTGCGGTCTGGGTCACATTGCCGCCGGTCGTGACGTCCAGCGTTCCGGCCACGCTGGAGCCGCTGCCGGCCGCGCCGAAGTTGATCGCGCCGGTGCTGCGCACAAAGGCATTGCCGCTGTTGGTGGTGTTGACGTTGAGGTTGGTGGCGGCGGCCACGTCAATGCCATTGCTGCCGTCGGTGCCGATCTGGCCGTTGGCGTTCAACGTCAGGTTGGTCGCCGTGATGGTGTTGCTGCCGGTATCGGTGATGGAGCCGGCATTAAGCGTCAGCGTTTTTCCCGCCAGGCCGATGGCGCCGCCTAGGGTCAAAACGCCGGTGCTGGCGTTGTCCCCGACCACGATGGGGCCCGTGGCACCACTGGCAAAACGCGCGATCTCGGTGGCCGACAGGTCGAACGCGGAAACGCCGGCCAGCGACATCGCCTGCCCGGCGGTTTTGGGCTTGAGCGTGAGCGTGCCGGAGGTGATGAAGGCGTTGTTGCCGGTGTTGGTCGTGCCGATGTTCACCGCATCTGCCGTGACGGTGATCGGTCCCGTCCCGGCCGACACATCCACATTGTTGTTTTGCGTGTAGCTGCCGGTCCCGGCATCGATGGCCACGGCGCTGTTGGTGGCCGTGATGTTGCCGGCCACGGTCACACTGTTGTTGCCGTTGTTGAGCGTGAAGCCGCCCGGCGTGGTGATGGCGTTGAGGGTGGTGATCTGGTTGCCTGAATTGCCCAGGACCAGGGCGCTGCTCGCACCGGTCAGCGTCGCCGCCAGCGAGGCGGCCCTGACGGCATGGTTGTTGACCGCCATGGCATTGGCGTTGACCGTCAAAGCCGCGAGGGCACTGGTGTTGCCGAGGTCGCCGCCCAGGGTGACATCACCGGAGCCTGCCGTCAGGGTCAGCGCCCGCGCTGCGCCGGTGCTGTTGACGCTGCCGTCGAGCTGGATGTTGCCGCCCGTACCCGCGCCCGCATTGCCCCCGCGTGTGTC
>CALRTF020000098.1:0-13424 GCA_943370985.1 Paenacidovorax caeni
AACCCCCGGCCAACGGTCGCCGGCGCATACAAAAGGGTGGGGGAGTCGGGAACGGGGAGCGGGACCGGATTCGGGATCGGGCTCCGGCTTGCTGGCACGCCACGCCACCCAAGACAAAGACGGCTTCGACCCTTCGACAGACTCAGGACAGGACAAGCTCAGCCCGAACGGTGAAGCTTATCGGTCATGGCTCCCGGACCAAGTCCGGGAATGACTGCCGAACCCTATCCCCCAAACATGGCCAAGTTCAGCGGCCACGAGCGCCCCAACCAGTAGGCATGGGTCGTGTGGTCCGCCAGGGCGTCACCGCTGAGGCCGTGGACGAACACGTCGAGGCCCTGGCGATGGGCGTCCAGCCAGGGAATCACCGTGTCGAACTGCGCGCGGCCGAAAGCCAGCTGGCAGCTCCAGCGCGGGTGCGGGCCGACTTCTTTTTCATGCACCCGGCCGACCTGCACACCGGGCAGCCCGGCCGCCGCGGCCACCAGCGCGCGCGCCTGCGCCACGCTGCCGGCGTCAAAATAAACATGCGCGTGGTAATCATCGTGCTGATTGACGGGGTAACGGCTGCTCATGCGCCTATTGTCACGCGGGCGCGGCAAAATGCAGCCATGCACACCTTTTTCGCTACCCTCCTGGCCCCCCGGCGGGCTGCCCTTTACTCACTTTTTGATAGCAGCTTGCGCTTGCTGGCCGGGGGCTGGCGGCCGATCTGGCTTGTGATCCTGGCCCTGGCCGCCCTGGCGGCCCAGCCCGCTGCCGCCTTCGATCTGCAGGGGCACCGCGGCGCGCGCGGGCTGGCGCCTGAAAACACCCTGCCGGCGTTTGAGCGCGCGCTGGCCATCGGCGTGAGCACCCTGGAGCTGGACGTCGGCCTCACGTCCGACGGTGTGGTGGTGATCGCGCACGACCCTTACCTGAACCCGCTGATCACGCGCGACGCCGGCGGCCAGTGGCTGCCCGGCAGCAAGGGCCCGCTGATCCGCTCGCTGAGCCTGGCGCAGCTGCAGACCTATGACGTGGGCCGCATCCAGCCCGGCACGCCTTACGCCGCCACCTTCGGCAACCAGCAGCCGGCGGACGGCACCCGCATCCCGACGCTGGCCGCGCTGTTCGAGCGTGTCAAGCTGCTGGGCGCCGGCGGCGTGCGCTTCAACATCGAGACCAAGCTCAACCCCGAGCAAGCCGGCGACACCGCCAGCCCCGAGCAGATGACCGAGGCCCTGCTGAAGGTCGTGCGCGACGCCGGCCTGCTGGGGCGCGTCAGCATCCAGAGCTTCGACTGGCGCACGCTGCAGATCGTGCAGCGGCTGGAGCCGTCGATTCCCACGGTTTACCTCACGATCCAGAGCGCCAACAGCAACAACACCAGCAGCGCTGCCTGGACCGCCGGCTTCAAGATCGCCGAACACGCCAGCGTGCCGGCCATGGTCAAGGCCGCCGGCGGCGCGGTCTGGTCGCCCAATGGCGGCGCGGTCACGCAGGCGCTGGTGCAGCAGGCCCAGGCGCTGGGCCTGAAGGTCATTCCCTGGACCATCAACCAGGCGGCCGACATGGAGCGCCTGATCGGCTGGGGCGTCGACGGCCTGATCACCGACTACCCGGACCGCCTGCGCGAAGTGATGCGCCAGCGCCAGCTGCCGCTGCCCGGGCCCCTGAAAAACTGAGGTCTCCCCAAGCATGAGAAAATGGGGGATTGACCCCAGACCACACAGGATTTCCCATGGACGCAGAACGCATCAACACCATCGCCAACCAGCTCGCCGACCTCAGCAACCGGGTCAACGAGCTCAGGGGGTATCTTTGACTATCCTGCCAAGGAACGTAAGTTAAACGAAGTCAACGCCGCGCTCGAAGACCCGAAGGTCTGGGACAACCCCAAGCGCGCGCAGGAACTCGGCAAGGAAAAAAAATCGCTGGAGGACGTGGTCCACGTCATAAACCGCCTGAGCGCCGAACTGGCCGACAACACCGAGCTGTTCGAGATGTCCAAGGCCGAGGGCGACGATGCCGGCATGAGCTCGATCGAAGCTGAAGCCGCCAAGGTCGCCACCGAGGTCGAGAAGATGGAGTTCCGCCGGATGTTCAACAACCCGGCCGATCCCCTGCCCTGCTTCCTCGACATCCAGGCGGGCGCCGGCGGCACCGAAGCCTGCGACTGGGCCAGCATGCTGCTGCGCCAGTACCTCAAGTACGCCGAACGCAAGGGCTTCAAGACCACCATCGAGGACGAAACCCCGGGCGACACCGCCGGCATCAAGGGCGCCACCATCAAGATCGAGGGCGAATACGCTTTCGGCCTGCTGCGCACCGAGACCGGTGTGCACCGGCTGGTGCGCAAGTCGCCCTTCGACTCCTCGGGCGGGCGCCACACCTCGTTTGCCTCGGTGTTTGTCTACCCCGAGATCGACGACTCGATCGAGATCGAGATCAACCCGTCCGACGTGCGGGTCGATACCTTCCGCGCCAGCGGCGCCGGCGGCCAGCACATCAACAAGACCGATTCGGCCGTGCGCCTGACACACATCCCGACCGGCATCGTGGTGCAGTGCCAGGACGGCCGCAGCCAGCACAGCAACCGCGACGTCGCGTGGAAACGCCTGCGTTCGCGCCTGTACGACTTCGAGCTGAGGAAACAGCAGGAAGCCCAGCAGAAGCTCGAAGACACCAAGACCGACGTGGGCTGGGGCCACCAGATCCGCAGCTACGTGCTGGACAACAGCCGCATCAAGGACTTGCGCACCAATTACGAGACCTCGGCCATCCAGAAAGTGCTGGACGGCGACCTCGACCCCTTCATCGAAGCCTCCTTGAAGCAGGGCGTATGAATTTAGTTGTTGTTTTTTCTGTCATTGCGGGCCCGACCCGCAATCCATGCACCGCAAGCTACAGGCTGTGCTGCCATGCCGACTCAACCTTAGGAACCCGCCATGCTGCGTGAAGGCCAATCCCCGGTGATCAACCGCGCCGACTACATCGCGCCCGCCTACTGGATAGACACCGTCGACCTGTGTTTTGACCTCGACCCGGCCAAGACGCGGGTGCTCAACAAGATGACCTTGCGGCGCAATGCCGATGTGCCGGCGCAGCCGCTCAAGCTCGACGGCGAGGAACTGAACCTGGCGCGTGTGCTGGTCAACGGCCAGGGCACCTCCTTCCGCATGGAAGGCGAAAAACTGGTGCTGGAGAACCTGCCCGCCGGCAACGAGCCTTTCGAGCTGGAAATTTTCACCACCTGCGCGCCGGCCAAAAACACCAAGCTGATGGGCCTGTACGTCAGCAATGATTCCTTCTTCACCCAGTGCGAGGCCGAGGGCTTCCGCCGCATCACCTATTTCCTGGACCGCCCCGACGTGATGGCCAGCTACAGCGTGACTCTGCGCGCCGACAAGGCGAAGTACCCGGTGCTGCTGTCCAACGGCAACCTGGTCGAGCAGGGTGAGCTGGCCGAGGGCCGCCACTTCGCGAAGTGGGTGGACCCGCACAAAAAACCGGCCTATCTGTTTGCGCTGGTGGCCGGGCAGCTGGTGTGCCGCGAGCAGCGCATCACCTCGCGCGCCGGCCAGGAGCACACGCTGCAGGTGTATGTGCGCCCGGGCGACCTCGACAAGACCGAACACGCGATGAACTCGCTGATGCATTCGGTGGCCTGGGACGAAGCGCGCTTCGGCCTGAGCCTGGACCTGGAACGTTTCATGATCGTCGCGACCAGCGACTTCAACATGGGCGCGATGGAAAACAAGGGCCTGAACATCTTCAACACCAAGTATGTGCTGGCCAACCAGGCGACCGCGACCGACACCGATTATTCGAACATCGAAAGTGTGGTCGGCCACGAGTACTTCCACAACTGGACCGGCAACCGCATCACCTGCCGCGACTGGTTCCAGCTGAGCCTCAAGGAAGGCCTGACGGTGTTCCGCGACCAGGAGTTCAGCCAGGACCTGTGCGGCGAGGCCTCGGCCCGCGCCGTCAAGCGCATCGAGGACGTGCGGGTGCTGCGTACCGCGCAGTTCCCCGAAGATGCCGGCCCGATGGCACACCCGGTGCGGCCCGACAGCTACATCGAGATCAGCAACTTCTACACCGTCACCATCTACGAAAAAGGCGCCGAGGTTGTGCGCATGATGCAGACCCTGGTGGGCCGCGACGGTTTTGCCAAAGGCATGAAGCTCTACTTCGAGCGCCACGACGGCCAGGCCGTGACCTGCGACGACTTCGCGCAGGCGATCGCCGACGCCAACCCGGCCTCCGACCTGGCGCGCCTGCTGCCGCAGTTCAAGCGCTGGTACAGCCAGGCCGGCACGCCGCGTGTGCACGGCTCGGGGGCATACGACGCTGGTGCGCGCACTTACACACTGACGCTGGCGCAAAGCTGCGCCCCGACCGCCGGCCAGCCGGTCAAGGAGCCGTTTGTGATCCCGGTCGGCCTCGGCCTGCTGGGCGCCGACGGCGCCGACCTGCCGCTGCAGCTCGACAGCGAAGCCGCGCCGGTGGCGGCGCCGCGCACCTTTGTGCTGACCGAGGCCAGCCAGACGCTGACCTTCACAAACATCGACGCCGAACCGGTGCCGTCCATCCTGCGCGGTTTCAGTGCACCGGTGGTGCTGGCGTTCGACTACAGCGACGCGCAGCTGCTGCACCTGCTGGCCAAGGACATCGACCCCTTCAACCGCTGGGAAGCCGGGCAACGCCTGGCGGTCCGCAGCGCTATCAAATCCATAGCTGCAAGCGCTGACCCGGTGGGGGCGGAGCCCCTCAACAATGCCTATGTCGAGGCCATGCGCAGCGTGCTGCGCGACCCGGCGCTGGACGCGGCTTTCAAGGAACTGGTGCTGACGCTGCCGGGCGAGACCTACATCGCCGAACAGCTCGACGTGGTCGATCCGCAGCGCATCCACGCGGTGCGTGAAGCCATGCGCACGCAGCTGGCCACCGCGCTGGCGGACGACTGGGCCACGGTCTACGAAGCCAACCAGGACAACGGCGCCTACACGCCCGATCCGCTGTCCTCAGGCAGGCGCGCGCTGGCCGGCATGGCGCTGACCCAGCTGTGTATCGCAGCCACCGTCCGCCCTTCGACGGGCTCAGGACAATCGGAAGAATGGCCCGGCAAGACCTACCAGCGTTTCAAGGACGCCGGCAACATGACCGACCGCTTCAACGCGCTGGCGGCGCTGGTCTCCAGCGGCCACCCGCTGGCGGCAGAGGCCCTGCCCCGTTTCCACACCATGTTCAAGGACGAGGCACTGGTCATCGACAAGTGGTTCAGCCTGCAGGCCGGCGCGCCGGACCGCGGCGGCAACATCCTGCCGGCCGTCAAGCAGCTCATGAAACATGCGGACTTCAGCCTGCGCAACCCGAACCGCGCGCGCAGCGTGGTCAGCACCTTCTGCCAGGGCAATCCGGCGGGCTTTCACCGCGCTGATGCGGCCGGTTATGTGTTCTGGAGCGAACGCGTGATCGAGCTCGACGCGATCAACCCGCAGGTCGCCGCCCGCCTGGCGCGCGCGCTGGACCGCTGGAGCAAGCTGGCCGAACCCTACCGCAGCGCCGCCCGCGAAGCGATTGGCCGCGTCGCCGCCCGGCCTGATTTGAGCAAGGACACCCACGAGGTGGTGACACGCGCCCTCGCCGACTAATCTCTACCGTTCGGGCTGAGCCTGTCGAAGCCTTTCGCCAAGCCTGCCCAACATTGAAGGAACCACGAATGTCTTCAAAAGTATCCCTGACACGTTACCTGGTCGAGCAGCAGCGCATCGACGGCCACATCCCGTCGCAGTTGCGCCTGCTGCTCGAAGTGGTGGCCCGCGCCTGCAAAAGCATCAGCCAGGCCGTCAACAAGGGCGCGCTGGGCAGTGCAATGGGCAGCGCCCAAAGCGAAAACGTGCAGGGCGAGATCCAGAAAAAGCTCGACATCATCGCCAACGAGGTGCTGATCGAGGCCAATGAATGGGGCGGCCACCTGGCCGGCATGGCCAGCGAGGAAATGGAAGGCATTTACGTGGTGCCGAATCGTTACCCGCACGGTGAATACCTGCTGCTGTTCGACCCGCTCGACGGCTCCAGCAACATCGACATCAACGTCAGCATAGGCACCATCTTCAGCGTGCTGAAGATGCCCGAAGGCGACCGTGGCGTGGATGAGTCTGACTTCCTGCAGGCCGGCCGCCAGCAGGTCGCCGCGGGTTACTGCATCTACGGCCCGCAGACCACGCTGGTGCTGACGGTCGGCGACGGCGTCGCGATGTTCACGCTGGACCGCGAACAGGGCTCCTTCATCCTGATCGAGGAAAACGTGCAGATCCCGGCCGACACCAAGGAGTTCGCCATCAACATGAGCAACATGCGGCACTGGGACGAGCCGGTCAAGCGGTATGTGGACGAGCTGCTGGCCGGCAAGGACGGCCCGCGCGGCAAGGACTTCAACATGCGCTGGAACGCCGCCATGGTGGCCGACGTGCACCGCATCCTCTGCCGCGGCGGCATCTTCATGTACCCCTGGGACAAACGCGAACCCGACAAGGCCGGCAAGCTGCGCCTGATGTACGAAGCCAACCCCATGGCCTGGCTGATCGAGCAGGCCGGCGGCGCCGCCACCAACGGCAGGCAGCGCATCCTCGACATCCAGCCCACCAAGCTGCATGAACGCGTGAGCGTGATCCTGGGCTCGAAGAACGAGGTCGAGCGCGTGACCAGCTACCACGCCAAGTAAGGACAGATTGGGCCCGGCTATAATTGCGGGCTGTATTTCAGGATTCGCCGGTGTAGCTCAGTCGGTAGAGCAGCTCATTCGTAATGAGAAGGTCGGGTGTTCGATTCATCTCTCCGGCACCATTTACCGCAATCAAATGCGGTAGTGGTTACTAACAGAAAACTGCTGATGTCAAATCTGATGACAGTTGGTTTTCCATTCAAGCAGAAGCCCTCAAGTGAGGGCTTTTTGCTCTTTGGATCGATTTAGTTCACCTCAGGCCTGATCAACCAGTGATTTCGATCCATTCCTGAGTCCAATGCGAAACAGTCTTTCCACTTAAGCTTTTTGCAAAAGGGGTAAAGCGCAACCAATAGCGCTTGCCTTCAAACTCCACTTCTTCTTTGGAACGCGCCTTTGGAAATTGCCGACTAATTCTCGCTGACAAGACTTCCTGGTCAGTGCTCGGCAGGAGGCCTTGAGCCTTGAGGTCATCTGCTATGAGCTTCAACTCAATGCGTGCATCCGTCACTTTAGTGCGGAATTTGTCTGGATTATTTCCATCGTAGTTGTGACTGGCAGTCTCGACAGATCTCAGCCGTTCTTTTGCTGCTTCGTAGTGGTCCAATGTGGACATCTTTTGCCTTTGTGCGTTGAAAACGAAAAATACAAGTTACCTGGTAAAAGCATCCATGCGGCGCTTTTTCCCCGCTTACTGTAGCCAGTTGCTCCCTCGGATTTCAACCTGATAGCATTTTTCAGACAACAACTGAGAGGGCTGCCTTGACTGATCTAAATCGCCTTACCGTATCGCTCACTAAGCACGGCGCACACAAACTCGCAACACTTTTTCGGAAGTACAAGAGCCGTCAAATACTCAAGCACCTCTGGATGTCCGAACCTGGCATCAACATTGAGCGCGCACAAGCACTCAAAAATCTCTCTGTCGACGCATCAGGAGTTGTTCCAGCAATGTGGGATGAAGCGCGCATGCATGGCGACACGTTCGTTGAACAATTGGTGTTTCTGGCTATTGCGTCCAGTCACCACCAACTGTTATCTGCACTGCAAGCCGGTGCATCCGAGACTAAGTATGTAGGGCGCATCAATAAAGGGGATGCAATCGACGGCAAGGCCTTCACGAACTTTAAACATACGTTGGTAGAACTCGGTCTTAGTACCGCTGACTCAGCAAAGTATGTCGAATACGATTTCACTAAGCTATTTCGAACTCCTAAGTTAAACACCTTTGCAGCAAAGCTCTGGATGTTAAAGCTGAAGACGGCTCGCTGGAATGGAAAGAACGAGCTGGTCGATGAATTGGTTCAGTTGGGATTTCCACAAGCGTTCGCGATAGACGAGAAATCCTTCCGTACATGGTTTGAGACGGGCAACGCAGCACCCGGCGCCATGACACCCGCGGACGAGGATTTCTTCAATACGGATACGCCCACGAAGCCCAGTAAGCCTTTTAAGTTCAAGAGCGGTCATAACCCCAAGAAGACAGGCGTAGTCAAAGTGGGGGTGTCAAAAGCCGAAGCGGAGGCAGAGCTACGGCACAACAAAATTCAAACGTTGCTATACAACAACTTATGTGCAATTCACGGGAGGAAGTTTGTCGGGACTGAGAACGGTACCGGTAGCGGCACCTCAATCGACCTCGTCGTAGAGACGCCCAAGTTCCGTTGGTTCTACGAAATCAAAACGTCCGACTCAGTTCGAGCTTGCATCCGTCAAGCCATACCTCAGTTGCTTGAGTACGCATACTGGCAATGTGACGCCTCCACCGCGGACAAGTTGATTGTAGTTGGCCCATCCGCTATCACTCCAGATGCGGAAAAATATCTTAGCTTCCTGCAAAAGACGTTCAAGCTCGAATTGTTTTACGAGCAGTGTGTAGTTTTATTACTTGGCGAGGATTAAGCACTCTTTGACCTCACGCGAACTGTCTTCTTTACGCCCCAATGTCATGTGCGTATGGTCGGTCAGCAGTATCTCGATTTTCTTTTTTGAGAAAATCTTCTTGGCGAGCTGGCTTACCTCTTCAATTGAAATCATTCCAGTGTTGCTATAGCTCAGCACAAGGTTTGATCGGGATTGTTGAACGCCATCGAACAGATCAGAAAATGCCTGTTTAACCTGGGTCTTGATACAAAACGGTGACTGATGCCGACCTTCCCGATACCGACCTTTGACATGTTCGTCGTTTATCTTTTGGATTTCGGGTTCGTCATAGAGTACGACGGTTTCAAGCGCATGGTAGAAGCGGCTGTAGTGGACGAAGCAATAAGGCGGATCGGCATAAACAGTACCACCCGAAAATTGCGCGAGACAATCTTTGAAGTCCAGTGTAGTGACTTTGTGCGGTTGAATTGGGACGCTCTTGGTTAACCTGCTTGAGACATCCTCATACTTTTTTATGAAGTAAGGCTGCAACTCCCGCTTCCGATAGATGCCAATGTCGGCCATGCCAGTTTCAGTGTTGGCGTCTCTGTACTGTGCAAAGTGGCCCGTGCCCTGACTCGTGTATGACATCGCAAACATCAGCGACGCGAGAATCTGCGCATAACAAGGCTTATCTTTGTATCGCTCAGCCACCTCTCGCAAGGCGTCAATCCAAAGACATTGCTGGGCAGACCACCAGGTACCTGAATAGGTCTTGGTGAAGAAATGCCAATCCCATTCAAACTCTCGATCAATGAGCTTTAATTGCTTTCTCTCTGCCGCATTGAAGGCCTCCAACGACTTGATGGTTCTGTAGTCGATGGAAATCTTCAAAAGCGCAGAGTTCCGAGCAACAATTTTCCCTGCCTCCGCAATAAGCGCTGAAGCAGCAGGCATTTCAGCGTAGCTATAGCTTTCCAAGTAGGCCTGAGCAAGCACGCCAGAGTAGGCTTGAATGTCATTGGAATGGATTGCCACTTGCTGGCGAACTGCTCCCGCAATCGATGCGCTTCCAGCAAATAAATCGCACAGGGCGCCTTCATCGTAGACCTCATTTATGCCTGCCAGCACAAAACCCATGATCTTGGATTTCGACCCCATGTACTTGATGTAGTGGGGGTACGGCTGTTCCATGATCTTTGGCGAAGTCGTTTCAATTCTCTTCAAAAAATTCTCCAGCGGGGTGTGGCATTTATGTCGCAAGGTCGCCTTGGAAACCGCAAAACTTAGGCCATTATCCCCAGCAATCTGCCCGACCCACAAAGGGGTCGGGTTACCTCAACCCCCGAGGCCCAGTTCACCTTGCAACCGAAGAGCGGGATCGATTGGGCCGCAAGCTTTCGGCAGTGTCAATCGGTCCCATTGCTCGGTATTCCGTGTTCTTCCACAGGTCCATTGCGACTCAGAGCATTGCAAGATGAACAATCATCCAGCACTGGTGCAGACGCTCCGCACATTTAGCGATCCATTGAGTTGGTAGCGGTGTTTTCATGCCCCAATTTTAACTCAGATACTGTACGTTTGTACAGCTCAGAGACGCAAACTATAAAAGCGGCATGTCCTTTTCTCTCAGGCAGCCAAGGCATTTTGGAATTATGCGAAGGCTGTCAAGAGTTTTCTAGTTTGAGGAGCTGAAAGATCCATCAACGGCTGTTGACCTCGAAGGTGCCAATCAACCGAGGCGGCCAACTCGTGAACTCTTGATGGATACCGATCCAGGGCAAGGCCAACTCAGAACGCACTTTAGCATCTCGAACTACACATGAGCTTTCTTAACTTTTGGACATAGTGATGTTGGTCCACAATCTACGCAACAGAACTAAAGGGTGCCCAAAACTGGCCCGGATTTTATACAGAGTCGTTCACCAATCCCAGTTTGAAACGCATGGATTGGCCATTCTTGGCATCGAATCGTTGGCCTAATGACCGTCTACCGAAAACGAAGATGAGGCAACACCAATTCGTACGAGCCAGAAACACCGTCAGTCCATCACGGGGTTCACACTGTTGAACATCGAATGCATTCGCTGATACGATGCACGTTTCGGCCGATAGAAGACATTGGGCGCCATGAGAGCATCGCTCAATCGGCTCTGCCTCACATTCAAGAGCGTGCCGCAATTGGCGTACTCATTCTTGCTTGTGGCGCGAGGGCCTATAGAAGAAGATAAGAGGAGGTAGTCATCAAATGTTTTCCAATTTTGCGCTAAAAATTCCACTACTTCAGTGCATTATTTACTTCCCGGTCCCAAGCCACAAAAAGGCTGGCCTGAAATTCATTGTTCTTTTGATCGCAACGAGCCTGCCAGTTATCGTTGCAGCAGTCTTAACTCCAATACCGACTGGCGATGCCGGACTTCTTACCAAACTAGGTTCAAAATTCTCTGATGCCGTGGCTGTGCCCGAGCTATTTGTCTATGCAACTGGCTTCTTGACGCCGTATCTATATTTAGTATTTGAGCGATTCATCGCGTTACGTCGAAAATTATATGGAGAAGCTACTGGACGCGACAAGCTAGATCTTTTTCCGGGTTATTTTTTCGTTCTAAGTTTTGCTGTCGTTTTAATAGGAGCGACTGCCTTGGCATTCGGCCTTCTGAAATCTGGCTCCTCTACATTTCAAAGTAGCTTTCTCTATCATTGGTTGAATGGCTATGCATTTTGGGTCTATATTTTTGGCCTGTTCTGTTGGTATTTGACCCTACTTGATGAGTCCCATGATCCTGGAGTTTATGGGCGAGAACTGGGTGACAGTGGCGCTGACCTCTCGGATGCACTTGAACAGCGCCTGAAAGAAAGAGGTTAACTAAATGCCTACAAAGTTAAGGCTGCCAGTGTTGAAGGTTAGCCAGCCAATTGGCGATTACTACATCGCCTCGGTGCGTGCGCAAGATTTGGTTGAGATGTCATACTCGGACGTGCGTCGAATGGTGCAAGCTGATCGAGATATAGAGCGCTATCTAGGTATTCAGAGGCCAGTGAGCACCGCACGTGTCAAACAAATTCGCAAATATCTGGAAGGTAGTGACGCGACATTTCCTACCTCCATCATTCTCGCAATTGAAGACCGGTGCGCTAATTTCGAGCCTGGTGATCATTCCACTGGAACGTTGACCATTCATAGTTTTGAGGGTGATGACACTGATGATGGACCAGTGCCCTTTGACCGGGTGGCAAAGGTCATTGATGGACAACACCGAATTGCAGCCTTCATGGATGAAGGAAACAATTGGCAATTCGATTTCCGTAGACCTTTTGACGTCAATGTCGCGATTTTTGTAGGTGCAGATATATCAGTTCAAGCCACGATTTTTGCGACAGTTAATTTGCAGCAAACCAAAGTCAGCAAAAACTTAGTTTACGACTTGACCGAACTGGCGAAAACGCCAAGCCCACACAAGACTTGCCACAACGTCACGGTTGCACTTGACTCACAGAGAGATAGTCCTTTTTACAAGAGAATCAAACGCCTTGGGTCTGCGACGCCCGGGCGGGAAAAAGAACCCCTGACCCAAGCAGCGTTTGTCGAATCACTTGTTAAGTTCATATCGGTCACGCCTATTGAAGACCGAAATCGATTGTTGGACGGGGTGCGGATAAAACGAGCACCTACTCTTGAGCTTAGGAAAACACCTTTCCGTAATATGTTCTTGGACGGAAAAGAAGTTGACATAGCAGAAATAATATTTAATTATTTCTGCGCGATTAGGGATAAGTGGCCTCGATCTTGGGAGGGTGTTACCCAAACGGGGAACCTGCTGCCTAGGTCAAACGCGTTTAAAGCCTTTATGCTTTATCTAAAAGACGATTTGTATGGTTCGTTGGTTGGAGATGACTATGGCCGCATACCCACAACGGGTGAATTTCTGCATGCATTGCGGCATATAACGGCAACGGATTCAGATTTTACGAAACGCAATTTCGCTCCTGGCAGCAGTGGGCAGTCTGCTTTTTTGAAACTTTTTCGAGGTGAAATCGCGATAGCGGACATGTATGAGTAATGTAGTTCGCCGAGGCACGACGTGCTGTATGTGATCTAGTCATATGTGAGAGTCGGCCTCAAACTGCCCTGCTGTTTCCGCGACTCTGTTGCTTCGATCCCAACCAAGCCTCTCAGCACAGGAATCGAGAACGGCTCGCCCGGAAGTGCCTGGCGCTTACCTGTCCGTAGCCAACGGGCACGCTCTGCATGTTCGCACTTGCAAGGCGATCAATGCTCCGACGAGGTCCATTTTCCATACGAAGCACCATGGTTGCCATGTCGTTTCACCCGGCGCACAAATCTCCCTGTCCGCGCCACCCGAAATTCCGCCACTGGATGCCGCCATGTCACAAGCACTGATCCTTCCCATGACAGCCCACGTCGCGCTAGCGGCTTTTTTGTATCTGCTGCTGACCATTGCCCGTGCGCCGGCGGTGTGGGGAATCGGTCGCCGCGCGGACGGTGGCAACCCGTGGGCTGCGGTGGAGCCGCGTATCAGTGCCAATCTTTCTAACCAGTTCGAGTGGCCGCTGTTCTTTCATGTGGCCTGCCTCATCCTGTTGCAGCTTGATCCCGGGGCCACCGCCACCGCCATCGCACTGGCCTGGGTCTTCGTCGCTGGCCGGGTGATACACAGCGCCGTGCAGATCCTGACCCGCAACATCCGGCTCAGGGGCATCATTTTCACGATCAACTTCCTGGCCGTGATCGGGCTATGGATTCTTGTCGTGCAGGCCTCGTTAACAGCCAGAACCTGAGCCTCACCGCGCCCGGTGAATCGCCGCATTGTCATACACCACATAG
>CALRTF020000099.1:0-13320 GCA_943370985.1 Paenacidovorax caeni
ATGCCGGGCGCCGAAGCGCCGGCAATGCCGTTGCCGGAATCGATCACCACCTTCATGGGCCGCGCGAGCTTGATGTCGGAGACGATGCGGTCGCGGTAGGGCGCGAGCACATTGACGTGGGTGATTTTTCCGCTGCGAGGGGACGCCGCGCCCTTGCCGGAATCACCGGCTTCCATGCTTTGGCGCAGGCCCTGGATCTCGTCGCCGTAAATCGCACGGCCTGCCATCACCATCTTGAAGCCGTTGTAGTCCTTGGGGTTGTGGCTGCCGGTGATCTGGATGCCGGAATTCGCCAGCGTGCTGGCGGCGAAATACAGCATGGGCGTGGTGACCATGCCGACATCGACCACATCGACGCCGCTGCCGACCAGGCCGCGGATCAGCGCGGCAGAAAGCGCGGGGCCGCTGACACGGCCGTCGCGGCCCACGGCCACCACGGTCTCGCCCTGCGCCAGCGCACTCGCGCCGAAGGCACGGCCCAGGGCTTCGGCCACGGATTCGTTGACGGTGGCGGGCACGACGCCGCGGATGTCGTAGGCTTTGAAAATCGAGGGGTTCACCTGCATGGGTCGGGACTCCAGAGTTGCTGGCCGTACTGCAACCCGCAAGTAGCGGAACAAAATGAAAGTGATGGCTTTGTGCCCAGGGCAAGGCGCCAGCCGCAGCGAAGGCCGGCCGCCTTCGCAAGGATGGCAACGCCGCCATGGGTGCAAAGACGCGCTTTCATGTTTCGATACTTCCGGGTTGCAGTACAAGGATTGTAGGCGCGGGGTGGGCCGGGAAGATGTCCGAAAACGGCTAGCGCATGTAGGCCCCGGCCGTATGATCCAGCCCATGACCACCGACAAGACCCTGCTCGAAGACGACGCCTGTTACCTCGCGCTGAAAACGCGGGACGCGCGTTTTGACGGCAGTTTTTTCACCGGCGTGACCTCCACCGGCATCTACTGCCGGCCGGTGTGCAGCGTGAAAACGCCCAAACGCGAAAACTGCCGCTTTTTCGGCCACGCGGCACAGGCCGAAGACGCCGGTTTCCGGCCCTGCCTGCGCTGCCGGCCCGAACTCGCGCCGCATTCGGTGGTCTGGTCGATCCAGGATGCGAGTTACATCCTGGCGCACCAGGCGGCACGTTTGCTGGACGAGCCTGAGGCCTGGCCGGATGGCATGCCTTCGGTGGAATCACTGGCAGCCAAACTCGGCGTCAGCGACCGCCATGTGCGGCGCATTTTCGAAACGCAGTTCGGCGTCTCGCCGATGCAGTACCTGCAAACGCGCCGGCTGCTGACGGCCAAGCAGTTGCTGGCCGACACCGCCTTGCCGATCACACAGATTGCGCTGATCAGCGGGTTTGCGAGTGTGCGCCGCTTTAACGCCGCTTTTGTCGGGCACTACGGCCTGAACCCGACGCAGTTGCGGCGCCAGGGCGGCACGCCCGGCGAACAAGGCATCACCGTGAGGCTCGGTTACCGCCCGCCTTATGACGTGACGGCCATGATGGGCTTCTTCACGAAGCGCCAGATCCATGCGATCGAGTTTGCGGACGCGGATGCGGCCGGCCCGCGCCTGGGCCGGACGTTCCGCGTCGAAAGCGGCGGCAAGGTGCACGCCGGCTGGCTGCTGGCCGGCTTTGATACAAGCCGCAGCCAGGTGGTGCTGCGCATCAGCGACTCGCTGCGCGAGGTGTTGCCGCTGGTGATACGCCGGGTGCGGGCCATGCTGGACCTCGACGCCGACCCGCAGGCCATCAATGCCGTGTTGCACCACGACTTTCCCGGCGGCGACGGCCTGCGCGTGCCCGGCGCCATGGACGGTTACGAGCTGGCGGTGCGCGCCGTGCTGGGCCAGCAGATCACGGTGGCGGCGGCGCGTACGCTGGCGCAACGCCTGGTCGACAAACTCGGCGAGCCCGTCGAGACGCCCTGGCCGGGCCTGACGCGCCTGTTCCCGTCGGCCGCGGTACTGGCGCAGGCCAGTGGTGATGCGCTGGGGCAACTGGGCATCGTGCGCCAGCGCCAGGCGGCGATTGTCGGCATCGCCCAGGCCGTGGCGTCGAAGCGTGTGCAGCTGCACGGCGGCGCCGACGTCAATGCCACGATCGCGGCACTCAAGGAACTGCCCGGCATCGGCGACTGGACCGCGCAATACATCGCCATGCGCGCGCTGCGCTGGCCCGACGCCTTTCCGGCCGGCGACGTCGCGCTGCACAAGGCACTGGGTGTACAGGGCCTGAAGAACCCGGCGAAGGAAGCCGAACAGGCCTCGCTGGCCTGGAAACCCTGGCGCAGCTACGCCGTGATACGCGCCTGGAGCGGCGCCATGGACACGCCAGGCGCGCCGGACGCTACTGAATTGATAGCTGCAAGCCCCCGTCCGGCAGGGGCTGCAGCCCTCAAAGATCCGAAACCTGTGAAATCCGCCACGACGGCCCACACCCGTTCCTCCTGAATGAGGGACACTCCCGGGAGATCATCATGAAATTCACCACATCCATCGTCCAGACACGCTACGACAGCCCGCTGGGTCCCATCATCATCGCCGCCACCGACAAGGGCCTCGCAGGGCTCTGGTTTGACGGCCAGAAGCACTTCCCGCCGGAACTGGCCGGAGCCGCCTGGCCTCACGATCCGGAACATTCCGTCCTGAAAGAAGTCATCCGCCAGCTCACCGACTACTTCTCCGGCCGTCGCACCGAATTCGACGTGCCGCTGGACCTGGCCTACGGCACGGCCTTCCAGCAATCGGTGTGGCAGGCCCTGCTGAAAATCCCGCAGGGCGGCACCGCCAGCTACGGCGAGCTCAGTGCCCGCATCGGCAAGCCGGCCGCGGTACGTGCCGTCGGCGCGGCGGTCGGCCGGAATCCGGTCAGCATCATCGTGCCCTGCCACCGCGTGATGGGCGCGGGCGGCGCCCTGACCGGTTATGCCGGCGGACTGGAACGCAAAAGCGCGCTGCTCAGGCTCGAGGGCGTGGACCTGGCGGGGGTGCGGTGACCGCTGCCATCACTTCCGTCAAAAGCAGGAGCTGGCTCAGCGACTTTTTGTTGCTGGCGGCCATCTGGGGCTCGTCCTTTCTGTTCACGCGTTTTGCCGTGCTGGATTTCGGGCCGCTGCCGACCGCCGCGGTCCGTGTCGGTATCGCGGCAGCGTTTTTGTTGCCGCTGGTGCTGCTGCGCGGCCATGGCGCGGCGCTGAAAAAAAACTGGCGCCGCGTGTTCCTGGTCGGCCTGTTCAACTCGGGCATTCCGTTTGCGTGTTTTGCGTTTGCGCTGCTGTCCATCACCACCGGGCTGTCGGCCATCCTGAATGCGACGGTGCCGATGTTCGGTGCCATCGTCGCCTGGTTCTGGCTCAAGGACAGGCCCACCGGCTCGCGTGTGCTGGGCCTGCTGATCGGTTTTGCCGGTGTGGCCATGCTGGCCTGGGACAAGGCCACCTTCAAGCCCGATGCCTCGGGCGTGGCCCCGGGCTGGGCCGTGCTGGCCTGCCTGTTCGCCTGCGTCTGTTATGCGCTGTCGGCCAGTTATGCCAAGCGCCACCTCACCGGCCTGCCGCCGCTGGTCACCGCCGCCGGCAGCCAGATCGGCGCGACCCTGGGCCTGGCGTTGCCGGCCGCCTGGTTGTGGCCGGCGCAGATGCCGGGCAGCCGGGCCTGGCTGTCGCTGTTGGTGGTCGGCGTGCTCTGCACCGGCATTGCCTACGTCCTCTACTTCCGCCTGATCGAAAACGCCGGTCCGGCGCGCGCGCTGGCCGTGACTTTTGTGGTGCCGGTGTTTGCGGTGCTCTACGGCGTGGTGTTTATCGGTGAGGCCGTCACCTTGTGGATGCTGCTGTGCGCCGTGGTGATCATCTGCGGCACGGCGCTGTCCACCGGTTTGCTCAAGCTCGGCCGATGAGCGCGAACCGCAAAACCAAGTTCAAGCTGCCGGCGCCCAGGCCGCGCAACCCGCTGGTCGCCCCGGCCCTGCAGCGCAAGGCCGGCTCGCACCGGAAGTCCGCCGCGGCCGAGCGCCGCGCCGACAAGATGGCCCTCAAGCAACAAATCAGGCGCAGTGACGACTAAACAGATCCGGCCAGCACGTTGATCGTCAGCGCCACGATCAGCACATTGAAGGCGAAGGACAGGATGCCATGGCCCAGCGTGAGCCGGCGCATCTCGCGCGAGCTGACCTGCACGTCCGACACCTGCGAGGTCATGCCGATCACAAACGAGTAATACAAAAAGTCGAAGTAATCGGGATCGGGCTGGTTCGGAAACACCAGCCCCGGGCCGTCGGGCTCCTTGCGTTTTGCTTCCTGGTAATAACGGTGCGCATACCGGAAGGCATACATCGTCTGGATGAACAGCCAGGACAGCGCCAGCGCCAGCATCGCCAGCCCCATGTGCAACACCCGCCCGGTGCCCTGCATTTCCTTGACTTGCTGCAGCAGCAGCGTGATGCTGGCCACGCAGGCCAGTACCGCCAGCAACATCACCCCGAACAGCACCACACTCGGCTCGTCCTGCGCCTGCGCGCGCTCGCGCGTCCTTTGCGAGTCGAACACCTCGGCCAACCACCAGGCCAGCACCAGGTAAACCGCCGTGCCCACACACCATCCCAGCAGCGCCCGGAACGGCCAGGCCGTCGGCACCGGCAGCAAGGCCACCGCCGCGCCGGCGACCAGGCCATACATCCGGCGCTGCGGGCCGGTGGTTTCGGAAAGATGTTTGCGCATGGGGCGATTGTGGGCCAGCGCCGGTGCGCCGGGAATGGGGTCAGCCGGGAAGTTGCCTGTTAATACCTTGTCGACGCGTTCTTGCGGCGGTGCGAACCGGGACTATTGATCAGACCTGCTTGCACTTGAACGCCTCTTTGCGCTGGTGGCGCTCCGCAACAAAGGATTTGCTCAGCGTCGCGGAAAGATCTTCCCTGCGCAACACCAGCCCGCATTCCTGGCACGCGGTACCCAATCCCGGATTTTTTCCGCACGGGATGTGCGTGTAATGAATGGCCACCCCTCGCTTGCCCGGTTTGCACCAGGTCTCACCCCAGGCGCGCAGTGCCAGAAACACGGGATAAAACGCGAGACCCATCTCGGTGAGGTAGTACTCATACCGCAAAGGCCTCTGGTTGTAGGGCCGGCGCTCGATCATTCCGTCCGATTCCAGCTTCTTCAGGCGACTGGCCATCATCTGTGGCGTGGCTTGCGTCTGGGCCTGAATGTCCTCGAAGCGATGGTTTCCGAGGAACAGTTCGCGAAGAACCAGAACCGTCCAGCGGTCACCCACGATCCCCTGAGCCAGCGCGATCGGGCAGAGGGTGGATGGTCCTGCCGAGGACGACGGCAAAGCATCTTGAGACATTTTTTTCATCATACCCTCTTGTGCCTATGAAAATCATAGTTATAGTGGCCAGTGTTTGCGAGCGACCTGCAAGTTATGCGCAAACCGCGGACATCCGTTGATGTACCGCGAACAGGAGCCATTGATATTGAAAGGTTTCACATGTCTGAACATACCAAACAAAAGCTTGCCGCCATCGCCGACCGCTACGCTGCGGCCTGGATCGCCCACGACCCCGAGGCGATTGTGGCGTTACACGCGCCGGACTCGACCTTCCAGGCGCATGGCCGTGGCGCCGAGGTCAAAGGCAAGCCTGCGCTGTTGAAGGAGTTCGCCGGGGTATTTGAGCGTTATCCTCATTTCGGTGTGGAGACACACCGGCTTCTGCTCGGCGACAGGCACTGGACCCTCGAATGGGACCTGACCTTTCAGCCCCCTGGCAAGGAGCGCAGAGGCTTTCGTGCCCTGGACGTCGTGGAGGTGGATGAAGCCGGACTGGTCACCCGGAAAGACACCTTCTTCAATTTTGCGCAAGTCAAGGCAGCGCTCGAAGCGGCATGAAGGAACAGCACATGACAAACGCCACCCTCCCCGCAACAGACCCCGTCAAGCCATTGTTCGATCGAGCCTTGATCAACGCACTGCCGGTCGAGCACCTGTGCGATCTCAGCATCGAACTGGAACTCGGCCAGGTGATAGCCACCCCACTCGGCACGCGTCTGACCTTCGTGGTCAAAGGCGGTCGCTTCGAAGGCCCCCGCTTCCGGGGTGAAATGCTGCCAGGCGGCGGCGACTGGGTTTCCGTGGGTACTGACGGTATCAGCCGCATGGACGTTCGCGCCACCCTGCGCACCGATGATGGTGTTCTTATCCACTACGAATCGCACGGCGTTCTCAGGTTCCCGGCGGATGGGCGCCAGCGTCTGGCCAGGGGCGAACGCTTGTCTTTCGATGAAAGCTACGTGCGTCCAACGCCGAGGTTCGAGACCTCCGACGAGCGTTATGCCTGGCTTTGCGGGATTGTCACGGTCGGCTACGGCGAATACGGCGCGGGCCGCATCGATCACCGGATGTTTCACATCCTGTGACATGGCGCCGAGGGCGCGTGCTTGCCTGTCAATGAAGCAGGGTCGACGGCCAGGCCACCTGATAGCCGTCCGTGACCGTGGCGATGAGTTGGCCCATGTAGCCAAGCCGCTCGTTGGCATCTTCGCCCTCCGCCAGCTGCAATTCCACGGACGCCACCTCCCAGTTGCGCCAGCTGTTGTCGACGTAACGCAGCGCCGTGACCTCGCAGGAACAACCCATGAGGTCGAGGCAGGTATTGATCACCATCAGCAACTCGGCCTCCACCACCGTGCAGCCATCGGACGGCGATGTGAAATGCCCGGCGTCGATCACCAGGGATTTCATGCCTTGCTCCAGCGCCGGACGGCCATCAGCCCGGCGAGCTCGCAGGGTCGGCACGACGCGGGTAAGTCCGTTCTTCCTCAAACTTGCCGTCAGACCCGTGGATCTTCACCGAGGCTGTCTTGCCGTCCATAAAGGCCTGCGTCGCCTGGATGATTTCGGCCTTGGTCGGTTTGGTGATGGCCGCGCGCCCGGCGCCTTCGAGCGTCAGGTCCCAATGGCCGTTGTGTTGCTTGATGTGGTAGTTTTGCATGCGTACCCCCATAAAAGCGCAAGACTAAGCGGCAGTCGGGCTGAGGCCTGTAGGACTTTTTCGCGGTTCGCATCAGCCCGAGGCCTGCAGGGGGCGGCGCCGAAAAACAAAAAAGCCCCATGGTTAGGGGCTTTCAGGGGCTTCAAAACATCCTGAAGGACGTTCCAAAACCTGGTTTTGGCGGAGTGGACGGGACTCGAACCCGCGACCCCCGGCGTGACAGGCCGGTATTCTAACCAACTGAACTACCACTCCTGGTAGTGACAACTTTTGCTCTTGCGAGCCAAGCCGCCTGCTTGCGCAGACTTGTTGTCAACTTGTGCCTTGGGCCTCACATCGCTGTGAAGAATTCTGGCGACCCCACGGGGATTCGAACCCCGGTACCTACCGTGAAAGGGTAGTGTCCTAGGCCTCTAGACGATGGGGTCTCAACCTTGGAACTTCCGGCAGCAGGTTTTTGTCTTGCAACAACAACCTGCCGAAAAAAAACTGAAAACTTATCGACAGTTGAATGGTGGAGGTAAACGGGATCGAACCGATGACCTCTTGCATGCCATGCAAGCGCTCTCCCAGCTGAGCTATACCCCCGTATCAACCAAGCAGGTTTCCCTGCAACCGTCGAGCCTTGAATTATAGCCCGAATTTCAGGCGCTTTTCAATCGCCCCAAACGCGAAATCACGTTGCTGCGGTCCATCAGCGACAAAAGAGCGTCCAGCGAGGGGGTTTGCGGGCGCCCGGCCACCAGCACACGCACCGGCATCGCGAGCTGCGGCATCTTCAGGCCGGTCTCGCCCAGCACCTGCTTGATGACGGCGGCGATCGCCGCTTTGTTCCACTCGGCCTCAGCCAGCAAGCCGGCCAGCCTGGCCACTGCGGGATGCACCTCGGCCGGCACATGCGCCTCGATCTCCTCAGCGCTGACGGGTGTCTCGCTGACCAGGACCGCCATCCACTCGGCCAGTTCGACCAGCGTGCTGCAGCGGTCTTTCAGCAGTGCACAGGCGGCGACGCGGCGCGGCGCATCGAAGGCCGCCAGCGCGTGTGCGTCCAGGAAAGGCAGCACCAGTTCGGCCAGCGTGACCTCGGGCGTGGCCTTGATGTGCTGGGCGTTGACCCAGCGCAGCTTGGCCTCGTCGAACTGCGCGGCGCTTTTGCCGAGATGGTCGAGGTTGAACCACTGCAGGAATTGTTCGCGGCTGAAAATTTCGTCGTCGCCATGGCTCCAGCCCAGGCGCGCCAGGTAGTTGACCATGGCGTCGGGCAGGTAGCCTTCCTTCGCGTACTGCGTGACGGCCTTGGCGCCGCTGCGCTTGCTCATCTTCTCGCCCTGCTCGTTGAGCACGGTCGGCAGGTGCGCATACACCGGCACATCCTTGCCGAGCGCGCGGAAGATGTTGATCTGGCGCGGCGTGTTGTTGACATGGTCGTCGCCGCGGATCACGTGCGTGATGCCCATATCCATGTCGTCGACCACCACGCAGAAGTTGTAGGTCGGTGTGCCGTCGGGCCGCGCGATCACCAGGTCGTCGAGTTCGTCGTTGCTGATCTCGATGCGGCCCTTGACCTTGTCGTCCCAGACCACGGCGCCGCCCTGCGGGTTCTTGAAACGCAGCACGGGCTGAACACCTTCAGGGACAGGCGGCAGGGTCTTGCCGGGCTCGGGCCGCCAGGTGCCGTCGTAACGCGGCTTCTGTTTGTCCGCCATCTGCCGCTCGCGCAGCGCATCGAGTTCGGCCACGCTCATGTAACAGGGATACACCAGGCCATCGGCCACCATCTGCACGAGCACCGCCTTGTAGCGTTCCATGCGCTGCATCTGGTAAACCGGGCCTTCGTCGTAATCCAGGCCCAGCCAGCGCATGCCTTCGATGATCACGTCGACGGCTTCCTGCGAGGAGCGCTCGACATCGGTGTCCTCGATGCGCAGGATGAAGTCCCCGCCGGTCGACCGCGCGAACGCCCACGGATACAGCGCCGAGCGGATGTTGCCGAGGTGGATGAAGCCGGTGGGGGAAGGCGCGAAACGGGTGCGTGTCTTGAGGGTCATGCCAGGGTACTCAGGCCGCGCGAAAGGTCGGCCTTGATGTCGTCGATGTGGTCCAGCCCGACCGCCAGCCGGATCAGGCCCTGGCTGATGCCGGCGGCCTGGCGCTGCTCTTCGGTCAGGCGCCCGTGCGAGGTGGTGCCGGGATGGCTGATGATGGTTTTGGTGTCGCCGAGGTTGGTGGCGATGCTGATGACCTGCGTGCTGTCGATCACGTGGAAGGCGTTCTTGCGCGCGGTCTCCACATCGTCGCCGCGCAGGTCGAAGGACAATACCGCGCCGCCCATGCCGGACTGCTGGCGCATCGCCAGCGCATGCTGCGGGTGAGAGGCCAGGCCGGGGTAATAAACGCGTGCCACCTGCGGCTGCTGCTCAAGCCACGTCGCCACGGCCAGCGCATTGGCCGACTGGGCCTGCATGCGTATGCCCAGGGTTTCCAGGCCCTTGAGCACGACCCAGGCGTTAAAGGGCGCAAGTGTCATGCCGGCGGTGCGCACCACCGGGCCGAACACATCGACGACCAGTTTTTTGGAGGCGCACAGCGCGCCGGCCATCACCCGGCCCTGGCCATCGAGGTATTTGGTGCCCGAATGCATCACGATGTCGGCGCCGAATTCGGTGGGCCGCTGCAGCGCGGGCGAACAGAAACAGTTGTCCACCGCGAGCAGCGCGCCCGCACTGTGCGCGAGGTCGGCCAGCGCGGCGATGTCACAGACTTCGGTCAGCGGATTGGTCGGCGTTTCGGCAAACAGCAGTTGGGTGGTCGGACGCAGCGCGGCCTTCCACTCGGCGATGTCGGTTTGCGACACAAAGGAGGTCTCGACACCGAACTTGCCGAACTCGCGGCCTATCAGCGCAATCGTCGAGCCGAACATCGAGCGCGAACAGATCACGTGATCGCCGGCCTTGAGCAGGCCCATACACATCATCAGGATGGCGCCCATGCCGGTGGACGCGCCGATGGCGGCCTCGGTGCCTTCCATGGCGGCCAGGCGGCGCTCGAAACTCGTGACCGTGGGGTTCGAGGTGCGGCCGTAGGTGTAGCCGTCTTCGGTGCCGGCAAAACGCCGCGCCGAGGTCTCGGCATCGGGCTGCACAAAACCGCTGCTCAGGTACAGCGCTTCGGAGTTTTCGCCATGCTGGCTGCGCTCTTGCGCCACGCGCACGGCCAGCGTGTCACGGTGCAAATTATCGGGGAGTTTCCGCTCGCTCACGCTCAGGCCTCCTGCGGGTTCGGCAGGGCCAGGCGCGAGACATCGACCTCGTTCTCCTCGCTGCTGTCGATACGCCCGGCGTTCATCCGGGCGATGCTTTCCGGCGTGATGCCGCCGGTGATGTAGATGCCGTCGAAGCAGGAGGCGTCAAAACCGTCGAGCTTCTTGTTGAGCGAGCCGATCGCGCGCTTCATGCCTTCGACGTCCTGGTAAATCAGCGCATCGCAGCCGATCGCCACGCGGATTTCCTCGACCGTGCGGTCGTGCGCCACCAGCTCGTCGGCGGTGGGCATGTCGATGCCGTAGACATTGGGATAACGCACCGGCGGCGCGGCGCTGGCCAGATAGACCTTTTTTGCGCCGGCATCCCGCGCCATCTGCACGATCTCTCTGGAGGTCGTCCCGCGCACGATGGAGTCGTCCACCAGCAGAACATTGCGGCCCTTGAACTCGCTGGCGATCACATTGAGTTTCTGGCGCACGGACTTCTTGCGCACGCCCTGGCCCGGCATGATGAAGGTGCGGCCCACATAACGGTTCTTCACAAAACCTTCGCGGTAGGGGATGCCCAGCAGGTGCGCCAGCTGGGTGGCGCTGGGCCGGCTGGATTCCGGGATCGGGATGATCACGTCGATCTCGTTGGGCGGCACGGTGGACACCACACGTTTGGCCAGGGTTTCGCCGAGGTTCAGGCGCGCCTGGTAGACCGAGATGCCGTCGAGCACCGAGTCCGGCCGCGCGAGGTAAACAAATTCAAAGATGCAGGGCTTGAGCTGCGTATTGTCGGCGCACTGCTCGGCGTGCACCTTGCCGGCGAGGTCCACAAACACGGCTTCGCCGGGCGCGATGTCGCGCTCGAACTGGTGCGAGGTGCCTTCGAGTGCGACCGATTCGCTGGCCACCATCACGGTTTTTCCGTTCTCGTTTTCGCCATGGCCCAGGCACAGCGGGCGGATGCCGAAGGGGTCGCGGAAGGCCAGCAGGCCGTGGCCGGCAATCAGCGCCACCACCGCATAGGAGCCCTTCACGCGCTTGTGCACGCCACGCACCGCAGCGAACACATCGCCTGGTGCAAGCGGCAGGCCGCGCGTGGTTTTTTCAAGCTCATGGGCCAGCACGTTGAGCAGCACCTCGGAATCGCTGTCGGTGTTGATGTGGCGATGGTCGGTGGTGAACAGTTCGGCCTTGAGCTCGGCGGCATTGGTCAGGTTGCCGTTGTGCGACAACACCAGGCCGAAGGGCGCGTTCACGTAAAACGGCTGGGCCTCGTCCTCGCTGTAGGCATTGCCGGCCGTCGGGTAACGCACCTGGCCGAGGCCGACCGTGCCGGGCAGCGCACGCATGTTGCGGGTGCGGAACACATCACGCACCATGCCCTTGGCCTTGTGCATGAAGAACTTGCGTCCCTGCTGCGTGACGATGCCGGCGGCATCCTGGCCGCGGTGCTGCAGCAGCAGCAGGCCGTCATAAATCAGCTGGTTCACCGGGGCGTTGCTGACAACACCGACTATTCCGCACATAGAGTTCCGTTCATAAAATATTCACTGGCCTCTAGCCGAGGTACTTGCCGAACTGCCCGGGCAGCACCGGCTTCAATCCTTTGAGCGCCGCGCCCATCACTTCGGCGCCTTGCGACTCCTGCCACCACACGGCGTTCTTGAAGGCCGTCATGTTGATCACCAGCGTCACCGCCAGCAGCAAAATCACGCCGCGCACCAGGCCGAAGGCCGCGCCCAGTGTGCGGTCCACCGGCCTGAGGCCGATGGCTTCGACCATCTTCTTGATCAGCACCGCCAGCAGGCCCGCCGCAAACACCGCCAGCACAAAAATCAGCACAAAGGCCGCCGCATACCGCACCGGCTCCGATGCGCTCTGCAAAGGCAGCATCAGGGCCAGATCCGGCGCCAGCCACTGCGCCAGGTAAAACGACGCCGCCCAGCCCAGCACCGACAACACCTCGTACACCAGGCCGCGCCAGGCGCCTATCAGCAGCGACAGCGCCAGCACGCCGAGGAAAGCCAGGTCGACAACTGCCACAAGCGTCAGATACCTTCTTACAAGGTCAGGATGGCGGCAGGCAAATCAAGCCCCTTGATCTTGCTGGCTGCCTTGTCGGCGTCGGCCTTGGTGGCAAACGGCCCGACGCGCACGCGTATGCGTTTGCCGTCCTTGGTCTCTGCCACCTGGGTATAGGTTTTCAGCCCGGCGCGTTCCAGCTTCTGGCGCACTTCACGCGCCTTGGCTTCATCGGCAAAAGCGCCCACCTGCACCACCAGCCGGCCCTCGACATCGGCGCTGGCCACTTTGGCAGCGGCAGCGGCAGGCACCACCGGCTTGCCTTCAAGCAAGGCCTTGGCCCGGGCCGCCTCATCACTCGATGCGGGGGGCTTGGCAACCACCTTGGGCTCGGGCTTTACTTCGGTTTTGATAGCGGGCTGCGCAGGCGTGGCGGGGGCTGCAGGCTTTTCGGTCACAATTTCTTCGCGCGGCGTGAGGCTGGATGGCGCAGCCACCTTGTCGCTGGCGGCAGCCGGTGCACTGGCAGCCACTTTGGGCGCGGGCGCCGCGGCAGGCGCCGGCATCACCAGCGGCTTGACGGTGTTTTTTCCGGGGATTTCAATCGGGATGTCCACCGCCACCGGCCGCGGCTGGGTGTCGAACAGCAGCGGGAAACCGACCACGCCGATCAGCACCAGCACCACGGCGCCGATCAGCCGGTGTTTGGCGCGCTTGCGCATGGCTTCCACACTCTCGGCGGGGCCGGCCGCCCCGGCAGCGGTGGTGGAGGAGCCCCGGCGAAAGTTGAAAAACGGCATGGTGGTGGCGGTATCCGTTAGGTGTCAGTGTGATGATGAAGCGGGACGCCCTGGCATGGCGTGCGGGGCAAAAAGACGGGGCAGGCCCTCTTTCAACACAGCCCCCACCGTGTAGAACGATCCGAACACCACAATTCTATCAGCGGGGTCTGCGGCAGCCACCGCCGCCTGCAGGGCCTGGACCGGGCTGGCGAACACCCGCGCATCAGCGTCCGGGCGCCTGTTGCCGGCCTGCCAGCGCGCCATCAAACCGGCGCCGCTGG
>CALRTF020000100.1:0-13302 GCA_943370985.1 Paenacidovorax caeni
AGGCCAGCGTGCTGGACGCGCTCATGCACAAGTACAAGCAGATCCGCCTGCTCTTCACCACAGGCAAACTGGTGGAAGGATCGACCTTTCTGCGGGTGCTGGCCAGCAGCCAGAGCCTGTACGAACGCGGTTTCATCATGAACCCGATGATCCTGCGCGCCAACGCCCCGGGCGCCAGCGCGATCAACTGGGACATACGGCTCAACGACTTCTTCCTGCACGCCGGTATCGAGAAGCGCGCGGCCTTCGTGTTCGTCACCTCTTCGGTCGAATACGCCACCTTCCTGGACCCGATGACACGCGATGTGGCCAGGCGCCAGCGCATGTTCGGCGCACCCATAGGCTCCAGGCTGCCCGGCCTGGGAACCTGGAACGACATGAATTACCCGGTCAAGCCAGGCGGCAGCGAAATCCTGACGCTGCTCGAATACGGCTATGACGTGGAGCCCCAGAACCCCAAGTTTTACGCCGATGCCAAGCTCGGCTTCGTGATGGTGCCGGGCCAGCGCGCGGGCGCGCGCAGGGAGCGTTTCCTGCAGATGCATGCCTCGTTCACCGAGGACAAATACCAGCGCCTCATCGCTTTCACGCGCAAGCTGGCCACGCTGGGCATCTACAGGTAAATCGTCAGGCCATGGACAGCGATCCGATGGCCGGTTCTGGTTCGACAGCGCCTCTCTGAGGATCCAAAGACGCCCCGCCAATCGCCCCGTTGCCCTGGAATTTCAGCTTCCGCCCTCCAGAAACAACAAGGCCCCGGGTCCGCACAAGGGACGCCGAGGCGGCAGCTCGAAAAAAAAAGCGGGTGGTAGGGCGTCACAGACTTGAACTGTGGACCAAAGGATTATGAGTCCTCTGCTCTAACCAACTGAGCTAACGCCCCACGTCGCCAGCGCAGATTGTAAAGGCTTGCTACTTGCTGTGGCTGAGCGCGCTGCTGACCATCTTGGCGGTGATGTCGACGATCTGGATCATTTTTTCGTAGGGCATGCGCATCGGGCCGATCACCCCCAGGGTGCCGACGACCTGGCCGTCCACCTCGTAGGGTGCGGTCACCACCGACAGCTCGTGGTAGGGCACGACCTGGCTTTCGCCGCCGATGTAGATGCGCACGCCTTCGGCGCGGCTGGACACATCGAGCAGGCGCATCAGCTGGGCCTTCTGCTCGAACAGGTCGAACAGCTTGCGCAGGTTGCCCATGTCGCCGGAAAAATCGCTGACGGCCAGCAGGTTGCGCTCGCCCGATATCACCACCTCGTCACGCGACTCGATGGCTTCGGAGCTGACCTGCACCGCCGCCTGCATCAGGCTGGCGATCTCGCCGCGCAGGGCCTCGACCTCGCGCTGCAGGCGCTCGCGCACCTCCTCGATGGCCATGCCGGCGTAATGCGAATTGAGGAAGTTGGAGGCTTCAATCAGCTGGGTCTGGGTGTAGTCGGCCTCGGTGAAGATCACGCGGTTCTGCACATCGCCATCGGGCGAAACAATGATCACCAGGAAACGTTTTTCGGACAGGCGCAAAAACTCGATGTGGCGGAACACCGAGGTGCGGCGCGGCGCCATCACCACGCCGACAAACTGCGACAGGCTGGACAGGATGTTGGCGGCGTTGCTGAAGACCTTTTGCGGCTGGTCGGGCGCCAGCCGCGGCGGCGTCAGCGCACCGGCCGTCGACAACTGGTCGCGCTGCATGGTCAGCATGGTGTCGACAAACAGGCGGTAGCCGCGTGCGGTGGGAATGCGGCCGGCCGAGGTGTGCGGGCTGACGATCAGGCCCAGGTCCTCCAGGTCGCTCATGACGTTGCGTATCGTCGCCGGCGACAGGTCCATGCCGGAGGCCTTGGACAGGGTTCGCGAGCCGACCGGCTGGCCGTCGGCGATATAGCGCTCTACCAGCGCCTTGAGCAGGAGTCGGGCACGTTCGTCAAGCATGGGGCCATTCTACGAAGCTTGTCATGCATGTTGTGATGTAATTTGACGATGAAGTCGCAATTTCGTCACGTCGCCCTGATCGGGAAGTACCACGCCCAGGGCTCGCGCTCGGCGCTGGAGGAAATTGCCCAGTTCCTGCATGCGCAGGGTTGCGAGGTCTCGCTGGAGCGCGACACCGCCAGCAACACCGGCCTGTCGCAGTACCCGGTGCTCGACGTGGACGGCATAGGCGCGCATTGCGACCTCGCGCTGGTGGTCGGCGGCGACGGCACCATGCTGGGCATTGGCCGGCAACTCGCGCAGTTCGGCGTGCCCATGGTCGGCATCAACCAGGGCCGTCTCGGTTTCATCACCGACATCGCGTTCGAGGATTTCCAGACCGCGCTCGAACCCATGCTGCGCGGCGAGTTCGAGGAAGACCGGCGCTGGATGATGCAGGCCAAGGTGGTGCGTGACGGCCGTTGCGTGTTCAACGCGACTGCGATGAACGACGTCGTGGTCAACCGCGGCGCCACCGCCGGCATGGTCGAACTGCGGGTCGAGGTTGATGGCCGCTTCGTGGCCAACCAGCGCGCAGACGGCCTGATCATCGCCTCGCCGACGGGCTCCACCGCCTATGCGCTGTCGGCCGGCGGCCCGCTGATCCACCCCTCGATTGCCGGCTGGGTGCTGGTGCCGATTGCGCCGCACACCCTGTCGAACCGGCCCATCGTACTGTCCGACGCGGGCGAGATCACCATTGAAATTGTCGCCGGGCGGGACGCCAGCGCCAACTTCGACATGCAGTCGCTGGCCAGCCTGCTGCACGGCGACCGCATCACGGTGCGGCGCTCCGAGTTCCAGATGTGTTTCCTGCACCCCAAGGGCTGGAGCTATTTCGACACCCTGCGCAAAAAACTCCACTGGAATGAGGGTGTGGCATGAGACGCCGGGCCGTCCCCAAGGCGACTACCGCAACGCGTAGAGTGGAGGTTATCCAATGAGCCTGAAGAACATTTCCCTGCGCGACTTTGTGATCGTGCACGAACTCACGCTGGACCTGGACGGCGGCTTCACCGTGCTGACCGGCGAAACCGGCGCCGGCAAGTCGATACTGATCGATGCCCTGCAACTCGCGCTGGGTGCCCGTGCCGACGCCGGCGTGGTGCGCGAAGGCGCCCAGCGCTGCGAGATCAGCGCCACCTTCGACGCCCCCGCCGCGCTCGCCGGCTGGCTCGACGAGGCCGGTTTTGCCGGCGACGACGACCTGCTGCTGCGCCGCACCGTGGACGCCCAGGGCAAAAGCCGCGCCTGGATCAACGGCAGCCCGGCCACCGCCACGCAGCTGCGCGAAATCGCCGACCTGCTGGTCGATATCCACGGCCAGCACGCCTGGCAAAGCCTGACGCGGCCCGATGCGGTGCGCGGCCTGCTTGACGCCTATGCCGGCCTGTCCACGCAGGCCCTGCTGCAGGCATGGCAGGGCTGGCGCGCGGCGCACAAGGCGCTGCTCGACGCGCGTGACGCGCAGGACAGCCTGCAGCGCGAGCGCGAACGCCTGGCCTGGCAGATCGGCGAACTTGACAAACTCGCGCCCGGCGCGGACGAATGGGATGAACTCAACACCCAGCACAGCCGCCTGTCCAACGTGCAATCACTGCGCGACGCGGTGCAGACTGCGGTCGATGCGCTGCAGGAGGCCGATGACAACGCCGCCGCCCTGCTCGGCCGCGCGCTCACCGCGCTACAGAACCAGGAGCACATCGAGCCCGAATTCAAGGGGCTGACCGAGGTTTTGGGCAGTGCGCTGGCGCAGGTCGAGGACGCCGTGCATTCGCTCAACGGTTATGCCCGGCACGCCGAGCTGGAGCCGCAGCGCCTGGCCGAACTCGATGAACGCCTGGCGCTGTGGGTCAGCCTGGCGCGGCGCTACAAACGCACGCCGGCCGAGCTGCCGGAGCTGCTGGCCGCGTGGCGCGCAGAACTGCAGAAACTCGATGCCGCGGCCGACCTGGCCGGCCTGGAAAAAACCGAGCAGGCGGCCAAGGCGGCCTACATGGACGAGGCCCGCACGGTCTCCAAAGCCCGCGGCAAGTCGGCACCGCTGCTGGCCAAGGCCATCACGCAGGCGATGCAGGGCCTGGGCATGCAGGGCGGCAAGTTCGAGGTGGCCCTGGCCAAACTCGAGCAGCCGGCGCAGTACGGGCTGGAGCAGGCCGAGTTCCTGGTGGCCGGCCACAGCGGCAGCACACCGCGGCCGGTCGGCAAGGTGGCTTCGGGCGGCGAGCTGTCGCGTATCGCACTCGCGATTGCCGTCACCACCAGCCAGCTCGGCCAGGCGCAAACCCTGATTTTTGACGAGGTCGATTCCGGTGTCGGCGGCGCCGTCGCGGAAACCGTGGGCCGCCTCATGAAACAGCTCGGCAAGGACCGCCAGGTCATGGCGGTGACCCATCTGCCGCAGGTCGCGGCCTGCGCCGACCAGCACCTGATGGTGGCCAAACGCAGTGACAAAGGCCAGACCGCCAGCACTGTCGAGGCCGTGCACGGCGAGCAGCGCGTGGCCGAGGTGGCGCGCATGCTGGGTGGCGAAAAACTCTCCAGCACCACGCTGGCGCATGCCAAGGAAATGCTCGGCCAATGAGCGACGCTGCCGATACCTCCCCCTTGCTCGACATGGTGCTGATCACCGGCATGTCGGGCTCTGGCAAGTCGGTGGCGCTGCACGCACTCGAAGACGCCGGTTATTACTGCGTGGACAACCTGCCGCCCGAACTGCTGCTGTCGTTTGTGGCGCTGGAGAAGCAGCACGGCGCCAGCAAGGTGGCGATTGCGATGGACGTGCGCAGCGCGGTCTCGCTGCCACAGGTGCCGCAGCAGCTGCGCCAGATGCGCGAACAGGGCGTGGCGGTGCAATCGATTTTTCTCGACGCCAGTACCGACACGCTGGTGCGGCGCTTTTCCGAAACGCGGCGCCTGCACCCGCTGTCGCACCGCGATGCCTCGGACCAGCAGCGCGCACTGGTCGATGCCATCAACGAGGAGCGCGAACTGCTGGGCGAGTTGCGTGAACACGCGCATGTGATCGACACCAGCATGATCCGCTCGTCCCAGCTGCAGGGTTATGTGAAAGCACTGATCTCCTCACCGGCCGCTCAGCTGACCCTGGTGTTCCAGTCCTTCGCCTTCAAGCGCGGCGTGCCGGTGGATGCCGACTACGTGTTCGACGTGCGCATGTTGCCCAATCCCCACTATGAATCCGGCCTGCGCGCGCTGACCGGCAAGGACGCCGAGGTGGTCAGCTACCTGCAGGCGCATGCCGAGGTGGACGACATGTTCCGCCACATCGAGCAGTTCATCGCGCACTGGCTGCAGGCGCTGGTGCGCGACCACCGCAGTTATGTGACGGTGGCCATCGGCTGCACCGGCGGCCAGCATCGCTCGGTTTACCTGGTGGAGCGGCTGGCAGCCGCTTTCAGCGCCAACTGGGTCACCCTCAAGCGCCACCGGGAGCTCGACGCTTCCCCGGTGCTGCCCGCCGGGGTGGCATCCCACAACTCCTGACGCTCCTGATTTGATAGCTTTCCGCCCTTGCCGGACGGGGGCTGGAGGCCGATTTTTCTCGCGAATCAGGGCTCAGGCGAGCAGTTTGCGGACAGGCGCCGGCAGGCCCAGCACGGTCCAGTCGCTGCGCGCCACCCAGGCGCCGTCTCCGGGCAGCCGCAGCGTCCTGGCCGGTTTTGCCGGCAGGACCAGCCGCATCGGCGACAAACGCAGGTCCTTGTGGGTCAGCACATGCACAAAAGGCGGGACGGCCTGCAGGTCGCCCTGCAGCGCTGCGGGCAGGGCGGCCAGCAGCTCGTCCTCGCTGCCAAACACCGGAAAACAATACAGCCCGCCCCAGATGCCGGTCGCCGGACGGCGCTCCAGCCAGACCGCGCCGTCGCTGCGTTCGGCCCACAGCAGGGCGAGCGACTCGGCGCTGCGCCTGAGCTTGCGGGTCTTCACCGGAAAACGCTCGGGCGTGCCGCTGGCCAGCCCCAGGCACAGGTCCTGCACCGGGCACAGCAGGCAGGACGGCTGGCGGCTGGTGCAGATGGTCGCGCCCAGGTCCATGATGCCCTGGGTGTAACGCGGCATGTCCTCGCGCAGTTTGCGGCGCGGCAGCAGCTCGGTGGCCATGTCCCGCAAGCTGCGTTCCTGCGCGCTGGAAGCCAGGTCGCCGGAAAACGCCGTCAAGCGCGTCAACACCCGCTTGACGTTGCCGTCGAGGATGGCCACACGTTCGGAAAAACAAAAGGAAGCTATCGCGGCCGCGGTCGATGGCCCGATACCCGGCAGGGTTTGCAGCAATTCAGCGGTCTGCGGGAACTGCCCACCGTGCAGCCGCACCACGTCCTGCGCGCAGCGGTGCAGGTTGCGGGCCCGGCTGTAATAACCGAGGCCACTCCACAGGCCCAGCACCTCGTCCGCCGGCGCAGCGGCCAGCTCCGCCACTGTGGGAAAACGCTGCAAAAACCGGGTGTAGTAATCCAGAACCGTCGCCACCTGGGTCTGCTGCAGCATGATTTCGGACAGCCAGACCCGGTAAGGATCACGCGTGTTTTGCCAGGGCAGGCTGTGGCGGCCATGGCTTTTTTGCCAGCGCACCAGCTGATCGGCAAACGCCGGTGTCAAGGCCGCCACCGTGGCCTGCGGAAACGGGCTGTCCGGAGAAGTCCGTGACGCGGCGGCGCCGCGTGTGCGAGCCGGCGACATCGCCGGTCAGGCGGCGTGGGTCAGGGCCGCCTGCGCCTCGGGTGCCTGACCATGCCGGTCAGGGGGTGCATCGGTCAGCTGCACCGTGAGCTCGTCGAGCTTGCTGTCCAGCGCGGCGATCGCGCTTTCGTGGCGCTCGATCTCGTCGATGCGCTCGTCCAGGCCGGTGGCTGCCTGCTGGATGCGTTCGATCGCCTCGATGCGGCGGCCGAAATTCTTGCGGCGTTCCTTGAGCTGGGCATCGAGCTGTGAGGCGGCCGACTTGTTCCAGAGCTCGACCTCGCCGAGCGCGGTTTCGTACACCACACGCAGGCGCGTCGCCAGGGCGCGCACCAGCCTGTCGGAAAAATCCGGCTGGGCCAGCTTGAGGATGTTGGTCACGCCCAGGTACTGCAGGTGGCTGCGTTCGATCTGCTCCAGGTCGGTCAGGAAGCGCGACATCTCGGGCTCCTTGGGCGCCTGCAGCGAAAAACCAAATTCCGAATTGAGCTGCTTGAACGAGCCGGCCAGCATGCTCTGGATCTCCGCGCTGGTTTTGCGGGCCTTTTCCAGGCTCTCGCGCAGGCGGTCGAAAGTCTCGCCATACGCCTTCTTGACGCCGAGCTTGATGCCCGGCTGCTTGAGCATCTTCGTGAGTTCCGCCAGTTCGGACTTGAGTGTCGGCGTACCCAGCAGGTTGAACACTTCGCGCAGCAGTTTCAGGTGAATCGAACGCACCGCCTGGATCTTGGCGCCGCTGGTGTTGAACTCGGTGTGCTCCTGCTCGATGCGCGAGCGCATGTGTTTGATCACCGAGGTGTTTTTGCCGCGCAGGCCGCGCAGTTCGATCATCTGCTCGGCCAGGTCACGCCGGCGGATTTGCAGGACGCGGCCGGCCTCGGCGCGCAGCTCGACAATGCCGGCGGCCACCGCGGAACGCAGGATCTTCTGGCGCTGGCCCATCACTCCCTGGGCCAGGGCGAGCTCAAGCGCCGGCAGGCAGCTGGCCTGCAGCAGTTCGTCGTCGGCCGTCACCTTGGCCACCAGGCCTTTTTGTGCGGACACGGGAATCACCTGGGCCACCGGCAGGCCGAGAATATCGGCGGAGCTGGCGCGCTGGCGGTCAATCTGTGCCTGGATCTGCGCGGGCGTGCTCAGCGCGTCCCACAGGGTGTCGATCTTGTTGAGCACCACCAGCCGGGCGTCGTTGTCGTTGCCGTCGGTGACCAGGTGTTCACGCCAGATGGCGAGGTCGGATTTGGTCACGCCGGTGTCGGCCGCCAGGATGAACACCACGGCATGCGCCTGCGGAATCAGGCTGACCGTCAGTTCCGGCTCCGCGCCTATGGCGTTGAGGCCGGGCGTGTCGAGGATGACCAGGCCCTGCTTGAGCAGCGGATGGGCAATATTGATCAGGGCGTGGCGCCAGCGCGGCACCTCGACCTTGCCGTCCGCATCGGTGCGCGGGTTGTCCTGTGGCGCATCGTCATGCCAGAAGCCCAGCGCGCGCGCCTCATCCTGCGTCACATGGCGAACCTCGGCGACCTTTTCCAGGGCCTTGGCCAGCTGGACCGGGTCGTTGACGTCGAGGTCGACACGCGTCCATTTTTCGGGGACCGCGCGCCACTCCATCAGCGCCTGCGGCTTGAGCCGGGTCTCGATCGGCAGCAGGCGCAGGCAGGGCGGGACATCGGCGTCGTAGCCGAGCTCGGTCGGGCACATGGTGGTGCGGCCGGCACTGGCCGGCATGATGCGCCGCCCGTAACCGGCGAAAAAAATCGCATTGATCAGCTCGGACTTGCCGCGCGAAAATTCGGCGACAAACGCCACCATGACCTTGTCCGACCGCACCTGGGTTTCCAGCCGGAGCAGTCGTTCCTCGACGGCAGCGTTGAGCAGGTCGTGGTCTTTCAGCCATTCGGACAGCAACTTGAGCCGCAGCGCGAATTCGCGCCGCCAGGCGCCATGCTGGTCGAATTGTTCGTTAAAGGACATGGTGGGGATCAGGCATAGATCGAACAATATAGCATCGCCCACTGAAAACGGCCATCTGCGACTTTGTGCGGTTTTCAGGGTTTCTGGCAGTTGACACAGAAAAACGTCGAGCGCTGGCCCTGCCGCATGCTGCGTATCGCCGCGCCGCACACGGTGCACGGCAGGCCGGCACGGTCGTAGACCCTGGCTTCGAGCTGGAAGTAGCCGCTTTCGCCCTGGGCGTTGGAAAAGTCCTTGAGGGTACTGCCGCCCTTGGCCACGGCCTGCGCCAGCACCTCGCGGATGGCCGCATGCAGGCGCGCGGCACGCGGCTTGCTGATCCGGGCGGCCCGCACCGTGGGCCGGATGCCGGCCAAAAACAGGGCTTCCGACGCATAGATGTTGCCCACGCCCACCACAATCTCGCCGCCCAGCAGCACCTGCTTGATCGCCGTCTGGCGCAGCTGCAGGGCGGCATGGAAAGCCAGCGCATCGAAGTCCGGGCCCAGCGGCTCCACGCCGAGCCGTCCCAGCAGCTTGCGCGCGCCGGCATCGTCCTCGCTGGGTGCATACACCACAGCCCCGAAACGGCGCGGATCGTGCAGGCGCAGGCAACCCGCGCTGGTGCGCATCTCGAAATGGTCATGTTTGCCCGGCGCCGGCAGGTCGGCGGCAAAACCCAGGCTGCCCGACATGCCCAGATGGATCAGCAGCAGGCCTCCGCTGGTGTCCAGCAACAGGTATTTGCCGCGACGCCGCACCTGCAACACGGTGTGGCCCACCAGCTGGGCAGGGTCACAGCCGAGCGGCCAGCGCAGCGGCTTGCCCATCTGCAGGTCCAGAATGGTGGCACCGGCAATGCGGTCGGCAAAACTCAGGCGGGTGACTTCGACTTCGGGCAGTTCGGGCATGGCGTACGGCAATCCTGGGCATGCCCTGCGGGGGCACAGTGCATCAATTATCATGGTTCGATGAAACCACTGATCTGCGCCCTGACTGCGTTTTCCGCGTTTTGCATGGCCGTGCCGGCGGCGCTGGCCCAGTCGGGCCAGGCTGCGCCCCCGGCGCTGCCGCAAGCCGCGCAACCCGATGCGCCCGCCGCTGCCCAGGCTCCGCCGGCGCCTTCCAGCCTGGACGGCGAGTTGTTCTACCAGTTGCTGATCGGCGAGATCAACACCCGCGCCGGCGAACCGGCGGCCGGTTTTGCGCTGATCCTCGACGCCGCACGCAAGACCAACGACGCCCAGCTCTACCAGCGGGCCGCCGACATCGCCCTGCAATCGCGCTCCGGTGACGCCGCGCTGCAGGCGGCGCAGGCCTGGCGCCAGGCGCAGCCGGCATCGCGCGAGGCCAACCGTTATGTGCTGCAGATCCTGATCGCGCTGAACCGCATCACCGAAACCGTGGAGCCGCTGCGCACCGAATTGCGGCTGGCACCGCTGCCCGAGCAGGCGCAGGCGATCGCCACGCTGCCGCGCCTGTACGCGCGGGCAGCTGACAAAAAACTCGCGGCCGGTGTGATGGAGCAGGCCCTGACGGAGCAACTGGCCTCCCCCGCCACCGGCGCTGCAGCCTGGACGGCCGTCGGCCGCATGCGGCTGGCCGCCGGCGACTTGCCCGGCGCGCTCGCCGCAGCAGAACGCGCGCAGGCCCTGGAGCCCGCGGCGGAAGGCCCGGCGCTGCTGGCGCTCGAGCTGATGGATCCCAAGCTGCCCGGCGCCGAGCCGCTGGTGCGCAGATACCTCGAAAGCAACACCAAGGCCCTGCCCGAAATCCGCATGGCGTACGCGCGCAACCTGCTCGACATCCAGCGTTACGCCGAAGCCAGCGCGCAACTGCAGGTGGTCACGCGTGAAAAGCCCGACTATCCTGAAGGCTGGCTGGTGCTGGGCTCGCTGCAGTTGCAGGACAACCAGCTGGCCGCATCGCAGACCTCGCTGCTGCGGTATGTCGAGCTGGCCCAGCAGGGCGCGCAGAACGAACAAAGCGTGCGCGGCCTGTCCCAGGCCTATTTGTCGCTGGCGCAGCTGGCCGAAAAGCGCAAGGATTTCGCCGGCGCCGAGGGCTGGCTGGCCAAAATCGCCAACTCCGAGGAACTGGTCCAGGCGCAGACGCGCCGCGCCTCCCTGCTGGCCAAACAGGGCAAGCTGTCCGAAGCCCGCCAGCTGATCCGGGCTTTGCCCGAGCGCAAGCCGGAAGATGCGCGGGTCAAATTGATGGCCGAAATCAGCCTGCTGCGCGACCAGAAGGAATACAAAAGCGCCTATGAGCTGCTGAGCAAGGCGGTCGCGCAATTTCCCGGCGAGACCGAACTGCTGTACGACCAGGCCATGATGGCGGAAAAGCTCGGCTCGCTGGCCGAAATGGAACGTTTGCTGCGCCAGCTGGTCCAGCTCAAGCCGGACTACCACCACGCCTACAACGCGCTGGGCTACTCGCTGGCCGAACGCAATGTGCGCCTGCCCGAAGCCAAACAACTGATCCAGAAAGCGCTGGAATTTGCCCCGGCCGACCCTTTTATCCAGGACAGCCTGGGCTGGGTGGAGTTCCGCATGGGCAACAAGGCCGAGGCGGCGCGGATTCTCGAAGCGGCCTACAAGGCCAAACCCGACGCTGAAATCGCTGCGCATTACGGCGAAGTCATGTGGAGCATGGGCCAGCGCGACAGGGCCATGGCGGTCTGGAAGGAGGGCATGCTGCTCAATCCTGAGAACGAGACCCTGCTTGAGACGCTCAAACGCCTGCGTGTCAGGCTGTGAGCTACCTTCGGACCGGAGCCTCCTTGACTGCCGTGCCACGCCTGCGATCAGCCCTCGCCTGCTGCCTCCTGTTTGCTACATTTTTGATAGCTGGGTGCGCGCAGCTGCCGAGGGCTGAAGCCCTGAACGACGCAAAAGTCCAGATGTGGTCGGGGCGTATCAGCCTGCAGGTGCAAAGCGAACCGGTCCAGGCCTTTTTTGCCGGTTTTGAATTGCGCGGCAACCCTGACGAGGGCGAGCTGGTCCTGAACAGCCCGCTGGGCACCAGCCTGGCGGTGTTGCGCTGGTCGCCCGGGGAAGCGGTGCTCGACTCCGGCGGCCAGGTCCAGCGTTTCGACTCCGTGGATGCGCTGATCGAAAAAGCCACCGGCGCGGCGGTGCCGCTACCGGCCTTGTTCGACTGGCTGGCCGGCAAAAACACCGCGCTGGCCGGCTGGAACGCCGACCTGGGGCAACATGCCGAAGGCCGCATTTCGGCCAGCCGCACCACGCCGCAACCGCGCACCGACCTGCGCATCGTGCTCGCGCAATGAACGCGCCCCTGAAAGCGATTTACGAGGTCGCGGCGCCGGCCAAGCTCAACCTGTTCCTGCACATCAACGGGCGGCGCGCCGACGGCTACCACCTGCTGCAGTCGGCGTTCATGCTGATCGACTGGTGCGACACCCTGCATTTCGAGCTGCGCCATGATGGCCGCATCCGCCGCAGCGACGTGGGCACGCCGGACCCCGCCCTGCCCGAGGAAGACCTGGCGGTGCGCGCGGCGCGGGCACTGCAAGAGGCCAGCGGCACCACGCTGGGTGCCGACATCTGGCTGGAAAAGCGCATTCCGTCCCAGGCCGGCATGGGCGGCGGCTCCTCGGACGCGGCGAGTTGCCTGCTGGCCCTGCAGCGACTCTGGGGGGTGCAGTTGCCGGCCGGCAAGCTGCGGGAAATCGCCCTGGGCCTGGGTGCGGATGTGCCTTTTTTCCTCGGTGGCGGCCACGCCTGGGTCGAGGGCATCGGCGAGCAGCTGACGCCGCTGGCGCTGCCACCCGCGCGTTTTGTGGTCGTGAAACCACCGGCCGGCTTGCCGACCGACGCGATTTTCAGGGCACCGCAGCTCAAACGCGACACAGAAACTGCTACAATCCAAGGCTTTGCTGCAAACTCAAGCGGCCGACTTTACGGATTCGGCCACAACGACTTGCAGCCAGTCGCGCAGACCCTGTGTCCGCAGGTTGGCCAGTCACTCGACTGGCTGTCCATGCAAGGCCTCAAGGGCCGCATGACTGGCTCGGGAAGTGCGGTTTTTGCGCATATGCCGCACGAGATCGAACTCGCGGCCGCTCCCGGCGGCTGGCAAGTCCGCAAGTGCAGCAACCTGGAGGCGCATCCTCTGGCCGGTTGGTAAACTAACGGCCATGGAATGTGTCTCCATGAACAACGGTTAAAGGGTTGATGGCGGTTTTCTGCCATGGACCTGTGTAGGGGTGTCGCCAAGTTGGTTAAGGCACCGGATTTTGATTCCGGCATTCGCAGGTTCGACTCCTTCCACCCCTGCCAAAATTTTCGGGTCCCTGAGTGGGACCCGTGTTTTTAAGACCCGACGAAAAGGGTTTGTGCTCGCTGACTGTTGAGTGTCTCCGGTCCGACGGCTTCGGTCACGCCCCTGGCGGGCGGATCGCAAGCCGGACCCGCGGATAAGCCGCCGTGACATGGAATGGGCACAGGGCGTCCGTGTTTTGATGCTTTTATTGCCGACCTGATTTCAGCCACGATTTCCCACCTAGACATCCGCTGGGCCCCACATGCAAACGCACAATCCCGACTTCATGCTTTTCACCGGCAATGCCAATCCCGGCATGGCCTCTGAAATCGCCCAGCACCTGGGCATTTCGCTGGGAGCGGCCCACGTCGGGCGCTTTTCGGACGGTGAAGT
>CALRTF020000101.1:0-13298 GCA_943370985.1 Paenacidovorax caeni
GGGTGCGGATCGCCAGCCCAACCTCGACCATGACGGGTGATGAGGACCACAGCCCGACCACTGTGTTTGCCCTGAGCGTGCAGACGGCGAGGCACGGCCCAACCCTGCAGCGCCGGGTGGTGGACGACGAAAAGCTGCACAACCTGGACGTGTGGAAGAAGCTGGGCCCGGTGTATGCCCCGACACAGTTCAGCCGCATGGTGAACATCTGGGAGCGTGCGGCGAGCATCGGGGCGCGGGAGGCCATCAATTACGTGGGTGTGGCCTGGCGCGACGGCCGCACGGTGGTGAACGAGGGGCCGGACTGCTTTTTTGCCGACCCACGGCAGCAGTGCCCGTACAGTGGCCTGACATTCCCGAGCGGCCAGCCGCAGGACGCGCGGGAGGTGGTGGATCTGTTTCAGAACACCTTCAAGGGCAACGCGGCCGCCATCATCCTGGTGTGGGCGCTGGGCGCGCACCTGAAGGCCTTTCTGGGCTACTGGCCGCACTTCGTGATGCAGGCCGAGAAGGGCACCGGCAAGACGACGCTGACGAAGCGTGTGGAGCGCGCGGTGGCCATGACGATGTTCAGCCGGCAGACGCTGGGCAGCGAGTTCCGTCAGCTGACGTCGATCAGCTACACCAGCCACCCGGTGGGCTGGGAGGAAATATCTGCCGGCAAGCAGGACACGATCAACAAGGCGGTGGCCAACCTGCAAGAGTCGTATATGTACAGCCACACCCGGCGCGGTGCAGAGCTGATGGACTTTCTGCTGTGCGCACCGGTGCTGCTGGCCGGTGAGGACGTGCCCGTGAAGTCCCTGCAGGGCAAGGTGGTGCGCACGGAGCTGACGAAGGCGGGCCGGGGCAAGCTGATCCCGGAGAACATGCCGGTGTTCCCGGTGAAGCAGTGGCTGCAATTTGTGGCCAGCCGGCGCAAGGCGGACGTGATGCAGCAGCAGGTCGACCTGACGGAGCAGTTGACGAACAACTGCCTGGCCAAGCGGGAGGACGCCGGCGCGGAGCGCATGGTGGCCAACTACGCGGCCCTGGGCCTGGCCTGGCACCTGCTGTGCGAGTTTGCGGAGATCCCGGTGGACCAGGGCCGCTTCATGGGCGACCTGACGGCCGTGATGAACAAGCACATCAGCGAGAGCGAGAGCGACCGCCAGCCTTGGGCGTGGATCGTGGAGAAGTTGCTCAGCGAGATCGCGTCGCGCAAGTTCGATCGGCCGTTCAAATTCGACAAGGAAGGCGGCGAGGACGTGCTGTGCCTGCGGCCGGCCCACGTGATGGACCACATCAGCCAGGCACCGTACATGCGGGAGTTCTGGGACGGGCTGCCGGTCAAGACGGCCCAGGTGTTCAAGAAGCAGCTGATGGCGGCCGGCGTGCTGCTGGTGGACGACGACGGCAAGGCGATCGAGGTGGAGCGCACGGTGCGCGGCGCCCGGGTGGCGCACATGGTGTGCCTGTCGATCGAGAAGCTGGAGCAGTTCGGGCTGTTTGCGGTGGTGCCGGCAGAGCGGGACTTCCACGGCAAGCCGGACCTGCCACAAGGGCCCTCGGGCTTCGGGATGGACGACTGATGGCCACAACCCCCCGCACCCCCCATTTTTCAGGCCACCAGCGCCGCCAGGCGCGACCTGTTCACCGCGCAGCGGCTGATCAGCATTCATGCGGGCCGGGCATCAATGCCCGCCCGTTCCCCCCGCACCCCCCCATTGAAGGGGCTCCGCCGATCCGGGGGAAAGCCTGGAAAGAAGGGGGCCGGCGCGATAGCTTTTCTTCATCCGGACGGCGGGGACAGCCGCGAAAACCCGTGGATGGGTGTATCCGTAACTATGTTTCATCAGATTCGACTAAGCGCCGCGCCGCGTTCGCAATATTCGGACTTCCACGGTTTGCGTCTTTCCTTCCACGTTTTGGCCTAAATCTTCCACATCGGCCAATATGTCAAACCGCGCCCCTTTATCTATCTATCTATCTTTTTTTAGAGAGAGAGGAAGGAAAAGGAGGGGGAAGCGCAGCGCGCAGGCCATCCACGAATCAGCAAAAACGCCCAAATGTGTATCCACGGAAATTTTGTGTATCCACGGGTTTTTTGTGGATGCCCAGGCAGGCCGCAGCCCAATGCTGGCGCGGGTTGCAGCCCGTTTGTGAGGCTTTCCACGGTTCCACGGGCAGAAATGCCCTAGGGAGTGCCGCGGCGCCGGCGTTGGAGGTCCAGTCGTGACTGAAGCGGAACCAAAAACCCCGAAAAACTTCACGCTGATTGATGACTGGTTGCAGTGGTTGCAGCACGGCCGGAACCGCAGCCCGCGCACGATCGAGATCTACAGCCTGGCCATGAAGCGCCTGCAGGAGTTCATGCCTGGGCGGCCGCTGCTGGACTACACCTCGGTAGAGCTGCAGGCGTTCTGCGGGATCTGGCTGCACAACAAGGGCATCGTGGCCAAAGGGCGCGTGCCGTACATCAGCGCCGTCAAAGGCTTCTACAAATGGGCGGTGTCGGCCGGCCACACGAAGCGACACCTGGCATCCGGCATCGAGCAGCCGAAAACAGGCCGCAAGCTGCCCAACCTGATCACGCTGGCCAACGCCGAAAAGCTGATGTGGGGCCCGGACCTGGACACGTTCATCGGGATCCGTGACGCGGCCATGATGGCGCTGCTGATGGGCTGCGGTCTGCGTGTGGGCGGCTTGGTCGCGCTCAACGAAAGCAACCTGTCCATGACACAGGTCGACAAGCAGCCGCGCATGGTGCTGAAGGTGATGGAAAAAGGCCGGAAGGAGCGCCTGTTGCCGGTACCGAAGGAAGCGGAAATGCTGCTGCGCGTGTACCTGGCTCATGAGGATCTCGCCGGCATCGACCGCGATATACCGACCAAGGACGGCATGCCCCAGGACAAGGTGCTGTTTGTGTCGGTGCGATCCACCCAGGTCACGGCAGATCTGCATCGAGGTGAGCGCCGGCGCCTGACCAGGAAGGCAGTGCACGACATGCTGCAGAAGTACGGCCGCAGGCTGGGCATTCCCAAGGACCAGCTGCACCCACATGCCATGCGCCACCTGTATGGCACCGAGCTGGTAGAGGAGAACGTGCACATGGAATCCGTGCAGGGCTTGATGGGCCATGCCGATGTGAAGACCTCGTTCCTCTATGTCCACCTGGCAGCGCGCCGCAAGTTCGGTGACGTCGACAAGGCCTCGCCGCTGGCCAAGATCAACACGCCTGTGTCCGAGCTGCTCCGCCGCTTGCCGCCACAGCCCTGATCCACCCCTCACTTTTTTAAGCACCATGCCACACACACATGCACCCGAACTGCCAGCACAGTTACGCAAGGCCTATTCCCTCACCATGCGAAGGCCTTGGATGCCGCGTGGGGTGGTGATCTCGCAGGTTCCCGCAATCTGTAACAGGAACGGGCTAACTCTCACGGCCTGCCCACTGCGTACTCTGGTGAACTGCGCAGTGATGCGCGCTGCTGTCAGAGGGAGGGCAGGCCATGGCCACGCATGAACTGCGCAGTGGGACAGCTGCACAAGCTGACCTGGCCGCGCTGGAGGGTGCCACGGTGCCGGGGGTGGGGGCTCGGCAGGGCGACCTGTTCACGGCCGAGGGGGGGGGTGGGGACCTGAATGAATGCACCACTTCAAAACTTCTGGAAGGGGCAAAAATTCGCGAACTCGCAGACATGGGCCTGCCGGCCATCTGGATTCGCATCGCGGAGGCGATCGGCTATGACCACTTTCTCGATATGTGGCGCATCCTGGACACGGCGGCTGAGCTGCGCGAAATTCGCCGGTCGGAAAACGAGTCGATGATCGAGGTTCAGCTGCGTCGCTACAGCAGCTTCCGGCGCTTCCAGCGCAATCGGTGGGTGGAGGAGCTGGCGCGCGCCCGCCTGCCTCCCGCCGTGATTCAGAAAGCGGTCAAGGATCGCCTTGGTGAAAAACTGGATCGTTCACACATAAGAAAAATCGCGAAACGTGCAAGGATGCCGCGATGAAAAGGGCAGTGATCTACGGGCGGGTGAGCAGCAAGCGCCAAGCAGAGGAAGGCCTGCCGATGGACAGCCAGCTGGACCAATGCCGCGCCAAGGCGGCAGCGTTGGGCGCAGAGGTGCTGCGGGAGTTCACTGACGGCGGGATCTCCGGCACCACTGACCGCCGGCCGGGCTTCCAGGGCGCGATCAAATTTTGTTCGCTGATGGACGTGGACTACTTCATCACGTGGTCAAGCAGCCGGTTTGCGCGCAACCTGGTGGACGCGGCCCGCTACAAGCTGCTGCTGCAAACGTCCCGCACCAGGCTGGTTTATGTTTCGGGCGACGTGGACACCACGACCGACGACGGCTGGCTGATGGATGGCTTCAACGCCTTGCTCGACGAAAATTATTCGCGGCGCGTGGGTACTGACACCCGGCGCTCGATGTTGAAGGCTGCGCGGGACGGCTATTTCATGGGCGGGCGGGTCCCTTTCGGCTATGTGGCTGAAATGGACGGCAAGCGCCGCCGGCTCGCGATTCACGAGGGCGAGGCGGAGCTGGTGAGGCGGATCTTCTCACTTTCAATGCACGGCGCCGGCGTCAAAGTCATTGCGCTGCAGCTGAACGACGCTGGCCAGCTCAACCGGGGCCAGCCGTGGGCCAAAAACACGCTCAATTTCATGCTCACCAGCGAGATATACACCGGTGTGAGCATCTTCAACCGGGTGCGAAACCGCGTGCCCAACCCGCCGGATATGTGGATCCGTGTCAACAGCCATCCCGCGATCATCGAAGCCAAGGACTTTGAGCGTGTGCAGGCCTGCCTGGACAGCCGGAGGCCAGAGCGCACAGGTGGCCGCGCCCGGGCGGAGGGCGTTTTTGCCGGGCTTTTACGATGCGGCGGGTGTGGCGGGGCCCTGACGATGACAAACGGCACTGGCCGGGACGGCACCCGGCACCACTACTACGCTTGCTGCACGCACATGCGCGGAAAAGCCAGGTGCGCCTTCAAGAATGTCCGGGTTGACGTCTTTGACCCGTGGCTGATATCTGAGCTGCTGGACAAGGTGCTGACGCCGGCGGCCGTGCAGAACGTGATCCACCAGGTGATGACCTTGAGCGACAGCTGGAAAAAAGACCGCAAAACGCGCCGAGAGTCGATGGTGCAGGAGCTGCGGGCTACCGAGGCGAAGCGGGGCAAGCTCTACAGCGTGCTGGAGTTGATGGGTATGGGAGCGCCGAACCTGGCAGATCTGGGGCCGCGGCTGCGCGAATTGAACGAACAGGTGCGACAGATCGAGCACAGCCTGACGAAACTCGAGGAAGAGGCAGACGGCCCGGCCGAGATCCAGGGCTGCGATGCGTGGGAAGTCGCCGGCATGCTGCGCGGCCTGGTCCAGGACTGCGGCGACCCCCGGAAACAGCGCACGTTCATGGGATCTTTCATAGAAAAAGCCACCGTATCGGGAGACGCGGTGGCTGTCGAATACAACGAGGGCCGGATGATGAGCCTGGGTAGCTCGACGGTTCGCAGTGAAGGTAAGTGGCTCCTCAACCTGGGCTCGAACCAGGGACCTACGGATTAACAGTCCGGCGCTCTACCAACTGAGCTATTGAGGAATACAGCCAAAGATTATAGCCTGAAATTCCTGCGGTTCTCGTGCGGCGGAGTGCGCAAGGCCGCGCGTGCGCCGGCGTATCGCCCGCGCCTCGGCCAGCGTGCCGCTTCCCCGATAATCCGGCATCGCCTCCTGCAGGCTGCGACCATCGGAAAAACTTCTTCATGAGCCACACCTCTTTCGAATTCGAGTACCCGCGCGTGTTGTCGATTGCCGGGTCCGACAGCGGCGGCGGCGCGGGCATCCAGGCGGACCTGAAGACGATTGCCGCGCTGGGCTGCTACGGCATGACGGCGATCACGGCGCTGACCGCGCAGAACACCCTGGGCGTGCGCGCCATCCATGGGGTGCCGCCGGAAATCCTGAGCCACCAGATCGACGCCGTGGTCGAGGACATCGGCGTGCATGCGGTCAAGGTCGGCATGCTGCATGCGCCCGAAATTGTCATGGCGGTGGCCGCGGCGATAGACCGTCATGCGCTGCAGAAGGTGGTGCTCGATCCCGTCATGGTGGCGACCAGCGGCGCGGTGCTGATTGACAACCCCGCGATTGCGGTACTGGTGCGCGAGCTGTTCCCGCGTGCCGTGCTGGTCACGCCCAATCTCGACGAAGCGGCCCTGCTGGTGGGGCGGCCCCTGCAGAATGCGCAGGACATGGAGCGCGCTGCGGCCGAATTGCTGGCCATGGGCGCGCGGGCCGTGCTGCTCAAGGGCGGGCACCTGCCGGGCGACACGGTGATCGACCTGCTGGTCACGGTGGAGGGTGGCAAACACTGGATGCAGGCGCCGCGGATTCCAAGTGCCAACACCCATGGCACCGGTTGCACGCTGTCGTCGGCAATTGCCTCAGGACTGGCGCTGGGCATGCCTCTGCTGGATGCGGTCGGGATGGCGCGGGTTTATGTGCGCGAGGCCATGATTGCTGGCGCGAATGTCAAAACCGGCGCGGGGGGCGGTCCGCTGAACCACGGCCATGCGCCTGTGACCATGCGGCTCAGGCCGCTGGCTTAAGGCCCTTCAGCACCGGGCCGGGGCGCCGCGACACCCAGCAACTTGTGCAGCCTGGGACTGGTGGTGGTGTACTGGAACGGAATCTTCTGGTTCGGGAAGATGATGTCGGCCGCCGCGTAAGCCGCCAGCGTGGCTTCATGAAAACCGCAGAGGATCAGTTTTTTCTTGCCGGAGTAGGTGTTGATGTCGCCGACCGCAAAAATACCGGGCTCACTCGTCGAGAATTTTTCAGTGTCCACCTGAAGCTGCTTGCGCTCCATGACCAGACCCCATTGGCTCAGCGGTCCGAGCCGCGGTGACAGTCCCAGCAGGACCAGCAGCATGTCCATGGGCAGGGCAGCGGTGTTGCCGTCCACGTCGGTGATCTGCGCCGCCGTCAGTCGTCCGCTTTCAGTGGCGATCCCCGTGACCTGGCCGACCTGGAAATGCGCTGCACCGTTGCTGCGCAGGGATTCGAAGCGGGCCAGCAGGTCTTCAGGCGCCTGCAGCACCTCACGCCGGTGCAGCAAGATCACTTTTTTGGCCTGTTGCGGCCCGCGTTCGGCCAGGCGGATCGCCGCCTCTACCGCCGCTTCGTCGCCGCCGACCACCAGGACACGCTGGCCGGCGAATCGTGCGGGCTGGTCCAGGTGATGAAACAGCTGGCTGCCTTCAAAGCCGTCCAGGCCCTCTATTTTTAGCCGCTTGGGCTGGAAAGCGCCCACGCCGGCAGCGATAAAAATGGTTTTGGCCAGGAAGGACTGGCCGCGCGAAGTTTCGACCAGGAGCCGGCCATTGGCTTGCTGTGCCACGGTGTTGACTTCCTGACCCAGATGGAAGCTGGCGCCAAAGGGTTTGATCTGCTCGAGCAGGCTGGCGACCAATTCGCGGCCGGTGGTGCGCGGCGTGCCGGGAATGTCGTAAATCGGCTTGTCGGCATAGAGCTCGACGCACTGGCCGCCCGGGTGGGGCAGCGAATCGACCACATGGGCCTTGATGTCCAGCAGACCGAGCTGGAAGACCTGGAACAGCCCGACCGGGCCCGCACCGATGACCAGCGCGTCAGTCTGAATCATTGAGGTGCCGGTCATGCGGGCAAGGCTAGCGAACGAGTTCAGACAGTTTGTTCGGCTTGTCTTTCCACTCGTCCGCATCGGCCAGCGGCTCCTTGCGCTTGGTGATGCTTTTCCAGCCCGGGGCATTGCTCAGCTCGACATTGAGCTTGATGAAGGCAATCTGGTCGGCAGGCACGTCTTCTTCGGCATAAATTGCATTGACCGGGCACTCGGGGATGCAGACCGCGCAATCGATACATTCGTCGGGATCGATCACCAGCATGTTCGGGCCTTCGCGGAAGCAGTCGACCGGGCAGACATCCACGCAGTCGGTGTACTTGCAGCGGATGCAGGATTCGGAAACGATGTGAGTCATGTTGTTCTGGCGGGGATCGGTGGAAACCCTAGATTTTAAGAGGATTCCGCCAGCAGGGTGAATACCGGCGGCGGTGGGGCTGATCCCGGTCAAAGAATCAGTGCGGCGCCCGAGGTTTTGTTCGAGGCGGTGTCCACCAGCACCAGCGATCCGAGAACGCGTGAGCGGGCATAGGGCAGGGTGGCCAGCGCTTCCTGGAGGCTCAGTTCGATATGGCCGATGGCATTGGGCGGCAGCTCGCTGGCGTCTTCCTCGGCCAGCGTATTGACATCGAGCTTGTGCACGATGCGTTTGACTTTGGCCTTGACCCAGCGGTGGCCGTGCAAGGCCCAGTAAACGCGTCCGGCGACCAGCGGCTCGTCGTCCATCCAGGCGATGGTGACCGACAGTTCGCGCGTGGGCTCGAAGGTGTCGGCGGCCAGCAGCCAGTCGCCGCGCGACACGTCGACTTCGCGGTCCAGCACAATGCCGGCGCTGTGGCCGGCCAGCACCGCGGTCGGCTGGCGCGTGTGGTCCAGCACCTGGGCCACCACGGCGCTTTGACCGCCCGGCAGTACCGTGACGGTCTGTCCTGGCTGCACGCCGCCGGTGGCGACGCGGCCCCAGAACACGCGGCGGCCCTGGGTGGTGTCCGAGGACGATGAAAATTTCTCGACCCATTGCACCGGGAAGGCAAAAGCCTCGGTGGATTCAGCCGGTGTGGCGGGCAGCTGTTCGAGCAGCTGCAGCAGCGACAGGCCTTCGTAGCCGCACCAGCCGGGGCTGGCTTCCACCACGTTGTGGCCCTTGAGTGCCGACACCGGCACGATGGCCTTGACGGGAATCCGCGCCGCCGTCGCGAAAGCCTTGAGTGCGCTGCGGATGTTGTCGAATGCCAGCGTGGGGTTGTCCACGGCGTCCAGCTTGTTGACCGCAAACACGATGGACGGCACACGCAGCAGGTTGACCAGCAGCGAGTGGCGCCGGGTCTGCGGCAGCAGTTCCATGGACGGGTTGTTCCAGTCCAGCTTGGTCGCGTCGACCAGCACCACGGCGGCGTCGGCGCTCGACGCGGCGGTAACCATGTTGCGTGTGTACTGTTCGTGACCGGGCGCGTCGCCGATGATGAACTTGCGGTTTTCGGTGTTGAAGTAGCGGTAGGCCACGTCGATGGTGATGCCCTGCTCGCGCTCGGCCGACAGGCCGTCGGTCAGCAGCGCCAGGTCGGTTTCGCCGCCACGCTGCACGCCCGCCAGGTGGTCCTGCAGCACGGCCTTGCTGTCCACCAGCAGGCGGCCGATCAGCGTGCTTTTGCCGTCATCGACCGAGCCGCAGGTGATGAACTTCAGCGCGGATTTCAGGTCATTTTGGCCTCCAGCCCCCGCCAGACGGGCGTGACCAGCTATCAAATCAGTAGTGTTGTCAGTATTCATCTCAGTCTCGAATATGGGCGAAGTCTTGATCGGTGGGTGCCGCGGGTCCGGCTTTGCCGGCCCGCAGGCGCCGCCCCCTGGGGGGAAGCAGGCGGAGCCTGCCTCGGGGGAGAACTAAAAATACCCGTCCTTCTTGCGCTTTTCCATGGAAGCGTCCGAGGTTTTGTCGTCCATGCGGGTGGCACCGCGTTCGCTGACGTCGGCGGCAAGGGTTTCGATCACGATCTCGGCCGCGGTGGCGGCCGGGCTGTCCACCGGGCAGGTGCAGGTGATGTCGCCGACAGTGCGGAAACGCACGGTTTTCTCGACCACCTGCTCGCCGTCACGCGCCGGCGTGAGTTCGGTCACAGGCACCAGCAGGCCCTTGCGTTCGACCACCTTGCGCTGGTGCGCGTAGTACAGCGAGGGCAGGGCAATGGCTTCACGTTCGATGTATTGCCAGACGTCGAGCTCGGTCCAGTTGGAGATCGGGAACACGCGGAAGTGTTCACCCGGCTGCAGCCGGGTGTTGAACAGGGTCCAGAGCTCGGGCCGCTGGGCCTTGGGCTGCCACTGGCCGAAGCTGTCGCGGTGCGAGAAGATGCGCTCCTTGGCGCGGGCTTTTTCCTCGTCGCGGCGCGCGCCGCCTATCAGCGCGTCGAAGCGGAACTCCTCGATCGCTTCGAGCAAAGTCACCGACTGGTGCACATTGCGCGATTCGCCGGGGTGCGCGAGGCGCACCGTGCCGCGTTTCATCGAGTCCTCGACATTGCGCACGATCAGCTCTGCGCCGAGTTCCTTCGCGCGCAGGTCGCGGAAGTCGGTCACCTCATGGAAGTTATGGCCGGTGTCTATCATCAGCAGCGGGTAGGGAATGCGGCCGATACCGAAGGCCTTCTCGGCGCACTTGAGCATGACCAGCGAATCCTTGCCGCCCGAAAACAGCAGGGCCGGGCGCTCGAAGGCGGCCGCCACTTCACGCAGGATAAAAATCGTTTCTTCCTCGAGCGCATCGAGGTGGGCGTTGGACAGCCGCGCGACGGAGGTCCCGGAGTCGGCAGTCAGCAGGTCGGAGGGTGTGCGGGCGTTCATAAGTCAGTGTGCGAGGTGCAGACCGCATTCGCGGTTGTCCTCGCCCTTGGTGGGGTCCACGTAGTCGAAATTGTTGGGCAGGCCGTTGATTTCGCAGTACTGGTAAAGGTCCTTGGATGACCAGTGCAGCAGCGGCGCGACCTTGATCAGCCCGTCGGGGTTGACGCTGACCGGGTCCATCTGCGCACGCACTGCGGTGTCGGTGGCGCGCAGGGCCGTGAACCAGACCTGGGGCGCCGTCTCGCGCAGGGCGCGGGCGAAGGGCTCGAGCTTGACTTCTGCGGTGAAAGCCGCGTGGCGGGGGTCGTCCAGCGCCGGCGTCTGGCCTTCGACGGCCTCGCGGTGCGCACGCGAGCGGCGCGGCAGATAAATGTGCAGGTCCAGCGCGAGCAGCTTTGTGACCTCGTCGGCGAAGCGGTAAGTGGCCTCGGTGTTGTAGCCGTTGTCCATCCACACCACGGGGACGCGGGGATTGGCGCGCGTCACCATATGCAGGATGACCGCTTCGAAGGGGCGGAAATTGGTCGTGACGATGGCAGGCCGGCCCAGCCCGACGGCCCAGTCCACCAGGCCCTGCGCGTTGTGGCCGAGTTCTGCGTTGATCCTTGCAAGGTCCAGGCTGTTGGTGCTCACGCCGCAGCCCCTTGCGTGGCTTCCCGGAAGTGCGGTTGCACATCGACGGCGTCGCCCTGGTACTTGCCGACGCCGTAGCCGGGGTAGGCGGCCAGCACGCGCTGGGCGGTCGCCATGTCCTGGTCGGCGCGCAGCACGGCCACATCAAAACCACTGCGCTCCATTTGCGCGAGCTGGTCCACCAGCACATCGCCGTTCGCGCGGATCTCGCCTGTGAAGCCACGCCGGCGGCGCAGTAAAAAGGCCTGGCTGAAGGCGCGGCCGTCGGTGAATTTTGGAAAGTGCAGGTCGATGCGGACCACGCCGTCCAGGGCGGGCAGCAGCGGATCGGCGTCGTTGGGCAGAACCAGGACGGTGCTGTCCTCAGCGGCAGCATGGTCGGCGAAGGGCAAAAGTTTCATGGCGGCTTCCTCAGGCGGCCACAGCGGCAGCGGCAAAACGTGCGCTGTTGGCAGCGGTCTTGAATGGCTCGATGCCGGTGCGGCGCAATGTGGCAATAAAGGTTTCGCCGGTCTCGCGTTCCTTGCGGTAGGTCTCCAGCACGGCTTCGATGACTTCCGGCACTTCGGCGGCGGAGAACGAGGGGCCGACGACCTTGCCGGGCACCGGTGCGCCGCTCAGCGTGGAGCCGTCCGAGCCGCCCAGCGTGACCTGGTACCACTCCTTGCCGTCCTTGTCGACGCCGAGGATGCCGATGTGGCCGCTGTGGTGGTGGCCGCAGGAGTTGATGCAGCCGCTGATGTGCAGGTCGATCTCGCCAAGGTCGTGCAGCTCGTCCATGTCCTGGTAACGCTCGGTGATGGCTTCTGCGATCGGGATGGAGCGCGCATTGGCCAGCGAGCAGAAGTCGCCGCCCGGGCAGGCAATCATGTCGGTCAGCAGGCGGATGTTGGGGCGTGCAAAGCCGGACTTGCGCGCAGCGCGCCAGAGTTCGGGCAACTCGTCGCAACGTACCCAGGGCAGCAGCAGGTTCTGGTCGTGCGTGACGCGCACTTCGCCGGCGCTGAAGCGGTCGGCCAGGTCGGCCGCCACATCGAGCTGGTCGGCGGTGGCGTCGCCGGGGGCCTGGCCCAGGCGCTTGAAGGACAGGGTCACGGCACGCAGGTCCGGGTTCTGGTGCGGCGCGACGTTCTGCTTGAGCCAGCGGCCGAACTCGATGTCGTCCTCCGCGGCGGCGCGCAGGATGTTGGCGATCTTGGCGTCGGCGCTTTTGCGGTCGCACTTGAGCGTGGGCGGCACAAACGAGGCGGTGACGCGGTCCAGCTCGGCCTGCGTGATGGTGTGCGGCCCGCCGTCGTGGTCCATGATCTGCCGGTACTCGGCTTCGACGTCGTCGATGTATTTCTGGCCTTCGGCCTTGACCAGGATCTTGATGCGCGCCTTGTACATGTTGTCGCGGCGGCCGTAGCGGTTGTAGACCCGCACGATGGCCTCGATGAAATTCATGATCTGGTGCCAGGGCAAAAATTCGCGGATCACGGTGCCGATGATGGGGGTGCGGCCCATGCCGCCGCCGACCTGGACCCGAAAGCCCAGTTGACCCTGGTCATCGCGGATCAGGTGCAGGCCGACGTCGTGCCAGGCGGTGGCCGCGCGGTCTTCCTTTGCGCCGCTGATGGCGATCTTGAACTTGCGCGGCAAAAAGGCGAACTCGGGGTGCAGCGTGCTCCACTGGCGCAGGATTTCGCCGAAGGGCCGCGGGTCGGCGATTTCATCGACCGCGATGCCGGCGCGTTCGTCGCTGGTGATGTTGCGTATGCAGTTGCCGCTGGTCTGGATGCCGTGCATGTTGACGCTGGCCAGCAGGTCCATCACGTCGGCCGACTTGTCGAGCGGAATCCAGTTGTACTGGATGTTCTGGCGCGTCGTGAAGTGGGCATAACCGGCGGTCAGCTTGGAGGCCACCGACAGGCCGCTCTTGAGTTCGACCGGGCCGAGCTTGTCCTGGGTCGCCTGTGCTTCGTTGAACAGCGCGCTATTGGGCTGGTCGTATTCGCGGGCGATTTTCGCCAGCACACGTACCTGCGCGCTCGACAGTTCGCCGTAGGGCACGGCCACACGCAGCATGGGCGCGTAACGCTGGACATACCAGCCGTTCTGCAGGCGCAGCGGGCGGAACTCGTCCTCGGGCAGCTGGCCGGCCTGCCAGCGGGTCAGCTGGTCGCGGTA
>CALRTF020000102.1:0-13281 GCA_943370985.1 Paenacidovorax caeni
GTGCAGGCCTTTGTCCTGGGCATCACCCCCGGGGCCTCAGAAGCGGCCGTGGCGCTCGCATCGGAAGCCGCCCAGGCCCTGATGAGCCAGGGCGGCGATCAGGGCCTGGACGCGGTGCAGGCCGCCAACCGCATTGCCCTGATGCAGCAGTCTCTGGATGCCACCGCCGGCCTGCTGGGCCACACCGTGCTGATGCTGGCCCGCTACCCGCAGCTGGCCGCCGCCGCGGACGCCTCGCTGGCGGCCATGCGCAATTTTGTGGCCGAGGTCGAGCGGCATCAGGCGCCGATCCAGAACACCCGGCGTTTTGCGGCGCAGGCCCTGCAGCTGGCCGGCCAGCCGCTTGCAAAGGGTCAGGGTGTGTTGCTGCTGCTGGCCAGCGGCAACCGCGACCCGGCGCTGAACCCGCAGCCCGACCACTTTGATCCGCAGCGCAGCAAGGGCCGAAGCCTGGGTTTCGGGGCCGGTGCCCATGCCTGCCCGGGCGCCGCGATTGCTATCGAAACAGTAGCTGCTGGCTCCCGCTGGATAAGGGCTAAGGGGCAATTTGATGATTATTTCGGGAAACTGGCGGGGTTTCGCCCGCTGGGCAATGCACGCATCCCGGTGTTTGCAGAATGAGCGCGAAGAACCAAGGAGTACACGATGATCTCAGTGATTTTTGAAGTCTGGCCGGATCCGGCCCACCGCGAGGGCTACCTGAACTGGGCGGCCGAACTGAAGACCGATCTGCTGAAGATGGATGGATTCATCTCGATCGAGCGCTTCCAGAGCCTCTCCGAGCCCGACAAGCTGCTGTCCCTGCAGTTCTGGCGCGACGACGCCTGCCTGACGGCCTGGCGCAACCTCGAGGCCCACCGCGCCGCGCAGAATGCGGGCCGCAGCACCATGTTCAGGGACTACCGGCTGCGCATCGCCGAGGTCACGCGCGACTACGGCCTGACAGCGCGCGACGAGGCGCCGGCCGACTCACGCCGGGCCCACGGTTAGGACCCGGGGCCGTCGGCCCGGGTGGATCAGATGCCGGCCAGTGCGACCGAGTTTTCGAGCGCCTGGCCGCCGCCGTAGCTGTCCTGCACCGGCGGCACGCCGCCCAGGGTCACGCGGATCGCGCAGTACTTGAACTCCGGGATCTTGGCGAACGGGTCCAGCGCCGCATTGGTCAGCTTGTTGATGGCCGCCTCGTAGTAGCAGAAGGGCACAAACACCGCGCCGCGCGGCGAGCTTTCGTCAGCCCGGGCGTAGAGCGCAACCTCGCCGCGGCGTGACGCGATGGTCACGACGTCGCCGGGTTTGCCGCCCAGCGCGGCCAGGTCCAGCGGGTGCACCAGTGCCACCGGATCGGGCTCGATCGCGTCCAGCACGGTGGCGCGCCGCGTCATGCTGCCGGTATGCCAGTGCTCGAGCTGGCGACCGGTGATCAGCACCATCGGGTAATCGGTGTCCGGGCGTTCATTGGCCGGGATGATGTCGGCCGGCACAAACTGGGCACGCCCGGTTTCGCGCGGGAAGCTGTCGACAAACACCACCGACTGGCCGGGGTCGCCTTCCTTCATGCAGGGGTAGGTGACCGAATGTTCGCGGTCCAGCCGGTCCCAGGTGATGCCGGCGATGCTGGGCATGGTGTGGCGCATCTCGTCGAAGACTTCGCTGACATGGTTGTAGTGCCAGCCGCAACCCATGCGGTTGGCAATCTGCGTGATGATCCACAGGTCCTGGCGCGCGTCGCCCGGCGGGTTGATGGCCTTGCGGCCCATCTGCACCAGCCGGTCGGTGTTGGTGAAGCTGCCGTCTTTTTCGGGAAAAGCGCTGGCCGGCAGGATCACGTCGGCCAGGTAAGCAGTTTCGGTCAGGAAGATGTCCTGCACCACCAGGTGCTCGAGGGCGGCCAGTGCTTCGCGCGCATGGTTGGCGTCGGGATCCGACATGGCCGGGTTTTCGCCCTGCACATACATGCCGCGTATGCCGCCTTTCTTGATCGCGTGCATGACCTCGACCACGGTGAGGCCGACCTGGTCGTCGAGCGAGCCTTCCGGCACCTTCCAGGCTTTCTCGAAACTGGCGCGCACCGTGGGGCTGGACACATGCTGGTAGTCCGGGAACATCATGGGGATCAGGCCCGCGTCGGACGCGCCCTGCACATTGTTCTGGCCGCGCAGCGGATGCAGGCCGGTGCCGGGACGGCCGATCTGGCCGGTCATCAGCGACAGCGCGATCAGGCAGCGCGCGTTGTCGGTGCCGTGCACGTGTTGTGACACCCCCATGCCCCAGAGGATCATCGAGCCTTTGGAGGTCGCGTACAGGCGCGCCACGTAGCGCAGCGTGTCGGCGTCGATGCCGCAGATCGGGGCCATCAGTTCGGGCGTGTAGCCCTCGACGTTCTTGCGCAGTTCCTCGTAGCCGATGGTGCGGCTGTCGATGAAGTCCTGGTCCACCAGGCCCTCGGTCACGATGACGTTCATCATGGCGTTGAGCATGGGCACGTCGGTGTCGGGCTTGAACTGCAGGTGGCGGTGCGCCATGCGGGTCAGGTCGGAGCGGCGTGGATCCAGCACCACGAGCCTGGTGCCGTTCTTCACGGCATTCTTGATCCAGGTGGCGGCCACCGGGTGGTTGACGGTCGGGTTGGCCCCGATGATCACCACGACATCGGCCTTGGTCACGTCCATCACCGGGTTGGACACGGCGCCAGAGCCTATGCCTTCGAGCAGGGCAACGACCGAGGACGCATGGCACAGGCGTGTGCAGTGGTCGACGTTGTTGCTGCCGAAACCGGTGCGCACCAGCTTCTGGAACAAATAGGCTTCCTCGTTGCTGCCCTTGGCCGAACCGAAGCCGGCCAGCGACTTCTTGCCGTGGGTGTCGCGAATGGCGGCGAGCTTGCCGCCGGCAAATTCCAGCGCCTCTTCCCAGCTGGCCTCACGGAACACATCCATCACGCGGTCAGGGTCCATCGTGAAGTCGCCGGTCTTGGGAACACCTTCGCGGCGGATCAGCGGTTTCGTCAGGCGATGCGGATGGTGCGCGTAGTCGAAGCCATAACGGCCCTTGACACACAGGCGCTCATGGTTGGCGGGGCCGTCGCGACCTTCGACAAACAGGATTTTGTCGTCCTTGACGTTGTAGGTCAGCTGGCAGCCGACACCGCAATAAGGGCAGACCGATTCGACCTGCTTGTCGGGTACAGCGAGCGCTGCCTCACGGGCGGGCATCAGCGCACCCGTCGGGCAGGCCTGCACACATTCACCGCAGGCTACGCAGGTGGACGCGCCCATGGCGTCGTCCATGTCGAAAACGATCTTGGCCTGGTCGCCGCGGAAAGCCAGGCCGATCACGTCGTTGACCTGCTCGTCGCGGCAGGCGCGCAGGCAGCGGGTGCACTGGATGCAGGCGTCGAGATTGACGGCGATGGCGGGGTGCGACAAATCCTGGCGCACCTGCTGGCGTGCCTCGAAACGCGGCTTGCCGACGCCGATTTTTTCCGCCCACTGGTCCACCTCGTTGTGGCGGGTGTAGTCCTTCTCGGGCATGTCCGACAGCAGCAACTCGAGCACCAGCTTTTGCGAAGCGACAGCGCGTTCGCTGTCGGTGACGACCTTCATGCCGGCGGCCGGGGCGCGGCAGCAGGAGGGCGCCAGCACCCGTTCACCGTTGATCTCGACCATGCAGGAGCGGCAGTTGCCGACGGCTTCCATGCCTTCCTTGAAACACAGGTGGGGGATCTCCACACCTTCGCGCTTGGCGACCTGCAGCAGGGTTTCGGTGGCGCGGCCCTGGACTTCGCGGCCGTTGAGGCTGAAGCTGACCATCGGTGCGTCGAGCTCGGCCAGTTCCTGTCGTGTGATTGCGTTCATGGTGTTGCCTTTGTCGTGGGGGCAGTTCGTTCAGGCCAGTTCATGGGCAAAGTACTTGACCACGCAGTCCATGGGATTGGGTGCGGCCTGGCCCAGGCCGCAGATTGACGCGTCACGCATCACCAGCGACAGGTCGGCCAGCAGCGGCAGGTCCCACTTGGGTTGTTCCATCAGGTGCGCCGCCTTGGCCGTGCCGACGCGGCAGGGTGTGCACTGGCCGCAGGACTCGTGGTGGAAAAAACGCATCATGTTGCGCGCCACATCGGTCGCAGTGTCCTGGTCGGACAGGATCATCACGGCGGCCGAACCGATGAAACAGCCATACGGTTGCAGCGTGTCGAAGTCCAGCGGGATGCTGTTCATGCTGGCCGGCAGGATGCCACCGGAGGCACCACCGGGCAGGTAGGCGTAAAAAGTCTGGCCGTCCAGCATGCCGCCGCAATACTCGTCAATCAGTTCCTGGATGGTGATGCCGGCCGGCGCCAGTTTCACGCCGGGCTGTTTCACGCGGCCGGAGACTGAGAAGGAGCGCAGGCCCTTGCGGCCATTACGTCCGTGCGAAGCAAACCATTCACCGCCTTTTTCGAGGATGTCGCGGACCCAGTACAGGGTTTCGAAGTTGTGCTCCAGCGTGGGCCGGCCGAACAGGCCGACCTGGGCGACATAAGGCGGGCGCAGCCGCGGCATGCCGCGTTTGCCTTCGATGGACTCGATCATGGCCGACTCTTCGCCGCAGATGTAGGCGCCGGCACCGCGTCGCAACTCGACTTCGGGCATGCCCCGCATCAGCGGCGATGCACGGAGCTTGTCCAGCTCGGATTCCAGCATGCCGCGGCAGCCGTGGTATTCGTCGCGCAGGTAGACATAAATTTTCTCGATGCCGACGGCCCAGGCGGCAACCAGCATGCCTTCGAGGAAGCGATGCGGGTCGCGCTCGAGGTAAACGCGGTCCTTGAAGGTGCCGGGCTCGCCCTCGTCGATGTTGACCGCCATCAGGCGCGGACCCTGTTCGGCCCGCACGATGCGCCATTTGCGGCCGGACGGGAAGCCGGCGCCACCCAGCCCGCGCAGGCCGGAATCTTCCATGGTCTTGAGGACCGCCTCGACATCCTGCTGGCCGGAGACACACTGCTGGAGCAGGGCGTAACCGCCGGCCGCCTGATAGGCCGCGAAGTCCACAAAGCCCTCGGGCACATGTTTGACCGCGCCGGCGGCGACGGTGGCCATCACGGCTTCGCAGGTGGCATTCGGGACCGGGTTCTGACCGACGACGGCTGCCGGGGCCTGCTCGCAGCGCCCGATGCATGGCGCGGCGATGACGCGGATGTCGCGGCCGAGCAGGCCGGGCAGTTTGGCCAGCAGGTCCTGGGCGCCCGCCATCTCGCAGGACAGGCCGTCACACACCCGGACCGTGAGCGGCGCCGGCGCGGCCTCGCCTTCCTTGACCACGTCGAAGTGGTGGTAGAAGGTCGCGACCTCGTAGACCTCGGTCTGCGCCAGGCGCATTTCCTGCGCCAGCGCGGCCAGGTGGGCGGCCGACAGATGGCCGAAGTGGTCCTGCAGCTTGTGCAGGTGCTCGATCAGCAGGTCGGCCTGCCGCGATTGACTGCCCAGCAGCCGCTGCACATCGGCCAGCGCCACCGGATCGACGCGGCGGCCTTTGGGTGCCTGGCGTTTTCTCTGTTTGGAGGAAACCTCCAGGACGGCGATGGGGATGACAGGATAGTTCATGTGGGCTTGTTTGAAGTGCGGGAGGGCCCGCTAGATAACGTGTTCGGTTCGTAATTCGGCGATGTACTCGGCGCTGTAGCCGAGTTGCGTCAGCACCTCGTCGGTGTGTTCGCCGAGCAGGGGCGAACGTGTGACTTCCGTGGCGCTGTCTGAAAGCTTGATCGGGTTGCCCACGGTCAGGTACTTGCCACGCGTGGGGTGATCCACCTCGACGATGGTGCCGGTGGCCCGCAGCGCGGGCTCCTCGGCAATTTCCTTCATCGAGAGAATGGGACCGCAGGGGATGTCGTACTTGTTGAGGATGTCCATGGCCTCGAACTTGGTCTTGGTCATGGTCCACTGCTCGATGCGCGCAAAGATGGGCTTGAGGTGCAGCAGGCGGGCCGCGGCGGTGGCGTAGGCCTCGTCGGTGATCCAGCCTTCCTCGCCGATGACCTTGCACACCGCCGGCCAGACGGCGCCCTGCGTGATGAAGTAGATATAGGCGTTGGGATCGGTTTCCCAGCCCTTGCACTTCAGGATGGAGCCCGGCTGCCCGCCGCCGGAGGCATTGCCGGCGCGCGGCACGGCCTCGCCGAACTTGCCGTCCGGGTACTGGGGATACTCATGCATGGTGCCGGTGCGTTCCAGGCGCTGCTGGTCGCGCAGCTTGACGCGGCACAGGTTCAGCACGGCGTCCTGCATGGGCGCCAGCACCTTCTGGCCGCGACCGGTGGTCGTGCGCTGGAACAGCGCGGCCATGATGCCGAGCGCCAGGTGCAGTCCGGTGCCGCTGTCGCCGATCTGGGCGCCGGTGACCATGGGCGGGCCGTCGTCGAAGCCGGTGGTCGATGCCGAGCCGCCGGCGCACTGGGCAACGTTTTCATAGACCTTGCAGTCTTCATAGGGGCCCGGGCCGAAGCCCTTGACGGACGCCACAATCATGCGCGGGTTGAGCGCCTGGATGTGTTCCCAGGTGATGCCCATGCGGTCCAGCGCGCCCGGTGCGAAGTTCTCCACCAGCACGTCACAGGTCTTGATCAGTTCGTCGAGCACCTGTTTGCCCTTGGCATTCTTGGTGTTCAGCGTGATCGATCGCTTGTTGTGATTCAGCATGGTGAAGTACAGGCTGTCCACACCGGGGATGTCGGCCAGCTGGCCGCGTGTGGCGTCGCCTTCGCCGGCGCGCTCCACCTTGATGACGTCCGCGCCAAACCACGCCAGCAGCTGGGTGCAGGTCGGCCCGGACTGGACATGGGTGAAATCGAGGATGCGGACCCCGTCTAGTGCTTTGCTCATGGAAGTTCCTGCCTGGAAGTTGAAGTCGTTTGCTCAAACGCGTTCCCGGACGCTGTTGCGGCCGGTTCAACCCCTATGTTAATCACTGGGTACATGCGTTCAGGTTCAGGCAGTTTTGCCCACGGCAGCGACTTGCATTTCGAGCTCGGTCAGGCGTTTTTTCAGGTTTCGCTCTTCCGCAAAGCGGCTGGTTTCGTCGCGGATCACGGCCACAATCGCCGAAACCTGGTTGTCGGGCGTGTGCAGCAGGGCCACGGTGAAGGCGATGGACAGGCTGTGCCCGTCCTTGTGCACCGCCGGCACCCGCAGCACATCGTTGCCATACCGGGTTTTCCCGGTCGCCATGGTCTGGTGGTAGCCGTCCCAGTGGCGCTGCTGCTGGCGCTGCGGAATGATGATGTCCAGCGACTGACCCAGTGCCTCGGCTTCGGTGAAGCCGAACATGCGCTGCGCAGCCGGGTTCCACAGGACGATGGCACCGCCGGCGTCCGAGGCGACGATGGCGTCGCCAACGGCCTCCACCAGCTGTTTCAGGTCGGTTGTTGTTTGCATAGGTTCAATCGTGGTGCTGGCAATAAAGCTGGCAAATGTTCCCAAACAAAGACGGCGCTCATCTGAACGCCGTCTTTTTCAAGCCTTGACGACCAAGGCCTCAACTTCCAGGGTCAGACGGCTTTCGCTGTATGCATGGCTGCGATCTGGTCCTTGCTGTAGCCGAGTTCGGCCAGAACTTCGTCGGTATGCTCGCCCAGCAGCGGCGATGCCGTGACTTCGGGCTTGGTGTCCGAGAACTTGATCGGGCTGCCCACGGTGAAATAGCTGCCGCGCACTTTGTGCGGCACTTCGACGATGGAGCCGCTGGCGCGCAGGGATTCGTCATGCAGCAACTCTTTCATCGACAACACCGGCGCGCAGGGAATATCGAACTTGCGGAAGATGTCCACGGCTTCGAACTTGGTCTTGTCGGCGATGAATTCTTCGATCGTGGCGAAGATGTCCATGATGTGCGGCTGGCGTGCCTTGGCCGTGGTGTAAGCCGGGTCGGTTTTCCACTCGGGTTTGCCCAGTGCGTCGCAGATCGGCTCCCAGGCGTGGCCCTGGACCGTGAAATAGATGTAGGCGTTGGGGTCGGTTTCCCAGCCCTTGCACTTCAGGATCCAGCCGGGCTGTCCGCCACCGCCGGCATTGGCGCCACGCGGCACCACGCCGTCCTTGAAGGCTTCCATTTCATGCGGATACTGCGGGTACTCTTCCAGGTAGCCCAGGTTGTCCAGACGCAGCTGGTCGCGCATCTTGACGCGGCACAGGTTGAGCACGCTGTCCTGCATGGACACGGCGACCTTCTGGCCCTTGCCGGTCTGCTGGCGGCCGATATAGGCCGTCAGGATGCCGATGGCCAGGTGCATGCCGGTATTGCTGTCGCCCAACGCGGCAGACGAAATGGTGGGGCCGGAGTTTTCGCCCTTCCAGTAGCCGGTGGTGGAGGCTGCACCGCCTGCGCACTGGGCCACGTTTTCGTAAACCTTCAGGTCTTCGTAGTGGTGGCCGTCGGAGAAACCCTTGACGGATGCCAGAATCATTTTGGGGTTGAGTTCCTGGATGCGTTCCCAGGTGAAGCCCATGCGGTCCAGCGCGCCGGGACCGAAGTTCTCGACCATCACGTCGGACTCCTTGATGAGCCGCTCCAGCACTTCCTTGCCTTCCGGCTTTTTGGTGTCCAGCGTCAGGCCGCGCTTGTTGCTGTTGAGCATGGTGAAGTACAGCGCGTCGGCACCTTCGATGTCGCGCAACTGGCTTCGGGTGACGTCGCCGGAGCCGGGACGCTCGACCTTGATCACGTCAGCGCCGAACCAGGCCAGCATCTGGGTGCAGGCGGGACCGGCCTGAACGTGGGTGAAGTCGATGATTTTGATGCCTGCGAGGGGTTTGTTGCTCATTTGATTTCTCCTAAAGGTGACTCGGGTTACTTCTTCTTGGCGCTTTGCGGGTTGAGGCTGGTGATCCGGCCACTTTCCGTTCCCGCGGTTTCGTCAATGATGGCATTGATCAGGGTCGGTTTGCGCGACTTGATGGCTTCTTCCATGGCGCTGCGCAATTCGGCCGGGGTGGTGGCTTGCACGCCGACGCCACCGAAGGCTTCCATCATCTTGTCGTAGCGTGCGCCCTTGACGAACACCAGGGGCGACGGATCCTTGCCGCCGGTTACATTCACCTCATCGCCGCGGTAGACGCCATTGTTATTCATGACGACGATGCAGACCGGCAGGTTGTAGCGGCAGATGGTTTCGACCTCCATGCCGGAAAAACCAAAGGCGCTGTCACCCTCGATGGCGATGACGGGCTGATCGCTTTCCACGGCGGCAGCCACGGCAAAACCCATGCCGATGCCCATGACGCCCCAGGTGCCGACGTCCAGGCGCTTGCGCGGCTTGTACATGTCGACGATGCTGCGGGTGAAGTCCAGCGCGTTGGCGCCTTCGTTGACCAGCATGGCGTCCGGGTTGGCCTTGACGATGTCGCGCACCACGTTGAGCGAGCTGTGGTAGTTCATCACAGCCGGGTTCTTCGCCAGCGTTTCTGCCATCTTGGCGACGTTCTTGTTCTTGCGGTCGGCGACGGCGCTGGTCCACTCGGCAGGGGCCTTGGCCCAGCTGGCGCCGATGCCTGCGAGCAGGGCCGAAACGCAGGAGCCTATGTCGCCGACCATCGGGGCGTCTATGGCCACATTGCTGTCAGCCTCGGTCGGGGAGATGTCGATCTGGATGAACTTCTGGCCACCGGCGTTTTTGTGGCCCTGCCCGCCCCAGGTCTTGCCCTTGCCGTGCGAGAGCAGCCAGTTCAGGCGCGCGCCGACCAGCAGCACCACGTCGGCTTCCGGCAGCACGAAGGAGCGGGCGGCCGAGGCACACTGTTCATGGGTGTCGGGCAGGATGCCCTTGGCCATGGACATGGGCAGGTAGGGAATGCCGGTCTTCTCGACCAGGGCCTTGATGTCGGCGTCGGCCTGGGCGTAAGCGGCGCCCTTGCCCAGCAGGATCAGGGGCTTTTTCGCGCTCTTGAGCAGGTCCAGGGCACGCTTGACGGCGTCCGGGGCCGGGATCTGGCGCGGGGCGGCATCGATCACCTTGATCAGCGAAGCCTTGCCGGCCGCGGCGTCCATGGCCTGGCCGAACAGCTTGGCGGGCAGATCCAGGTACACGCCGCCCGGGCGGCCGGAGACGGCGGAGCGGATGGCGCGGGCGATGCCCACACCGATGTCTTCGGCATTGAGGACGCGGAAGGCGGCCTTGCACAGGGGCTTGGCGATGGCCAGCTGGTCCATCTCCTCGTAGTCACCCTGTTGCAGATCGACGATCTCGCGCTCGCTGGAGCCGCTGATCAGGATCATGGGGAAGCAGTTGGTGGTGGCGTTGGCCAGCGCGGTCAAGCCGTTCAGGAAGCCAGGGGCGGACACCGTCAGGCAGATGCCGGGCTTGCCGGTCATGAAGCCGGCGGCGGCGGCGGCGTTGCCAGCGTTTTGCTCGTGGCGGAACGAAATCACGCGCATGCCTTCAGCCTGCATCTTGCGGGTCAGGTCCGTGACCGGAATGCCCGGCAGCCCGTAGATGGTGGTGAGGCCGTTGAGTTTCAGGGCGTCGATGACAAGTTGAAACCCGTCGGTCTGTTCTGTTGATTGCGTGTCGTTGGTCATGATGGATGTCTCTTCGTTTGACTTCGGTAAGGATGGAGCAACAAGGCCGGCAGCATCAGGTTGCCAAAGACCAGCGGGATCAGGGTTTCCACTGGGGAATCGCCATCCCGCTACCTCAGCCGGACAGGTCTTTTGCACCGTCGGGGTATCATAGGAATCGATTCGGGTTTCTCTATTGACCACGGTCAATTTTCGTTGTATTCGGCACCCCCGAATGCGACCGGAAATCCTGATTCGATCAACCCTAAGTGCCATGCTGTCCGTACAAAACCATCCCGATAGAAATGTCATTCGTGTCCAGCTGGGACAAAACCTGGTTCTCAAAGGAATGACAGCCGAGCAGAGCGCCGAGCTGGAGTCGTGCCTGGTCATCGTTGACGCCCAGAAAGGTGACACGCTGCTGCACCAGGGCGCCCATGAGATGGAGCAGTATTTCATCCTGGAGGGCATCCTCAAACGTGTTGTTACCAACCAGGAAGCCAAGGAAATGATTCTGCGTTTCGCCGATGAGCGCGACATGGAAACCAGCTACGCGGCCTGGCGTCTGGGAACGCCCACCCCCTACAGCACCGTGTGCGTGACCAAGGTGCGGGTGGCCAAGCTGCCGCTGACGGACTGGGTGGCCTTTCTGGAACGGCACTACGAGATCAAGCAGTCCTTCGAGTATTACGTCATGCGCCTGATGAGCGAAATCATGGCGCACACCATTACCCTGCATCTGCTCGATGCGCCGGGTCGCGTCAAACGCTTCCTGCGCAAACATCCCGAGTTGTTTGACCGCATCCCCAAGAAGGAGCTGGCGTCATACATGAACCTCTCGGCCGAAACCCTGAGCCGTCTCAAGCAGCGCGGAAAAATCTGACAGCGCTGGCGATGCGGGCATAAAAAAAGCCGGGTGATAGACCCGGCTTTTTTGTGGTCGCGCAGGCGTCAGTCCACAGGCTGTTCCACCGCAAACTCTTCTTTCTTCGGTGGGCGGACCTTGGCGATAAGCCGGGAGATCAGCGGCCACAACAACAGGACAAGGGCCAGCGTCGAGATACCGCCGACCAGCCAGTTGGACCACAGAATCGACAGCTCGCCCTGGGAAACCAGCATGGCCTGACGGAAGGCATCCTCGGCCTTGTCGCCGAGCACCAGCGCCAGAACCAGCGGCGCGAGCGGGTAGTCCAGCTTCTTGAAGAGGTAGCCAATCATGCCGAACAGCATCATGAACCAGATGTCCAGCATCGCGTTGTGAACCGTGTACGCGCCTATCGCGCAGATCACGACGATCACGGGGGCAATGATGGAAAACGGTATGCGCAGGATGGAAGCAAACAGCGGAACCGTCGTCAGCACCACGATCAGGCCGACCAGGTTGCCCAGGTACATGCTGGCAATCAGTCCCCAGACAAAGTCCTTTTGCTCGGTAAAGAGCAGCGGGCCGGGTTGCAGACCCCAGATAAGCAGGCCGCCGAGCAACACGGCCGCAGTCGGTGAACCGGGAATGCCCAGGGCCAGCATCGGCAGCAGGGCGCTGGTACCGGCAGCGTGCGCTGCGGTTTCCGGAGCCACGATGCCTTCAATTTCGCCTTTGCCGAAGTTGGCGCCGTTTTTGGACATCTTCTTGGCCACGCCATAACTCATGAACGAAGCCGGGGTGGCGCCACCAGGGGTGATGCCCATCCAGATGCCGATCATCGAGCTGCGGAGCGAGGTTGCCCAGTACTTCGGCAATTTCTTCCAGGTCTGAAACACCACTTTGGCATTGATCTTGGCCGTCTTGCCGGAAAAGGCGAGGCCTTCTTCCATGGACAGCAGGATTTCGCCAATACCGAACAGGCCGATCACGGCGATCAGGAAGTCGAAGCCACGCATCAGGTCAGGAATGCCGAAAGTCAGGCGCAACTGGCCCGTGACCGTATCCATGCCGACGGCAGCCAGCGAAAAACCGATACACATCGAGGCCAGGATCTTGAACGGGGATCCCTTGCCCATGCCCACGAAGCTGCAGAAGGTCAGCAGATACACCGCAAAAAACTCGGGCGGGCCAAACTCAAGCGCAAACTCGGCGACCAGTGGCGCCAGGAAGGTGATCATGACCACCGCAACAAAAGCACCGATGAACGACGATGTGAATGCCGTCGTCAGTGCTTCCCCGGCGCGCCCGTCCTGGGCCATGGGATAGCCGTCGAAAGTGGTCGCCACAGACCAGGGCTCGCCCGGGATGTTGAACAGGATGGAGGTGATGGCGCCGCCGAACAGGGCGCCCCAATAGATACACGACAGCATGATGATCGCCGAGGTCGGCGGCATGGTGAAGGTCAGGGGCAGCAGGATGGCGACGCCGTTGGCGCCGCCCAGGCCGGGCAGCACCCCGATCAGTACGCCAAGAATGATGCCCACGAACATCAGGAGGATGTTCATTGGCGTCAGGATGACGCTGAATCCGTGAAAAAGCGCGTTTATTTCGTCCATGGAATTGTCAGTCGTTAAAGTTTCAGTGGGCTGGCGCTGGTCGGCTTAGTAGCCGAGGAAACTCAAGGGGTCCAGGGTGCCCTTGAACAGGGGAACCTTGAACCAGACCTCGAACATGAAGAAAAACAGCGTGTTCACGCTCAGTGCCGCGATGACGCTTTTGATCGGGGAGAATTTCCCCAGGATGATCATGAACAGGCAGATGTAGATCGCCGAGGCCACGTACAGCCCCAGAAACTGGACGGCCAGCACATAAACCAGTGCCGG
>CALRTF020000103.1:0-13275 GCA_943370985.1 Paenacidovorax caeni
CCGCTGGCCAGCAGCTCAATCTCGACCAGGTCCTGGCAGGGCCAGCCGGCCGAGCGGTAAATTTCGCGCAGGCGCCGCGCGTGGATCTTGCCCAGCGGCGCCGGCGCGTCGGCGCCGACTCGGGCGTCGGGAAGGGTGGCTGTGGGGTCAAACATGCTCAAAAAGGTCGAGTTCGGGTTGCCAGCTTAAAACAGCCGGCTTCATAAGCCAAACCGGCTGCCAGCCCCCGGGATTCCTGGATGCTCTGCTATCAATAATGCAGCGTTTCAGTCGCCACCGGCGCTGCGGACTTGCCGGAAGGGGTTGCGCCGCTCCAGTTCCTCCATGTAGCCGGCAATGCCTTCGCCCTCGCGTTCGAGGAAGCGTTCGACCGCATCGGCAAAAGCCGGATGCGCCAGCCAGTGGGCGCTGGTGGTTTTGACCGGGAGCAGCGCGCGTGCCATCTTGTGTTCGCCCTGGGCGCCGCCTTCGAAGCGCTGGTAGCCGTGCTGGATGCACCACTCGAGCGGCTGGTAATAACAGGCTTCGAAATGCAGGCAGTCCACGCGTTCGGTCGCGCCCCAGTAGCGGCCATACGCGACCCTGGCCATGGATTCGGTGTCGGATTGGCCCTCCGCCCCCGTCCCGCCTGGGGCGACAGCTATCAAACTGGTAGCAACCGGCTTGCCGCCGCGTTCACCGGTGAACAGCAGCCAGTTTTCCGGCATGTCCTGCTGCATGCGCCGGAAGAAGTCACGGCTCAGGTAGGGCGCATTGCCATGTTCGTAGTAAGTGCGTTCGTAGCAGCTGTAGAAAAAGTCCCAGTCTGCGGACGCGATGTCGGCGCCCAGCGACCAGCGGAAGCTGACACCAGCGTCGGCCACCTTGCGCCGCTCCTGGCGGATCTTCTTGCGTTTTTCCTGGCTCAGCGACATCAGGAAGTTGTCGAAGTCGCGGTAGCCGGGTGACACATCCGTTCGGGCTGAGTCTGTCGAAGCCCCGGAGCACCCTTCGACAAGCTCAGGGCGAACGGGAACGGGTTCAAACGCCAAGAGACTTCTGTTGGTCCAGTGAAACTGCACGTTGTGCCGCAGCATGAGCCCGGCTTCCTCGCAGGCTGCCACGTCCGCATCACTCGTGAACAGCAGGTGCAGCGAAGACAAGCCTTCCTCGCCGCACCAGGCCACCAGCGCCTGCACCAGCAGCAGCCGTGCCGCTGCATCACGCGCCAGCAGGCGCGGGCCGGGTACCGGCGTGAAGGGCGGCGCCACCAGCGCTTTCGGGTAATACGCCAGGCCATGCTGGTGATAGGCATTGGCCCAGGCGTGGTCGAAGACGTACTCGCCGTAGGAGTGGTCCTTGAGGTAGAGCGCGCAGGCGCCGGCCAGTTCTTCGCCGTTCCACAAGGTGATGAAACGCGGCGTCCAGCCGGTGGCCGGCGTGGCGCTGCCGCTGTCGTGCATGGCGCTCAGGTATTCGTGGCGCATGAAAGGATTCAAGCCGCCGTCCGGATCCTGCAAGGCGAGCAGGGCGTTCCAGGCGGCGCCATCGACCCGTCCCGGCGCGTCCAGCACACGGATGACATAATCGTTTTCAGCCACAGCACCCACCGTTTTCTTCTTTTTCCATGACTCTCAAGATCTGCGTTGCCCAATTGAACTACTGCGTTGGCGACATGCCTGGCAACGCGCAAAAAATCATCAATGCGGCGCGCTCGGCTTATGCCGACGGCGTGCGCCTGCTGCTCACGCCCGAGATGGCGATTTGCGGTTATGCCGCAGAAGACCTGTTTTTGCGCCGCTCCTTCATCGCAGCCTGTGATGATGCCGTGAATCACATCGCCCGTGAGCTGACCGGGTTAAAGGGCCTGACGGTGGTGGTGGGCACGCCGACCCACGGCGACAGCGGCAAGGCCCTGCGCACCAAAAGTGTCGAGGTGCAGCAGCGCCACAACGCCGCCCGCGTGGTGCGTGAGGGCGCGCTTGTCGCGACCTATGCCAAGCGGGAGTTGCCCAATTACCAGGTCTTCGACGAGCGGCGTTATTTCACGCCCGGGCAGGGCGTGTGTGTGTTCGAAGCGGGCGAGGGCGCCGATGCGGTGCGCATCGGCCTGCTGATCTGCGAGGACGCCTGGTTCGAGGAGCCGGCGCGGCTGGCGAAGGAGGCCGGCGCCGAGTTGCTGGCCGTCATCAATGCCTCGCCCTTTCACGTCGGCAAGGGCGGTGAACGCGAGCAGATGATGCGCCAGCGTGTGCTGGCCACCGGTCTGCCCATGGTGTATGCCCACCTGGTCGGCGGGCAGGACGAAATTGTGTTCGAAGGCCATTCGTTTGCCTTGCAGGCCGATGGTGCGCTCGCCGGACGGGCCGAAAGTTTCAGGGAGAATCTGTTTGTAGCCCAGGCGCAGCGGGGACGGGCAGCTATCGAATTGGTAGCAGAAATCGCGCCGGAGCGCAGCGCCGAGGCCGACCTGTGGGACGCGCTGGTGCTGGGTGTGCGCGACTACCTCGGCAAAAACGGCTTTCCCGGCGCCATCCTGGGCCTGTCGGGCGGCATCGATTCGGCGCTGGTGCTGGCGATTGCGGTCGATGCGCTGGGCGCCGACAAGGTGCGCACGGTGATGATGCCCTCGCCTTATACCGCGGACATCTCCTGGCTGGACGCCCGCGAGATGGCGGCGCGCCTGCAGGTGCGTTACGACGAAATTTCGATTGTTCCGGAGTTCGAGGCCTTCAAGGCTTCGCTGGCCGGCGAGTTCAAGGGCCTGCCCGAGGACACCACCGAGGAAAACATCCAGGCGCGCATCCGCGGCGTGTTTTTGATGGCGCTGTCCAACAAGTTCGGCTCCATCGTGCTGACGACCGGCAACAAAAGCGAGATGGCCACCGGCTACTGCACGCTGTACGGCGACATGGCCGGCGGTTTTGCGGTGATCAAGGACCTGCTGAAAACCACGGTGTTCCGTCTCGCCGAATGGCGCAACAACAACGACCCCTACGGCACCGGCCGCAACCCGATCCCCGAGCGCATCATCACGCGCCCGCCGAGCGCCGAACTGCGCGCCGACCAGACCGACCAGGACAGCCTGCCGCCCTATGAGGTGCTGGACGCAATCTTGCGGCGCTACATGGAAAACGACGAAAGCATAGACAGCATCCTGGCCGACGGCTTCGACCGCGCGGTGGTCGAACGTGTGACGCGGCTGATCAAGATCAACGAGTACAAACGCCGGCAGGCGCCGGTCGGCATCCGGGTTAGCCACCGCAGCTTCGGCAAGGATTGGCGCTATCCTATTACCAGCAAGTTCCGCGCTTGAGCCCCCGCGCGTCACCCATTAAAACCAACGGAGATATTCAGTGAAACAAATTACCGCCGTCCTCAAACCCTTCAAGCTCGAAGAAGTCCGTGAAGCCTTGGCCGAATGCGGCGTGACCGGCCTGACCGTGACCGAAGTCAAGGGTTTTGGCCGCCAGAAGGGCCACACCGAGCTCTACCGCGGCGCCGAGTACGTGGTCGACTTCCTGCCCAAGGTCAAGGTCGAGGTGGTGGTAAAAACCGAAGACGTGGACCGCTGCGTGGACGCCATCGTGCGCGCCGCGCGCACCGGCAAGATCGGTGACGGCAAGATATTCATCACCAGCGTCGAGCGTGTGGTGCGCATACGCACCGGCGAGGAAGACGAAGCGGCTGTTTGAGGCCGCGCGGGTCTGGCTGGCGTCAGGCTGGTGACGGTGCGTCGCCCAGCGTGAAATAGAAGGTTGCGCCCTTGCCTGGCACGGCATCGGCCCAGATCCGCCCGCCGTGGTGCGCGACGATACGTTGCACATTGGCCAGGCCCATGCCTGTGCCTTTGAACTCTTCCTGCTCGTGCAAGCGCACAAAAGTGCCGAACAGTTCCTTGGCACGGTCCATGTCGAATCCGGCGCCGTTGTCCCGCACGAAATAGGCAGTTTCACCCTCTGGTCCGCGCTCGCTGCCGACGGTGATCTCCGTCACCGGCTTCTTCGAGCTGAATTTCCAGGCATTGCCGAGCAGGTTTTCCATCACCAGCTTGAGCAGCCGCGGGTCACCCCAGGCCGGCAGAGGTTCCTGCACGCGCAGCTTCAATTCGCGGGCCGGCTCCTGTTCGTGCCACATCTGGAGCAGATTGCGGGCAAGCGCGCCCAGATCGACGGTCTGCGGCTCCAGGGGCGCGCGCGATACCTTGGCCAGAGCCAGCAACGCCTCCGTCATGTCGTTCATCTGCTTCACACCCGACAGGATGCGGCCCAGGTAGTGCCTTGGACGATCGCCCGCATCGGGCGGCAGGGCTTTCTCCAGCAGCCGGCTGAAGCCGTCGATCGTGCTGAGCGGCGAGCGCAGGTCGTGCGCCACCGAGTAGGAAAACGCCTCCAGCTCGCTGTTGGCAGCCTCCAGCTGCGCCGTGCGCAGGCGCACGCGTTCTTCCAGCTCTGCGTTGAGTCGCAGGATTTCTGCCTGCGCCTCGTGCCGGGCGGTGACGTCCTGGAAATAGACTGCAAGGCCCTGGTCCGAGGGATAGGCCCGCACGTCCACCCAGCATTGAAGGGGAGGGTAGAAGGCCTCGAACTGCGCCGCCACCCGGTCGTTCATTGCGCGCTTGTAGCCGGCCTCGAACGGGCTGCCCAGGGCCTGTGGAAACTCGTCCCAGATACACCGGCCCAGCAGTTCGGCACGCGGTCGCTGCAGTACGCGCTCGGCCTCGCCGTTGACGTAGGTGAAGGTCCATGCGCGGTCGAGCGTGAAGAAGGCATCGGTGATGCTCTCCACAGTGTTCAGCAGGCGCTCGGTCAGCAGCCGGCTTTCCTCCTGCGCCGCCTTGCGTTCCGAGATGTCCTGGAAGGCGCCCTGGATGAGCCAGACGGTGCCGGTTTCGTCGCGTTCGGCCTCGCCGATGGCCCGCACCCAGACGCGCCGGCCGCTGGCGTGGATGATCTGCGATTCGATGTCGAACGGCGTACCTTCGGCAAGGCAGGCCTGCACGGCCTGGCGCATGGTCTGCTGGTATTCCGGCGCATAACGGCCCAGGCCCTCGTCCAGGGTGGGTGAGCTGCCCGGCGGGAGGCCATGAATCGCGCAGACTTCATCCGACCAGCTCACCTTGCCGCTGGCAACTTCCACCGTCCAGCCACCCACGTGGCCGACGCGGCTGGCGATCTTCAGCAAAGCCTGGCTCTGCTGCAATTCTTGCAGTGCCGACCGGGGTGGCGAAAGCATTGTGTCTCCGTTTGTCTGAGTACTCCCTCAGCTAGGGTCCCATTAGGAGCCGATCCGCAGGGAAGTCAAGCCTGTCAGATGGCCTCGAGGCGCGGAGCTGGCGACAGGCCGCCAGAAAGGCCACACCGAGCTGTACCGCGGCGCCGAGTACGTGGTCGACTTCCTGCCCAAGGTCAAGGTTGATGTGGTGGTGAAAACCGAAGACGTGGACCGCTGCGTGGACGCCATCGTGCGCGCCGCGCGGACCGGCAAGATCGGCGACGGCAAGATTTTCATCACCAGCGTCGAGCGCGTGGTGCGCATACGCACCGGGGAAGAGGACGAAGCCGCCGTCTGACCGGGCGCTAGATCTGGTCCAGCCGCAGGCCCTCGGGCGCCATGCCGGCGACCTGCACCAGTTGTTGCAGCAGGGCCTCCGGCTCGCTGCCGACATGGATCAGTTCCATTTGCCAGTCGCTCATGAAGCCGCTTTTGACCGATGAGGCGAGGAAGGCCAGCAGCTCGGTGTAATAACCGTCCAGGTTGAGCAGCCCGACCGGCTTGGCGTGGTAGCCGAGCTGGCGCCAGGTCCAGACCTCGAAAAATTCTTCCAGCGTGCCTATGCCGCCGGGCAGCGACAAAAAGGCGTCGGCATGTTCGGCCATGATGCGTTTGCGCTCATGCATGGTGTCGACGATGTGCAGCTCGGTGCAGCCGGTGTGCGCCCATTCCTTTTCCACCAGCGCTTTCGGGATCACGCCGACCACGCGCCCGCCGGCGGCCAGCGTGGCGTCGGCGACGATGCCCATCAGGCCGTTGCGTCCGCCGCCGTAGACCAGCTGGCCCCCGTGTTCACCGATCCAGGTGCCGACCAGGCGGGCCGTCTCGGCAAAACCCGGCTCCACGCCGGGGCGTGAACCGCAGTAGACGCAGAGCGAAAAAGCCGGCGTCATGCGGCAAACCGGTGGAACAGCGCCAGCGCCCAGGTGCCGGCGCACAGCAGCAGGCTCAGCAAGACGGCCGCGCTGCCCATGTCCTTGGCGCGTTTGGACAAATCGTGCCACTCGGGACCGATGCGGTCGATCGCGGTTTCGATGCCGGTGTTGAGCAGCTCGATGATCATCACCAGAATGACCGAGCCGGCCAGCAACACCGTCTCGACCCAGCTGCGTCCCAGCCAGAAGGCGGCCGGCAGCAGCAGCAGCGAGGCGATGGCCTCCTGGCGGAAGGCGGTTTCCTGCCAGCCGGCGCGCAGGCCGGCGACCGAATAACCGAGCGCGTGCCAGACGCGATTCAGGCCCTTGCGGTCTTTCTGGGGGTTGGCGGGGGAGGACGGTGCGGCGTCGGGGACGCGGAAAGAAGCGGAATCGGACATGGTGCGATTGTCGCGTGCCTCTGTGGCAGTTTGATGTGACACCTGCATGATCCCGGCTCAGGCCGGTTTCGGCGGTTTGACGGCCGGCAGGCTGGTGACCAGCCGGGTGCCGGCCATGGCGTCATGCCAGAACTGCCTGTCGGGGTGAAAACGCGCCAGGATGGCCCAGATCGGGATCCATCCGAGGGCCAGCACCGCGGCCTCGCGGGCCGGCAGGCCGAATGCCCAGCTCGCGACCAGCGGCGGCAGAAACCAGAGCCAGCTCAGCACATAACGCAGCAGGGCGCGTTTCTGGGTGAGGGGTGCGCCATGCCTGTCCACCACGCGGATGTTCCAGGTTTTCATGGCCAGGGTCTGGCCGCGGGCCCAGAACCAGACAAAGTAGATGCCGAACACCACAAACAGAAAGGCCTGCTGGGCGTGGCGGTTGTCCATGGCGTTGCGGGTCTGGCTCAGGGTGCTGAAGAGGTAGCCGGCGATGAAGACCACCCCGAACATCAGCAGGCCTTCGTACATCCAGCAGGCCATGCGCCTGCTCAGCGAGGGTGTCTGGGCGGGGGAGGTGGAATCAACTATCAATTTTGTAGCAACCAGGTGAAGGCGGACAGGGGCTGCAGCACGATTTGACTGACGCCCCTGGGTTTGCCGCCGGCCTGCGGCCGTGCCCGCGCCTAGTGGGGCTGGGCCGGGATGCCGTGCGGGCTGGCAGGCGTGGCGGCGGGCGCCAGGCCGGGGGTTTCGTTCGACTGCGAAACCGCAATTTTAGGCGCAGCCTTGGCCTTGGCCTGCTCGGCCGCTGACGGGATGGTGGCCAGCTTCTGGCGCGCCACCGGTTTGGATGCCGGGGCCGCACCGACCGGCTTGGCCGGCGCCTTGTCGGCCAGTTTCTGTTTTTCTTCGCTGCTGAGCGACTGGTAGGCCTCCCACTTGGCCTTTTTTTCTTCCGCCGTCAGCTCTTTGGACAATTCCCTGGTTTTCGCAAAATTCAGGCGGGCCAGGGTGCGCTGCTGCGGGCTCAGCGCCACCCACTCCTTCATGCGGCCCTGCATCTTGGCCTGCTCTTCGGGCGACAGGGAGCGGTAACCACGGGCCATTTCCAGCCATTTGCGCTTGTGGCTCTGGCTCAGGGAGGGCCAGGCCGAGGCCAGGGGCTGGAGAATTTCGCGTTGCGCCGGGCTCAGCTCGCTCCAGCCGGGGCCGGCGAAAGCCTGGGCCACCACGGTTTTGGCCGGCGCCACCGGCGCGGCAGCGGGTGCAGTGCTCTGGGCCGTGGCTGCGGCCGATGCGAAAACGCAGGACAGCAGCGCCCACCGGCCAGTTGCCAGCAGGCGCTTGTGGCCGGGCAGGCAGCACAAGTCGTCAGCGGGGGAGAAAGTTGGCGCGGTCATGGGGTCGGGTGTTCGCGGGGGCGATGGCGGCAGGCGCCGGCTCAAAGCGTGGTTTTGAGAAACTGCACAAAACCGGGGTCGGAGAATGCGTCAGGGGGCAAATCGTCGGTCAGCAGGGCCGAGTCCACCTCGGCCAGTTCCTGGACCAGCTTGTCGGTCTGCAGGGAGTTGATGGCCAGCAGGCCGACGACCAGCGCAATCAGCGGCAGCACCGAGCCGATACGGCTCCACAGGCCGAAACCGTCGTCCGAACCCCAGGTCAGCGTAGCGCCCGAGCTGGCGGTGGCGCTCACGGGCACAGCCTGTACCTTGGCGATCTTGCGCACGGCCACGGCTTGGGCGCGCGCGGCGCGCAGGCGCTCGGAGATGTCGTAGGGCAGGTCGGCGGTACCGGCCGACAGGTAGGAGGCGGTTTTCAGGCCGTAACGGTCCTGCAGGATATCGGTGTGGTTTTGCGGTGAGCGGTTCATAGTTTGATTCCCCTGGCGGCCAAAGCTTTACTGAGTGCATGAACGGCTCGCGAACAATGCGTTTTCACGCTACCTTCGGAGCAACCCATGGCAGCAGCTGTTTCAGCCACATCCATCTCCTCCCAGTAACGCATGAGAAAGGCTTCCCGTTGACGCCCGGGCAGCTCCTTGATCTGCACTTCGATTTCTTGCAAGATCTGAGCCCGTTCGGTCGCATCCTGCGCACTCTCTGTGCCTTCTGAGTTGGTGGAGGACTCCAAAGTTTCAAGCAGATCGAAATCTCCGTCGTCGCCGGCGGATTCGAAGTCGCTCATGTTGGAAAACAGCGCGTTGCGGGTCTTGCGGCGGCGGAACCAGTCCAGCGTGGTGTTCGAGAGGATGCGCTGGAACAGCATGGGCAGCTCGGCGGCGGGCTTGTCGCCGTAATGCTGAGCCAGCTTCATCATGCTGTCCTGCACGATGTCGAGCGCGGCTTCGTCGTCCCGAACGTGGTAAACGCTGCGCTTGAAAGCGCGTTTTTCAACGCTTTTCAGGAAGTCTGAGAGTTCTTGTTCGGTTGCCAACGGTTGTTTCCGGTTTGTCCCGGTGCTGTTGTTGTTTTAAGGCCTCGTACCGGTGCGCTCCTCCGGCTGCAAAATTATCGCATCAAGCACAGGCCGGCCTGACTTTTATTGACGACAAGCCCGGTGCAGGGCCGCGTGACCTATAATCCGGCCTGCAATTCAAACAGCAAACGGGTCATGATCCGGCGGTTTATGTTTCCGCCCATGGTTTTGGCCTCAAGTCTCGACGCTACTCCACAAGAGTGGGTGAAGAGGCACCCAAGGTATTTCGTTAGAGAAATTCACAAAGGTTCATCATGGAAATCTCAAAGGCCGAACTCGCTTCGGCAGCGGCGGCAGCATCTGCCCCCTCAAACCCGCAAGAACTCCGCGGCGCGGAAATCCTCATGAAGGCCCTGCAGGCCGAAGGTGTCAAGTACCTGTGGGGCTATCCGGGCGGCGCTGTGCTGCATATCTACGACGCCGTTTACAAGCAGGATTCCGTCCAGCACATCCTGGTGCGCCATGAACAGGCCGCCGTGCACGCGGCCGACGGTTATGCGCGTGCCACGGGTGAAGTCGGTGTGGCGCTGGTCACATCCGGCCCCGGCGTGACCAATGCGGTCACCGGGATTGCCACCGCCTACATGGACAGCATCCCGATGGTGATCATCACCGGACAGGTGCCGGTGGCAGCCATCGGGCTGGATGCCTTCCAGGAATGCGACACCGTCGGCATCACGCGGCCCATCGTCAAACACAACTTCCTGGTCAAGGATGTGCGCCAGATGGCCGACATCCTGAAAAAGGCTTTTCACATCGCGCGCAGCGGCCGGCCCGGCCCGGTGGTGGTGGACATCCCCAAGGACGTGTCTTTCAACAAGACGATGTATGCGGGTTACCCGCAAACCGTCGAGATGCGCTCCTACAACCCGGTCCGCAAGGGCCACGGCGGACAGATCCGCAAGGCGCTGCAACTGCTGATGACGGCCAAGCGCCCCTACATCTACACCGGCGGCGGCGTGTTGCTGAGCAATGCCTCGCAGGAGTTGCGCACGCTGGTGGACATGCTGGGCTACCCCTGCACCAACACCCTGATGGGCCTGGGTGCCTACCCCGCCAGCGACAGGAAATTTCTCGGCATGCTGGGCATGCACGGCACCCTGGAAGCCAACAACGCCATGCAGAACTGTGATGTGCTGCTGGCCGTCGGCGCGCGTTTTGACGACCGCGTGATCGGCAACCCGAAACACTTTGCGCAGAACGAACGCAAGATCATCCACATCGACATCGACCCGTCGAGCATCTCAAAACGCGTCAAGGTGGACATTCCCATCGTCGGCGACGTCAAGGATGTGCTGACCGAGCTGATTGCGATGATCAAGGAGTCGGGCCTCAAGCCAGACGGCAACGCGCTCGGCGGCTGGTGGGAAACCATCGAAGGCTGGCGCAAGCGCGACTGCATGAAATACAGCATGGGCAAGGGCGATGTGATCAAGCCGCAGTATGTGGTGGAGACGCTCTGGAACATGACCAAGGATGCCGACACCTACATCACGTCCGATGTCGGCCAGCACCAGATGTGGGCTGCGCAGTACTACAAGTTCGACGAGCCGCGCCGCTGGATCAACTCGGGTGGCCTGGGCACCATGGGTGTGGGCATTCCCTATGCCATGGGCATCAAGCTGGCCAAGCCGGACAGCGAGGTGTATTGCATCACCGGTGAAGGCTCGGTGCAGATGTGCATCCAGGAGCTGTCGACCTGCCTGCAGTACAACACGCCGATCAAGATCGTTTCGCTGAACAACCGCTACCTCGGCATGGTGCGCCAGTGGCAGGAAATTGACTATGAAGGCCGCTACAGCAGCAGCTACATGGACGCGCTGCCCAACTTCGTCAAGCTGGCCGAGGCCTACGGACACGTCGGCATGCTGATCGAAAAGCCGCAGGACGTGGAACCGGCCCTGCGTGAGGCGCGCAAGCTCAAGGACCGCACGGTGTTCATGGACTTCCGCACCGACCCCACCGAGAACGTGTTCCCGATGGTGCAGGCCGGCAAGGGCATCACCGAAATGCTGCTCGGGTCCGAAGACCTGTAAGCGGCGCACCATTTTTTCAACCGTCACCTGACGAATCTATTGCCTGCCGAGCCCGCGCATTACCGTGCGCGGGGGAGGGCAGCGAAAAGAGGAATCTTCACATGAAACACATCATTGCAGTTTTGCTGGAAAACGAGCCGGGCGCTCTTTCCCGCGTGGTTGGCCTGTTTTCTGCGCGCGGCTACAACATCGAAAGCCTGACCGTGGCGCCGACCGAAGACCCCAGCCTGTCGCGCATGACCATACAGACCACCGGTTCGGACGACGTGATCGAGCAGATCACCAAACACCTGAACCGCCTGATCGAGGTCGTCAAGGTGGTGGACCTGACCGAGGGCTCCTATACCGAGCGCGAGCTGATGATGGTCAAGGTCCGCGCCGTCGGCAAGGAGCGCGAGGAAATGAAGCGCATGGCTGATATATTCCGCGGACGGATCATCGACGTGACCGAAAAAAGTTACACCATCGAGCTGACCGGCGACCAGTCCAAAAACGACGCTTTCCTGGAAGCGATCGATCGCAGCGCGATCCTGGAAACCGTGCGTACCGGCTCCAGCGGCATTGGCCGCGGCGAGAGGATTCTCAGGGTCTGATTTTCAGTCGTCCGTGCGCGCGTTTTCGACAGGCGGGGCGCGAACGGACAGAAGTGGCGATGTGTGTTTACCGTTCGCCCTCAGCCTGTCGAAGGGCATTTTCGCCAGAACCATCAACGACATCTACGGAGAGAGAAATGAAAGTTTTTTACGACAAGGACTGCGACCTGAGCCTGATCAAGGGCAAAACCGTCGCCATCATCGGTTACGGCAGCCAGGGCCATGCCCACGCGCAGAACCTGAACGACAGCGGCGTCAAGGTGGTGGTCGGCCTGCGCAAGGGGGGTGCTTCCTGGCCCAAGGTCGAGAAGGCCGGCCTCAAGGTCGCTGAAGTCGCGGATGCCGTCAAATCGGCCGATGTCGTGATGATCCTGCTGCCGGACGAGCAAATCGGTGCTGTCTACAAGAACGACGTGGCTCCCAACATCAAGCAGGGCGCCTCGCTGGTGTTTGCCCACGGCTTCAACGTGCATTACGGTGCGGTGATCCCGCGCGCCGACCTCGACGTCTGGATGGTCGCGCCCAAGGCGCCCGGCCACACCGTGCGCAACACCTACACCCAGGGCGGCGGCGTGCCGCATCTGGTCGCGGTGCACCAGGACAAGAGCGGCAAGGCGCGTGACCTGGCACTGAGCTACGCCATGGCCAACGGCGGCGGCAAGGCCGGCATCATCGAAACCAACTTCCGCGAAGAAACCGAGACCGACCTGTTCGGCGAGCAGGCTGTTCTGTGCGGCGGCACGGTCGAGCTGATCAAGGCGGGCTTCGAGACCCTGGTGGAAGCCGGCTACGCGCCCGAAATGGCTTACTTCGAATGCCTGCACGAGCTCAAGCTGATCGTTGACCTGATTTATGAAGGCGGTATCGCCAACATGAACTACTCGATCTCCAACAACGCCGAATACGGCGAATACGTGACCGGCCCCAACATCGTGACCTCGGCCACGAAGGACGCCATGCGCAAGTGCCTGAAGGACATCCAGACCGGCGAATACGCCAAGAGCTTCCTGCTCGAAAACCAGGCCGGCGCGCCAACCCTGTTGAGCCGCCGCCGCCTGAATTCAGAGCACCAGATCGAAATCGTGGGCGAAAAACTCCGCGCCATGATGCCCTGGATTGCCAAGAACAAGCTGGTCGACCAGACCCGCAACTGATGAAACCGGCGGGCCTCACCCGGCCCGCCCGGCTTCAGCCTCAGGCCGCGCAGCACACCTGCGCGGCTTTTTCATTTCCGGGCATGACCGTTTGGTATCCTCTGTGCATGACTGAATCACTCTCTGCGCCGCACCCCGGGCGCGACACCTTTCCCGCAAACCGGAGCGCCTTCCATGCATGACGGTCACGACCCTGACATCGACGCCGAAGAAGTTGTTCCGCGCAAGCGGCGCAAGGGCATCTACATCCTGCCCAACCTGTTCACGCTGGCCGGGCTGTTCGGCGGGTTTTACGCGATCGTGATGGCCATGAATGGACGTTTCGATCAGGCGGCGATTGGCGTGTTTGCCGCCATGGTGCTCGACAGCCTGGACGGCCGGGTGGCGCGCATGACCAACACGCAGAGCGCCTTTGGCGAGCAGATGGACTCACTGGCCGACATGGTGTCCTTTGGTGCGGC
>CALRTF020000104.1:0-13161 GCA_943370985.1 Paenacidovorax caeni
AAGGAAAACACCACCGCCATCAGGCTGGTGCCGATATCAGCCCCCAGCATCACGGCCAGCGCCAGCGGCAGCGCGATCAGCCCCTGGCCGACAAAGGAGGAGACGATCAGCGCCGTTGCCGTGCTCGATTGCACCAGCGCGGTCACGCCTATACCGGACAGGGCGGCGTTGAAACGGTTGCTGATGCTGCGTGACAGGACATGACGCAGGTTGGCCCCGAACACGCGCAGGATGCCGGTTCTGACCAGATGGGTGCCCCAGACCAGCAGCGCGATGGCGGCCAGCAGATTCAACAGATGCTTCATAAAAGAGAGTTCACTATAACGCCCGCGCGCCGCTTGCAGCGGCCCTCAGGTCCGCCGCACCCTGCCGCGCGTCAGTCCTCAAGCAGGGAGCAGGCCAGGCGCGTGCCCGCCCTAACGTGCCCTGCGGACGCGCAACAGCTCGTCCAGGATCAGGCAGATGGCCCCGACGGTGATTGCGCTGTCGGCGATGTTGAAGGCCGGGAAGTGCCAGCCCGCGTAGTGAAAATCGAGAAAGTCCACCACATAACCGTGCAGCATGCGGTCGATCACATTGCCCACGGCGCCGCCCAGGATGCAGGCCAGCGCAAACGAGAACAGCTTCTGCCCGGCGTGCGACTTGAGCATCCACACGATGAAGATGGCGGCCGCAATACCGATGGCGGTAAAAAACCAGCGCTGCCAGCCCGATGCGGACGCCAGGAAGGAAAAGGCCGCGCCGCTGTTGTGCACCCGCACGATGTTGAAAAAGGGGGTCACGTAAGTCGCGTCGCCGAGCTGGTAATAGCCCAGGATCAGCACCTTGGTGAACTGGTCGGCAATCAGCAGGATCAGCGCCAGGCCCAGCCAGGGGAACAGGCTCGCCGAGGTGGTCCCGAAGGTGGGCTTTGTCATCACGCGTACTTTCTGTCTTCACCGGCACCGAACAGGTTGCTGGTGCAACGGCCGCAAATGCCGGGATGCGCCGGGTCCTGGCCGACATCGGCGCGGTAATGCCAGCAGCGTTCACATTTGGTGTCGGAACTGGGTTTGACCCTGATGGACAGGGCGTCGGCAGCCATCAATTCAATAGCGGAGGTGATGAAGGCGAACTTCAGGTCCTCGCCCAGGCTGGTCAGCAGCGCATGGTCGGCCGGGGCAACGGCCAGCGCCACATTGGCCTGCAGCGAAGAGCCGACCTGGCCATCGGCGCGCAAGGCCTCGATGTCCTTGTTGACCGCATCACGCAATTCGCGCACGCGGCCCCACTTCGCCAGCAGCGCTTCATCGGGCGCCGCCAGCTCGGCATAGGTTTCCATGAAGATGGACTCCGAGGCGCCGCAGACCTTCCAGGCCTCCTCGGCCGTGAAGCTCAGGAAAGGCGCCATCCAGCGCAGCATGGCCTGGGTGATCTGGTGCAGCGCGGTCTGCGCGCTGCGCCGGGCCAGCGATTTTGGTGCCGTGGTGTAGAGGCGGTCCTTCAGGATGTCGAGGTAGAAGGAGCCCAGGTCTTCGCTGCAGTAGATCTGCAGCTTGGAGACCACCGGGTGGAATTCATAAACCTCGTAATGCGCGAGGATGTCGGCCTGAAGCTGCGCCGCGCGGCTCAGCGCATAACGGTCGATCTCCAGCATCTGGTCCAGCGGCACCGCGTCTTTGGCCGGGTCGAAGTCGCTGATGTTGGCCAGCAGGAACTTCAGCGTGTTGCGCACGCGCCGGTAGGTGTCCACCACCCGTGCGAGGATCTTGTCGTCGCCGGCGATGTCGCCCGAGTAGTCGCTGGCGGCCACCCACAGGCGGATGATCTCCGCGCCCAGCTTCTTGCTGGTTTCCTGCGGATCGACGCCGTTGCCCTGTGACTTGCTCATCTTGCGGCCCTGGCTGTCCACCGTGAAGCCGTGGGTCAGCAGCCCCTTGTAAGGCGCGCGGTCGTACATCGCGCAGGCCGTCAGCAGCGAGGAATGGAACCAGCCGCGGTGCTGGTCATGGCCCTCGAGGTAGAGGTCGGCCGGCCAGGTGGACTGGGCCGCATGGCTTTTCTGCAGCACGGTGTAATGCGTGGTGCCGGAATCGAACCAGACGTCGAGGATGTCATTGCTCTTGGTGTAGAACTCGGCATCCGCGCCTATCAGCGATTCGGCCGTGGCCTTGCTCCAGGCCTCGATGCCGCCCTCGGCGACCATGCTTGCTGCCGTGTCCAGCAGCTCCATGGTGCGCGGGTGCAGCTCGCCGGTGGCCGTGTGGATGAAAAACGGCAGCGGCACGCCCCAGTTGCGCTGGCGCGAGATGCACCAGTCGGGCCGGCCGGCGATCATGTCGCGCAGGCGCACCTTGCCGTTTTCCGGGTAGAAGCTGGTTTCCTCGATCGCCTTGAGCGCGAGCTGGCGCAGGGTCTGCGGCGCCTTGTCCCTGGTGAACACGCCTTCGCCCTCGTCCATACGAATGAACCACTGGGCCGCGGCGCGGTAGATCACCGGCGACTTGTGGCGCCAGCAGTGCGGGTAGCTGTGGGTGATGGTCTCGGTCGCGAACAGCCGGCCGGCGTCGCGCAGCGCATCGATCACCAGCGGCGCGGCTTTCCAGATATTGAGCCCTCCGAACAGCGGCAACTCGTCCACGTAGCGGCCATGCGCCTGCACCGGGTTCAGGATGTCGTCCACCGCGATGCCGTTGGCGATGCAGGAGTTGAAATCCTCCACGCCGTAAGCAGGCGACGAGTGCACGATGCCGGTGCCGTCGTCGGCGGTTGCGTAGTCGGCCAGGAACACCGGGCTCAGGCGGCGGTAACCCTCATGCACCTCAGACAAGGGGTGCTGGAAGTTCAGCAGTGCCAGGTTTTTGCCTTCGGTGGTCGCCAGCACGCTGCCGGTCAGCTGGAAGCGCTCCATGCACCTTTCGACCAGCGAGGCGGCCAGCAGCAGGATGCCGCGTTCGGTGTCGACCAGCGCGTAGTCGAGCTCGGGATTCAGGTTCAGCGCCTGGTTCGCCGGGATGGTCCAGGCGGTGGTGGTCCAGATCACCGCAAACGCGTCTTTTGCCAGGCTTTTCAGGCCGAAGGCCGCGGCGAGTTTGTCCGGTTCGGCCGCCTTGAAACCGACGTCCAGCGTCTGCGATTTCTTGTCGGCATATTCGATCTCGAACTCGGCCAGCGAGGAGCCGCAGTCGAAACACCAGTAGACCGGTTTGAGGCCGCGGTAGACAAAACCGCGTTCCATGATGCGTTTGAGCGCGCGGATCTCGTCGGCCTCGTTGCCGGGGGCCATGGTCAGGTAGGGGTTGTCCCATTCGCCGAGCACGCCCAGGCGCTTGAAGTCTTCCTTCTGCAGCGCGATCTGCTCGGTCGCGTAGGCGCGGCTTTTGGCCTGCACCTCGTCGCGGCTGAGCTTGCGGCCGAATGTTTTTTCGATCTGGTTCTCGATCGGCAGGCCGTGGCAATCCCAGCCCGGCACGTAGATGGCGTCCAGGCCCTTGAGCTGGCGCGCCTTGACGATCATGTCTTTCAGGATCTTGTTGACCGCGTGGCCCATGTGGATCTGGCCGTTGGCATACGGCGGGCCGTCGTGCAATACAAATTTCGGCTTGCCGGCGCGCACGTCGCGCAGCTTTTTGTAGATGCCCTTGTCGTCCCATTCCTTGACCCAGCCCGGCTCGCGCTTGGGCAGGTCGCCGCGCATCGGGAACGGGGTGTCGGGCAGGTTGAGGGTGCTGCGGTAATCGGTTTTGGTGTCGGACATGGAATGCTCTTGTTGGGGCAGCCTGATGGCTCAGGGCGCCGGAATGCTGTTCGGGTGACAAGCCTTGCGCCGGAGGGGGGCGGGGCCAGAGGCGACGAGATCGTCTAAATTCGGTCGCGCGTCGTCTGGCGGCTGGTTTCCGTGTGCATGGACGCAAAAAACGCCCGCGCGTCGTCGCAGTCCCTGGATATACCCGCCTTGAGGCTGTCCAGACCGTCGTATTTCAGTTCGTCGTGCAGTTTGTGTAGCAGTTCCACGCGGATGATTTTACCGTATGCCTCTTCAGAACCCAGCCCGGCGGGCCAAGACAGGCAATGGGTTTCCAGCAGCACCCGCCCGCCGTTGACATCGCCGGGGTCGATCGAGGGGCGGATACCGAGGTTGGCGACGCCGGGCAGCGGGGCGGTGCCGAGGCCAAAGACCTGCACCGCAAAAATCCCGCTGGCGGCCGGTTTCCAGTGGGAAAAGCGCAGGTTCAGGGTGCGAAAACCCAGTTCGCGCCCCAGCTTGCGGCCGTGCACCACATGGCCGGAGATGCTGTAGGGCCGGCCCAGCAGGCTGGCGACGCGGTCCATCCGGCCCTGGGCCAGGGCCTCGCGCACCGCCGAGCTTGAGACGCGGGTGTTGCTGACTTCATAACTGTTCATGCGGGCCACGTCGAAACCCAGGCCTTCGCCGGCCGCGTCCAGCATGGCGTAGTCGCCCGTGCGCCTGGCGCCGAAGCGGAAATCGTCGCCGACCAGCACGTAACGCACGCCCAGCCCCTTCACCAGCACGTCCTCGATGAAGGCCTGGGCCGGCTGGGCCGCCAGCCGTGCATTGAAGGGCAGCACCACACACTGGTCGATGCCGCAGCGTGCCAGTTCGGTGAGTTTGTCGCGCAGGGTGGCGATACGCGCCGGCGCCAGTTCGGGTTTGCGCGCGACAGCCGCAAAGTAGTCGCGCGGATGCGGCTCGAAGCTCATCACGCAGCTCGGGACGCCGCGGTGCTGGGCCTCGTTTTTCAGCAGCGCCAGCATGGCCTGGTGGCCGCGGTGCACGCCATCGAAGTTGCCTATGGTCAGCGCGCACTGGGCCGCAAGCCCTGGGTCCTGGTAGCCGCGGAAGATTTTCATGCTGCCAATTATCGTTTTAATAGCGCCATGTATCGGTTGGATGCGGCTTCAGGAGCCCCTGAGACCCCAGCGCAGGGCTTTGTCATGAATCCGCTGTATATTGGGGTGTCAGGCATTTTTGAGTCCGGTTCCATGCGTTTTTAAACCATTGGAGGTTCGTTTGAAGGTCTTGAAGCTCTCAGCCAAGGGGTTGCCGCAGTCGTGGATCAGCCTCGAACAAGCCGTGTTGCACTATGCCTCGGATGAAGTGCGCTGGGAGATGGGTGCACGGGTGGCGACCTTCCATGGCGGCCACAACGCCGTCACCGGCAACCAGTCCATCATCAACGTCAACAGCATCATCGGCACCAAGGGCGTGCCCAACATCAACCCTTTCAACCTGAAGCCGGGCCTGACCAACAGCAAGCTGTTCGCGCGCGACCGCAATGTCTGCGCCTACTGCGGCGACCACTTCCATGAGGAAGACCTGACCCGCGAACACATCATCCCGTTTGCGCAGAACGGTATCGACACCTGGATGAACGTGGTGACCGCCTGCCGCGCCTGCAACCACCGCAAGAGCAGCCGCACCCCCGAACAGGCGCACATGCCGCTGCTGTACACGCCCTATGTGCCCAGCCTGTGGGAAGACTTCATCCTGCGCAACCGCCGCATCCTGGCGGACCAGATGGAGTTCTTGATGGCGCATGTGCCGAGGACGTCGCGGCTGCTGGTGTGAACTGACCTTGTCCTTTGCCGGCTTGCGGGCCCTGGGTTGCGCCGGGCGGCTTCGGCAGATCCATGGCGGGTGGGCCGACCTGACTTGATGATGACTGATCCATACGTTTGCGAGGTCATCGACGTTCCGGTGGTCGTGACGGCACGGGCCGCCCCGCGCAGCGTGCTCGCCGGTCTCGCCGGTGTCCTGCTGGTGGCGGCCTTGATGTCCGGAGAGGCCAGCGCGAAGCCCTGTGGCACCGTGGTGACGCTGCCTGTTCGCGGCGGCGCCCAACTTCAGTACGTGTTGGCAGGACCGGAAGCGCCGCATGCAGCGCGCGGCGCGCTGGTGTTGCTGGCTGGCGGGGACGGGGTGCTGGACCTCGATGCCCAGGGGTGCCCGCGCTTGCTGAAGGGCAATTCGCTGGTGCGTTCATCGCCACTGTTTCGCGCGGCCGGGTGGGCCACGGCCATGGTTGATGCGCCGTCCGACCATCGGCAGGAGGACGGCCTCGCAGCATTTCGCGCAAGTGCTGCCCATGCGGATGACCTGGGCCGGGTGATCGCCGATCTCCGGCGCCGCGGCCACAGCCCGGTCTGGGTGATAGGCACCAGCCGCGGTTCCATCTCGGCCGCCAATGCATCGGCCCGGCTGCGGGGCGCTGAAGCGCCCGACGGGATGGTGCTGACCTCCTTGCTCACCGTGGGAACGACGGCTGGCCGCAAACCCTGGACGGCCCAGACGGTGTTCGATCTTCCACTGGAAGCGATAGCCATTCCCGCGCTGCTGGTGGGCCATGCGCTGGATCGCTGCATGCGGTCACCGGCTGATGCCATGCCCCGCGTGGAGGCCCGCATCACGTCGGCGCGCCGGCAAGTGGTGGTGGTGGCCGGGGGCGCCGGCACGGAGGGCCCGCGCGGCCCGGAGGCCTGTGAAGGACGTTCTCCGCACGGCTTCCAGGGCCAGGAAGCCGAGTTGGTCAACGGCCTGCTGCGCTTTATTGACGGCGGCCGTTATTGACCGTCGGCAACACTGCAGGTCAGTAGGTCAGCTCCAGCACCACCACATGGTTGCCCGAAACCGGCCAGGTCTGGCCGGTGATTTTTTCGCCGTTGAACTCTGCCGCGATAGTCCGGAAGCCGTCCTGCGTGAGGTTGATCCTGGACGCTGAAACGCCGGCGCCGGCTGGCGGCACACCGGGCAGCGCGGTTTTGCCGTCGAACATCATGCGGTCGCGCTGCGCGTCGAAATAACCGCGCGGGCGCGTCAAGGTCACACTGGATCTGGCGGCCTTGTCGGCTTCGGCGAGGCGGTCGGCGCGCAGGTGGATGATCTTGCTGGAGCGCGGGAAGGCGCTGCGGTAGATATGTGTGGTCGCATAACCGGTGGCGGTGATCGCAAACTCGTAAGGCACACCCGGCTGCGCGGTGAACGGACCCCAGATACCGTCGGTGCCCACGGTTTTGGTATGCACGGCGTTGCCGATGCGCGCGCCGGTGGCGGGGTCGGTGGCGAACACCATCAGCTGGGCGCCGGGCAGCGGCAGGTTGTTCGAATAGTTGCCGGAAGCCGGGTCGGTCGGGGTCAGGCCCAGGCCCGTGATCTTGCCGTTGAGCACGATGGGTGTTTCGGGCTGAATGGCGACGGTCTGCGGATTTTTGCCGGTGATGAAACGGTAGCTGGCCTCGAAGGCGGCCGGCGAGAATGAAGTCTCGCGGTGATCGACACGCGGCAGCACGATGTTGGTCGCGCCCTTGAGTGCCGGTCCTTCGAAGCTCACGTTGGTCGGTGTGCCGCGCGCGCCAATCCAGAGGCCGTCGGGCTGGGCGAACTTGTCGTTGTTGTCGGAGCGGATGGTCAGCCACTGGACCGGACCGGTGACCTCGTCGCCGGCGGCGTTTTTGGGCGCGTTGAGGCCGCTCAGGAAAGGCCCGGTGCCAGAAAACTCGTTGGCTTCGCGAAAACCTTTGGTGGCCCAGACGCCGTGGTTGGGCGTGCCGCCCAGGATGGCATGGCTGACACGCGCCGCGCCGCCGCCGTTGTAGATGTAGTTGCGGATCGCATTGCCGCCGCGCGAGTTGCCGATCAGCACGACCTGTTTGGCGCCGGTGGCCTGCAGCACCTTGTCGACCTCGGACTTCAGGAAGGCCATGTGTTCGGCCGTCGATGTGCGGCCGGGCTGGGCCTTGCCGTCGTCGTCGCGCGACAGGGGGTAGGGCACGTCGATCGCGTGCAGGCGCTCGCGCGGCCAGCCGTTCGACTCAAACCGCCAGATCGTGGTCTGCCACAAGGCGGCGGTGTCGCCGTTGCCGTGCACAAACACAATCGGCGGATGTTGTTCGGGCTGGGGCGTGGTGACGCAACCTGCCATCACCAGGCCGGCGGCGGCGATGGCCAGAAGAATGCGGCGTTGTATCAACATGGTGTGTCTCCTGGAATTAATAGTGCCCGTGGTTCATGCCACGGAGCATCGTTTCTCAATATGTCGCGTGCAAGTCAGGCAAACACGCCTGCGGTGTCCTGCATGCGGGCCGAGACCTCACCGAGGTGGTGCAAGGTGTCGCCGAAGCTCATCTCCAGCTGCGTGAGCTTCTTGAAGTAATGGCTGACGATGTATTCATCGGTCACGCCAATGCCGCCGTGCAACTGCACCGCCTGCTGGCCGACAAAACGCATGGACACGCCAAGCTGGTATTTGGCGCGCGCCATCGCGGCGCGGCGCTCCGCGGCCGGTGCGTTGAGTTTGAGCGAGGCGTAATAACTCATGGAGCGGGCCAGCTCGAGATACATCTTCATGTCGGCCACGCGGTGCCGCAGTGCCTGGAAGCTGCTGATGAACACGCCGAACTGTTTGCGCGTGTTCATGTACTCGACGGTGATCGCCAGGGTCTTGTCCATCACGCCGACGGCTTCGGCGCAGGTCGCGGCGATGCCGATGTCCACCGCGTGTTCCAGGGCCGTCAGACCGTCCAGCGTGATCAGGGTGGCCGGGGCATCCTTGAGAACCACGTCGGCGGCGCGGCCGCCGTCCTGCGTGCCGTAGCCGCGGGTGCTGACGCCGGCGGCGGTGCGCTCCACCAGGAACAGCGCGATCTTGCCCTCGACCTGCGCCGGCACCATGAAGGCATCGGCCTGGTCACCCGCAGGCACTACGCTTTTTGTAGCAGACAATGTCCAGCCGGCGGGAGCCGAGACTGCTTTTGCTTCGCACTTGTCGAGCTGGTAGCGGGCTTGGCGCTCCTGCGCGGCCAGCACCACCAGCGCCTCGCCGCTGGCAATTTTGGGCAGCCAGGCGGTCTTGACGGCGTCCGGTGCGTAGCCCGACAGGACGGCGCCAGCGATCAGCGACTGAGCCAGGGGCTCGGCGACGATGCCGCGCCCCAGCTCCTCCATGACCACCATGCCTTCGACCGGGCCCATGCCCATGCCGTCGTGGGCTTCCGGGATATACAGGCCGGCAAGGCCGAGTTCGGCGATCTGGCCGTAGGCTTCGCGCGAGAAGCCGCCGGCTTTGGCGATGCCGCGGCGGCGCTCGAAGTCGTAGCCCTTGTCCACCCATTTGCGGACCGCGTCGCGCAACTGTTCCTGGTCGTCGGTGAAATCAAAATCCATGCGTGTTCTCCAAAATTGGCCGTTCACCCTGAGCTTGTCGAAGGGTATATGTGATGTACGTGCAGGGCTTCGACAGGCTCAGCCCGAACGGTCCGTTAGCCCAAAACAAACTGCGACACGATGTTGCGCTGCACTTCATTCGAGCCGCCGTAAATCGTGGTCTTGCGTAAGTTGAAATAGGTCGAGGCCAGCGGCGCATTGGCGGCGACGCCGCCCGGGAAGTCGCCCTGCCAGCCGGCTTCCATGGCTTCCTCGATGAAGGGCAGGCTGAAGGGGCCGGCCGCCAGCATCATCAGTTCGCTGTAACGCTGCTGGATCTCGCTGCCGCGGATTTTCAGCAGGCCGGCGATGTCCAGCGAGTTCTTGCCGGATTTTTCGGCCGACAACACACGCAGCACCAGCATCTCCAGCGCCACCACATCGACCTCGAGTTTGCCGATCTCGTCGCGGAAACGCAGGTCGTCCCAGACGCCTTCGGTTTTGGCGATGCGTTTGAGGCGCTCGAGCTCGCGTTTGGCGCGGTTCACGTCGGCGATGTTGGTCCGTTCATGGCTGAGCAGGTGTTTGGCATAGGTCCAGCCCTTGTTTTCCTCGCCGATCAGGTTGTTGGCCGGCACCTCGACGTTGTCGAACCAGACTTCGTTGACTTCGGCCTCGCCGTCGAGCAGCACGATGGGCCGCACGGTGACGCCGGGCGACTTCATGTCGATCAGCAGGAAGCTGATGCCGGTCTGCGGCTTGCCTTCGGTACTGGTGCGCACCAGGCAGAAAATCCACTCGCCGTACTGGCCCAGCGTGGTCCAGGTCTTCTGGCCGTTGACGATGTATTTGTCGCCGACACGTTCGGCGCGGCACTTGACCGAGGCCAGGTCGGAGCCTGAACCCGGTTCGCTGTAACCCTGGCTCCACCAGACCTCGCCGCTGCCGATGCCGGGCAGAAAGCGCTGCTGCTGCTCGGGGGTGCCGAAAGCCATGATCACGGGCGCAACCATCACCGGGCCGAAAGGCACGACGCGTGGCGCACCGGCCAGCGCACACTCTTCCTCGAACAGGTGTTTCTGCACCGCGTTCCAGCCCGGGCCGCCGAACTCCTTGGGCCAGCCGTGGCCCAGCCAGCCTTTTTTGCCGAGGATTTTGGCCCAGCGCTGCATGTCGTCACGCGTCAGGCGCAGCGCGTTGTGCACCTTGTGCGAGATGTCGGCCGGCAGGTTGGCACCCACCCAGGCGCGTATGTCTTCGCGGAATTTTTGTTCTTCAGGGGTGAAAGCTAGATCCATAAACGGCATGTCTCCAATCGGTTCGGTAACTTTGTATTTTTAGCACGGTCGTTCGCAATTTTATGTCCCAGGTGGGACAAATAGCGAGCGATTCCGCCGTGCAGAATCCGGGCAGAAATCTGCGCCTGTACAGCCCGGGATAATCAGGCCATCTTGCCGTCTTACCGCACCATCATCAGCGCCCTCAGTGTCGGCCAGATTCTTGTCTGGGCGGTTTTGTATTACGGCTTTTCCTCGTTTGTGCTGCCGATGCAGCGCGACATGGGCTGGAGCCAGCCCGACATCATGGGCGCGTTCACGCTGGGCCTGATGGTCTGGGGGCTGGCGACCTACGCCGTGGGCGCAGCGATTGACCGCGGCCGCGGCCGCGCGGTGCTGACCGGTGGCGCGCTGCTGGGCGCGGCCGGCTGTGCGCTCTGGTCGCAGGCGCACCACCTGCCGATGCTGTATGCCGCCTGGGCCCTGCTGGGGCTGGCCATGGCCATGACGCTGTACGAGCCGGCCTTCATGGAGATCACCAAACGTTTCCCCGAGCGCTACCGCCAGGGCATCACCACGCTCACGCTGGTCGGTGGTTTTGCCAGCACGCTGTCGTTCCCGGCGGTGGCCTGGCTGCAGGCGCGCCTGGGCTGGCGGCCCGCGCTGCTGGTGATGGCGCTGGCGCTGCTGCTGGTGGGGCCGCTCCACGCCTGGGTGCTGCGCGGCGCCTGGAAACGGCCGCCGCTGCCCGGCGCCGCCCCGGTGGAAGCCGCGCAGGACCAGGCGACCTTGCGCCAGGCCATGCAGGGCAGCACCTTCTGGCTGCTGACCGCGGCTTTCACCTTTTATATTTTTGCGATCTCGACCATCTGGGCGCATTTGATGCCGGCCTTCGCATCACGCGGCCTGACGCAGGACCAGGCGGTGGCCGTGATGGTCTGGTTCGGCCCGGCGCAGGTCGCGGGGCGTTTTGCGTTTTTGTGGCTGGGCCGTTCGCTGAACCAGCGCACGCTGGGGCTGGCCGTGTTTGCGCTGTTTCCGGTGTCGCTGGTGCTGTTTGCGCTGGGGCGCGAGACGGCGGTGCTGCTCGCGTTTGCGGTGCTGTTCGGCGTGGCCAACGGGCTGATCACCATCGTGCGCAGCAACATCGTGCCGGACTTTTACGGCCGCGAACATGTGGGCCGCATAGGCGGCGCCATGTCGGGCATCGCGCTGTGTACACGCGCGGCTGCGCCCTTTCTGGCAGCCTGGGCCCTGGTCGGGCTGGGCGGCTACACCGGCCTGCTGTGGGGGCTGGTCGGCATGGGGGTGGTGTCTTTCGCGCTGTTCGCCGGGGCCAGGCGGCCGGCGCCCCGGCCGTGACCGCGATAATCCACGCCACGCCTTCCGCCTTATGCCTTCTTCCAAAAACATCGTCATCCTGATTTCAGGCAGCGGCTCCAACATGGCCGCCATCGTGCAGGCCGCGCAGCAGCAGGACTGGTCGCGGCACTTCGGCGCCACCGTCGCGGCGGTGATCAGCAACCGGCCCGGCGCGGCGGGACTGCAACTGGCCGGGTCGCTCGGTGTGGCCACGCAGCTGCTGGACCACCGCGCCTTCGAGACGCGTGAAACCTTCGATGCCGCACTGATGCAGTTGATCGACGGCTACCGCCCCGCGCTGGTGGTGCTGGCCGGTTTCATGCGCATCCTGACGCCGGGTTTTGTGGCCCACTACGCCGGGCGCCTGATCAACATCCATCCCTCGCTGCTGCCGGCTTTCACCGGCCTCAACACCCACCAGCGCGCCATCGCTGCCGGCTGCACGCAAGCCGGTTGCACCGTGCACCAGGTGACGGCCGAACTCGACCACGGCCCCATACTCGCGCAGGCGATGGTGCCGGTGCTGCCGGATGACACCGCCGACACACTGGCCGCGCGCGTGCTGGTGGAAGAACACCGGCTGTATCCGCAGGCGGTACGCGACTGGCTACAGGGCCAGCCCTGAGCGGCTGCAGATACAAACAGATACCCGTGTTGCGAACACGGTTGAATCCAGCCGTGTTTCCAGCCCGTATTGAAGACAGCCGTTGATGTCCCATCCTGGATGTCGGCTGATTGTTCAACTCAAAGGGTATTCACATGCAAACGAAACACAAACTGGCTTCCATCGGTCTGGCTGTCATGATGTCCATGACGGCGGCTTCTTCCTTCGCCCAAGTCATGGTCGGCGGCGCGCCCATGCTGGCGTCCAAGGACATCATCGACAACGCGGTGAATTCCAAGGACCACACCACGCTGGTTGCTGCCGTCAAGGCCGCCGGCCTGGTCGACACGCTCAAAGGCCCCGGTCCCTTCACCGTGTTTGCACCGACCAACGCCGCTTTTGCAGCGCTGCCTGCCGGCACCGTGGACACCCTGCTCAAGCCTGAAAACAAGGGCATGCTGACCGGCATCCTGACCTACCACGTGGTGGCCGGCAAGATGGACGCCGCGGCGCTGACCAAGGCGATCACCGACGGCAAGGGTTCTGCCTCGCTGAAAACCGTGGCCGGCGGCACGCTCACCGCCAAGGCCATGGGCGGCAAGGTGATGGTCACCGATGAAAAAGGCGGCTCTGCCACCGTGACCATCGCCGACGTGTACCAGTCCAACGGCGTGATCCACGTGGTTGACAAGGTGCTGCTGCCGAAATAATTCCACACCGCCTCTCACGGGGCGGGCTGGACATAAAAAGCCCCCGTACGGTTTGCGCCGTACGGGGGC
>CALRTF020000105.1:0-13130 GCA_943370985.1 Paenacidovorax caeni
AGTTCGAACACCAGTCACACCCCTATTACTCGAGCGCGCGGCTGTGGGACGACGGCGTGATCGACCCGGCCGACACGCGCCGCGTGCTGGCGCTGGGCCTGCGCGCGAGCCTGAACGCGCCGATTCCCGAGCCGAAGTTCGGCGTCTTCCGCATGTAGGCAGGATGCTGAGCCGCCATCATCCGTTCGCGTTGAGCCTGTCGAAACGCCTTCGACAAGCTCAGGCCGAACGGCCAGGAGACAAGTCCACCGGTCAGCAGGTGGGGAAATAGCACTTTTTCAGAACAAGGTTTTCATGTCCAACGCCTCCATTTACGACACGCCCGAATACGAATCCCTGCGCGACCAGATCGGCCGCTTCATCGCGAAAGAGGTGGAGCCGCATGCCGCCGCGTGGGAGGAGCAAGGCTTCGTCCCGCGCGAGGTGCTCCAACGCATGGGCCAGGCCGGCCTGTTCGGCCTGATGTACGAAGAAAAATACGGCGGCGCCGACAGCGATGCCATGACCAACCTGGTGTTTGCCGAGGCGCTGTCGCAATCGACCTTTGCCGGCTTCATCATCACCGTGCTGGTCCACACCGACATGGCCAGCCCGCATCTGCACCACGCGGGCAACGCGGCGCAAAAAGACAAATACATGAAAAAGGTGATCGCCGGCGAGCTGATCACCGCCGTCGGCATCACCGAGCCGGGCGCGGGCTCCGACGTGGCCGGCATCCGCAGCACGGCCAAACGTGATGGCGACGACTGGGTGCTCAACGGCACCAAGATGTTCATCACCAACGGCGTCCACGCCGATTTGTATTTCGTCGCGGCCAAGACCGGGCCGGGCAAGCGTGACATCTCGATGTTCATCGTCGAGAAGGGCACGCCGGGTTTCACGGTGGGCCGCGCGCTCAAGAAAACCGGCTGGCTGTCGTCCGACACGGCTGAACTGATTTTCGACAATGTGCGCATCCCCGCCTGGAATCTGCTGGGCGAGGAGGGCAAGGGTTTTTATTCGGTCATGAAAAACTTCCAGACCGAACGCATCGCGCTGGGCGCGATGGCGGTCGGCCACTGCCAGCAGGCGCTCAAGCTGACGCTGGACTACGTGCGCCAGCGCCAGGCCTTTGGCGGGCCGCTGTGGGATCAGCAGGTGATACGCCAGCGCCTGGCCATGCTGGACGCCAAGACACGCGCCGCGCGCGCCTTCATGTATCACTGCGCCTGGCGCGTGACCCAGGGCCACGACATCGTGCAGGACGTGTCCATGCTCAAGGCCCTGACCGGCGAACTCGTCAACGAGGTGGTGCAGACCTGCCAGCAGTTCCACGGCGGCATGGGTTTCATCCGCGAAACCGCGATCGAACGGCTGTGGCGTGATGCCCGCGTGCTGGCCATCGGCGGCGGCGCGACCGAGGTGATGCTCGAAGAAGTTGCCAAGCGTTATTGAAGGGAAGACAGCCATGAAACATCTGGAACTGAGTTTTGGCGGCGGCGTCTCCACCGTCACGCTGAACCGGCCCGAGGTCCGCAACGCCTTCAACGACGAGGTGATTGCCGAACTCACGGCGGTGTTCATCGAGCTCGGCAAACGCGAGGAGGTACGCTGCATCGTGCTGGCCGCCAAGGGCACGGCCTTCTGCGCCGGGGCCGACCTCAACTGGATGAAACGCATGGCCGACTACACGCGCGACGAAAACGTGGCCGACGCCAGCGCGCTGGCCGAGATGCTGCGCGTGGTTTATGCCTGCCCCAAGCCCACGATTGCGAAGGTGCAGGGCGATGTTTATGCCGGCGGTACCGGCCTGGTCGCGGCCTGCGACATTGCGGTCTCTAGCGACACGGCCGGCTACTGCCTCAGCGAGGTGAAGCTTGGCCTGATCCCCGCGACCATCAGCCCCTACGTGATACGCGCCATGGGGGCGCGCGCGGCACACCGCTACTTTCTGACGGCCGAACGTTTTGATGCGGCAGAGGCCTTGCGCATCGGTTTTGTGCATGAGGTGGTGGCCGCGGCCGAACTCGATGGCAAGGTCGCGGAAATCGCGAAAACGCTGGTCAACGCCGGCCCCGAAGCGGTGAAGCTGTGCAAGAAGCTGGTGCAGGATGTGGCGGACCATGAGATCACGCCCTCGCTGATCCAGAAGACCGTCGAAGGTATTGCCGACATCCGCGTGAGCCCGGAAGGCCGCGAGGGCGTGTTGTCGTTTTTGCAGAAACGCAAACCCACCTGGCTGTTGAGCTAGGTGGAAGGAGGCATCATGCGCGCCCTGTTGATTCTTGCCTCCGCCCTGGTCCTGGTCACCTCGGCCTGGGCCCAGGCGCCCGCCGAGCCGGTGCGCGCTGCCGACCTGCGCGAGGAGGTCCAGCACATCGCGGTGAAGACGCAGGACCTGTACGGCAAGCCGGCCGAGGGCAACATTCCGGTGACGATTTTCCGGCCGGCCGGTGACGGCCCGTTCCCACTGGTGATCATGAACCACGGCAGGCCGGTGCAGGACAAGCGCGGCCTGCTGGGCCGCCAGCGTTTTGAACACCTGTCGCGTTACCTGGTGCGCAAGGGTTTTGTGGTCATGGTCCCGACGCGCCTGGGTTATCACGAAACCTATAGCCAGTTCGACCCGGAAGACTCGGGGGGCTGCAACACCCTGCGTCCCGAGCCGGTGGGCACGGCCGCCTCCGACCAGGTGCTGCAGACGCTGGAGTTCGCGCGCACCCTGCCGTATGTGAATACCCAGCGCTGGGTCGTGATGGGCCAGTCGGTCGGTGGCTTGACCGCGGTCGCCACCGTGTCACGCAATCCGCCGGGCCTGGTGGCCGGTATCAACTTTGCCGGTGGCACCGGCGGCGAACCGGACAAGCGCACGGGTGATCCGTGCAACCCGCGCGCGATCGAAAGCCTGTGGCGCAGCAAGGCGGCGGCAGCCAGGGTGCCCATGTTGTGGTTTTACTGGGCCAACGACAAATACTGGGGCGCCGACAACCCCAAACGCTGGCACCGCGCCTGGACCGACGGTGGCGGTCAGGCCGAACTGCACGCCATGGCGGCCTCGGGTGTGGATGGCCACAGCGGCATCAGCAACGACATGGACCACTGGGTGCCGCTCGCGGAAGAATTCCTGGCGCGCCATGGTTTCAGCAAGCCGGGCATTGTGGACATTCCCAAAGCCAGCGGCTTTGCCAGCGTGGGTGATGTCGGCAAGGTGCCGGTGAACAAGGCCAGCCTCGAGATGACCTATGCCAAGTTCCTGGCGGGCAGCAAGCCGCGTGCGTACGCGGTCGGACCCGATGGTTCCAACGGCTGGGCCACCGGCGACTGGGCGGCGGGCCGGGCGCTGGGTTTTTGCCAGGCCAGGCGCGGTGTTGTCTGCAAGCTGTATGCGGTCGATGACGACGTGGTGTGGGTGCCATGATGACAAAGGGACTTTGATGAACAGCCTCGACACCGCGCAACTGATTGCCCTGGCGGGTGCGCTCGGCTGGGCCAGCGGCGTGCGCCTCTACCTGGTGGTTCTGCTGACCGGCCTGGCGGGTTTCATGGGCTGGATCCAGCTGCCGCAAGGCCTGCACCTGCTGGCGCACCCGGTGGTGCTGGGCGCCAGTGGCTTCATGGTGTTCGTGGAATTTTTTGCCGACAAGATTCCGGGGCTGGATTCCCTGTGGGACGTGGTGCACACCGTGATCCGCATTCCGGCCGGCGCGGCGCTGGCAGCCGGTGTGTTCGGTGCCGACAGCGGCGTGATGGCCTTGCTGGCCGCCCTGGCCGGGGGTTCGCTGGCCGCCACCAGCCACGCGGCCAAGGCCACCACACGCGCGGCCATCAACACTTCGCCTGAGCCGTTTACCAATGTGGGCGCCTCGCTGGTCGAAGACAGCATCGTGCCGGCCGGCCTGTGGCTGGCGATTGCCCATCCGCTGGTGTTCGTGGGCGTGTTGATCCTGGTGCTGATCTTCAGTGTCTGGCTGATCCGCCTTTGCTGGCGTTACCTGCGGCAACTGTTTGCACGCGTGGCGCGCATTTTCAGCGGCAAAGCCGACAGCGGCCCGTCACCGGCCTTCACCCTGAACTCTCCTTTTTCAAAAAAGAATGACTGACATGTTTAAAAAAATACTGATCGCGAATCGTGGAGAGATAGCGTGCAGAGTGGCCGCCACCGCGCGCCGCATGGCCATCCAGACCGTGGCCGTCTATTCGGATGCCGACGCCGATGCCAAACATGTGAGCGCTTGCGACGAAGCCGTCCACATCGGCGGCAGCGCACCCAGGGACAGTTATTTGCGCTGGGAAAAAATCATCGCTGCGGCCAAAGCCACCGGCGCCGAGGCGATCCACCCGGGTTATGGTTTCCTCAGTGAAAACGAGGAATTCGCGCAGGCCTGCGGCGAGGCCGGGCTGGTGTTCATCGGCCCGCCCGCGTCGGCCATCAAGGCCATGGGCCTGAAAGCCGAGTCCAAACAGCTGATGGAAAAAGCCGGCGTGCCGCTGGTGCCCGGGTACCACGGCAGCGACCAGGATCCGGCGTTGCTCCAGCGCGAAGCCGACCGCATCGGTTACCCGGTGCTGATCAAGGCCAGCGCCGGCGGTGGCGGCAAGGGCATGCGTGCGGTGGAGAAGTCGGAAGACTTCGAGGCCGCGCTGGCCTCCTGCAAGCGCGAAGCCATCAACAGCTTCGGCGATGACGCGGTGCTGGTGGAAAAATATGCGCAGCGCCCGCGGCATATCGAGATCCAGGTGTTCGGCGACAGCCATGGCAATTACGTCTACCTGTTCGAGCGTGACTGCTCGGTGCAGCGCCGCCACCAGAAGGTGCTGGAAGAAGCGCCGGCGCCGGGCATGACAGAAGCCATGCGCAAGCAGATGGGCGAAGCCGCAGTGGCGGCGGCGCGTGCCGTCAACTACGTCGGCGCCGGCACGGTGGAGTTCATTGTTGAGCAACGCAGCGACGGCACGATGAACTTCTTCTTTATGGAGATGAACACCCGCTTGCAGGTCGAGCACCCGGTGACGGAGGCGATTACCGGCCTGGACCTGGTGGAGTGGCAGTTGCGCGTGGCGTCGGGCGAAAAACTTCCGCTGGCGCAGGAGCAACTGCGCATCCACGGCCATGCGATCGAGGCGCGTATCTGCGCCGAAAGCCCGGACAACAACTTCCTGCCGGCCACCGGCACCTTGCATGTATACGGCCTGCCGCCTTCGGTGTCCTTCGAACGCGGCCTGGTGCGCGTGGATGCCGGCGTGCGCGAGGGCGACGTGATCTCGCCGTTTTACGACTCGATGATTGCCAAGCTGATCGTGCACGGCGACACGCGCGAGCAGGCGCTGGCACGTTTGGACGAGGCGCTGGCGCAGGTGCAGATCGTGGGCCTGAGCACCAATGTGCAGTTCCTGCGCCATGTGGTGACAAGCCGGTCCTTTGCCGAAGCTGACCTGGACACGGCGCTGATTCCGCGTGAGCAGGCGGTGCTGTTCAACCAGGAAAAAATCGGCCTGCACGCGGCTGCGGCTGCGGCCGTGGCCTTGAGCCTGCTGGAAGAAAAGGCACTCGAAAGCGCCGACCCCTTCAGCCGGCGTGACGGCTGGCGCTCGCACGGGGTGGCGATGCGCCGCTTCGAATTCGAGTTTCACGGTGAGCCGGCGAAAGCCGAACTGACTTACCTGCACGATGGCGCGTTGCGCCTGGCGGTGGGTGGCGAAGAAGGCCTGCTGGTGTTTGCGCGCGAAGGGCAGGCGGTCACGCTGGCCTTCAACGGCAGGCGCCTGAGCGCCCGGCTGTACCGCCGCGGCGAAACCGTCCACGTGTTTGCGCGCCAGGGGGCCACGCAAATTACCGTGATCGACCTGCTGGCCCATGCCGGCGAGGCGCACGGCGAAGCCGGCCGCCTGACCGCGCCCATGCCGGGCAAGGTGGTGTCGTTTGCGGTCAAGGCCGGCGACCTGGTTCAAAAGGGCCAGGCACTGGCCGTGATGGAAGCCATGAAGATGGAACACACGATTGCCGCGCCGGCCGACGGGGTGGTGCAGGAGCTGCTGTACGCGCCCGGCGACCAGGTGACCGAGGGGGCGGAGCTGCTCAAGATGGCGGTCTGAGCATCGCTTCATGCGGTCCACAGTGGCGGCACAATCGAGCCCATGAACATTCTTTTTTGTTGCACCGGCGCCAAGGCCGAGCCCTGGGTGGCCGGCCTGCGGGCCGAATTTCCCGCGGAAAGTGTGAACGACTGGGCGCCGGGTGCGCCGGCCGCGGACTACGCGGTGGTCTGGACGCCGCCCCAGCAGTTTCTCGACGAGCAGCCGCAGCTCAAGGCGCTGTTCAACATAGGCGCCGGTGTGGATGCCCTGCTCAAGCTCAAACTGCCGCCTGCCGCTTCGGTGGTGCGCCTGGACGATGCGGGCATGTCGGTGCAGATGGCCGAATATGTGAGCCATGCGGTGATCCGGCACTTCCGCGAGTTCGACGGTTACGAGGCGGACATCCGCAGCGGCAAATGGTCTTACCGCAAGCCGAATCTGCGTGCCGATTTCCCGGTGGGCATCATGGGCCTGGGTGTGCTGGGCGAACGCGTGGCGCGCACGCTGGCCCAGTTCGATTTCCCGGTCAATGGCTGGAGCCGCTCGCCCAAAACCATCAAAGGGGTCCAGTGCTTCTCCGGTGAAACGGGCATGGCGGACTTCCTGGCCGCCACGCGCATCCTGGTCTGCCTGCTGCCGCTCACGCCGGAAACGGCGAACATCATGAACCGGGACAGCTTGTCGCAACTGCGCCCCGGCGCCTATGTGATCAACGTCGCGCGCGGCGCGCACCTGGTCGATGAAGACCTGATCACCCTGCTGGACAGCGGCCACATTGCCGGCGCCACGCTGGACGTGTTCCGCACCGAGCCGCTGCCGGCGGAGCACGTTTTCTGGAAACACCCGAAAATCAGCATCACGCCGCACACCTCGGCGCGCACCCTGCGTGAGGAAACCATCGCGCAGATCGCCGGAAAAATCCGGGCCGTTGAGAGCGGGACACCCATCACCAGCCTTGCCGGTGTGGTTGACCCGAACAAAGGATACTAGGCCCGGAAACTGCGGTTGGCCGCTTTCGCCGATTGATGCATTGCATGAATACACACTTTTCCATCCACGTAGCCTTTCAATCCTTTGGTGAAAGCGCTACATACCCGGTTGCACTGCCCTGGCGCGCGCTGGCTGCGTTGCTCCTCTTCGCGGGCACCAGCCCGCCGCATCGTCGTGCCTTGCCAGCACACCCCATGACAGCCCACTCGGGCATGTTCAACCACAGTTCCCGGGCCGCTCCATGAAATACCCCTCCAAAGTCAAAATTGTCGATGTCGGCCCGCGCGACGGCCTGCAGAACGAAAAGGCGCCGGTGCCTGCATCCGTCAAGATCGAACTGGTGCACCGGCTGCAGGACGCCGGCCTGACCGAAATCGAGGTCACCAGTTTTGTCTCGCCCAAGTGGGTGCCGCAGATGTCCGACGCGGCCGAGGTCATGGCCGGCATCACGCGCAAGCCCGGTGTGCGTTATTCGGTACTGACGCCCAACATGAAGGGTTTCGAGGCCGCCGTTTTGTCGAAGCCGGACGAGATCGTGGTCTTCGCCGCCGCCAGCGAGGCCTTCAGCCAGCGCAACATCAACTGCTCGATCGCCGAAAGTATTGAACGCTTCCGCCCGGTGGCTGAAGCGGCGCGGGCACACGGCATTCATGTGCGCGGCGCCATCTCCTGCGCCGTGGGTTGCCCTTACGAAGGCGAGATCGCGCCGGAGCGTGTGGCCATGGTCGCGCGCCTGCTCAAGGAAATCGGCGTGCAGCACATCGGCGTGGCCGACACCATTGGCGTGGGCACGCCAGTCAAGGTCGAACGCGCGATGGAAGCGGCGCTGCAGCACTACAGCGTGGACGACATCTCCGGGCATTTCCACGACACCTACGGCCAGGCGCTGGGCAACACGCTGACCAGCCTGCAGATGGGCATCTGGCAGTACGACACCTCCTCGGCCGGCCTGGGCGGCTGCCCTTATGCCAAGGGCGCGACCGGCAACGTGGCGACCGAGGATGTGGTCTACATGCTGCAGGGCATGGGCATAGAGACCGGCATCGACCTCGACAAGCTGATCGACGCCGGCAAGTTCATCAGCGACTTCCTCGAGCGCAAGCCGAACTCGCGGGCTTCAACGGCGCTCCTCAACAAGAGGGCAGGCTGATGTGTGGTGCTGAACTGCATGCGTTGCCTGAGGGCGTGCAGCGCGTGGCTGCCCTGCTGCAGGAGCGCGGCCATCCGCATGTGCCTGTCATGCTTGACGACGCGGCGCGTACGGCGCAACAGGCGGCCGATGCGCTGGGCATAGAACTCGGCCAGATCGCCAAAAGCATCATCTTCCGCCGCAAGTCCGACGATGTGGCGGTGCTGGTGATCACCGCCGGCGACCAGCGGGTCGATGAACGCAAGGTCGAAGCCCTGGTCTGTCCTGACGGCAAACGCCTGGGCCGGGCCGACGCGGAGTTCGTCAAGCTGCGTACCGGATTTTCGATAGGCGGCGTGTCGCCGCTGGCGCATGCCACCCCGCCGGTCACGCTGATCGACCGCAGCCTGTTCCGCTTCGACGAAATCTGGGCGGCCGCCGGCCATCCGCACGGTGTGTTCAAGCTGGACCCGCAACAACTGGTCGACCTCACCGGCGCGCCGGTGGCTGATGTGGTGGTGGACCCGGTGCTGGAGCAGGTGTCGCAGCAACACGCTATCAATTTGGTAGCTGCTCGCGCCCGCCAGACAAGGGCTGTGACCGAAAATATCCCTTCACCCTGCATTTCGGTGTGCCGCATGAGTTCCCTCACCGGCTGGTGTGAAGGCTGCTTCCGCACGCGCGACGAAATTGCGGCCTGGAGCCAGTCCGGCGATGGCGGCAAGCGCGCTGTCTGGGACCTGATCGAGCAGCGCATGGCAGGGCTGCAGGCATGACAGCGCAGGCGCCGCGGGACGCGGCCACCCTGCACGAGCTCACGTTTTATTTCGACGTGGTATCGCCTTATGCCTGGCTGGCCTTCCAGCAACTGCCGGAAGCTCTCAAAGGCCTCAGCTACAGCGTGTCCTACAAACCGCTGCTGTTTGCCGGCCTGCTCAAGCACCACGGCCAGCTGGGCCCGGCCGAGATTGCCGGAAAACGCGAGTGGACCTACCGCCAGGTGTTGTGGCTGGCGCACCAGCATGGCATAGACCTGCAGCTTCCTGCGCGTCATCCCTTCAACCCCTTGCCGCTGCTGCGGCTGGCTGTGGCTTGTGATGCCCGGGGCATGCCCAACCGTCATGTCTGTGAAACCCTGCTGCGGCATGTCTGGTGCGGCGGTGCCGATGCGGCCGATGAAGCGCGGCTCGCGCAGGTGACGGCAGCGCTGGCGCCGCAACGCGCGCCAGGCAGCGCCGAGGTCAAGGCCGACCTGAAGGCGCATACCGACGAAGCCATCGCTCGCGGTGTTTTCGGCGTGCCCACCATCGCGGTGGACGGCAAGCTGTTCTGGGGACTGGACGCCTTGCCGATGCTGCGCGCTTACCTGCTCGGTGATGCCTGGTTTGACGGATCACACTGGGAGGCGGCGCGTCAGCTTCAGTCAGGCGCCCACCGCGCCAAGCCCTGAAAAACGCGTGATTCTCCGCATGCTGAAAATGCGGATTCGGGTTTCCCCTTGGCTTGTCAGAAGTCAATAAGTTTCGCGCAAGCTCCTGTTGGTTTCACGTCAGAGCAGGGTCAGTCGCCTCCAGAACAATCCATGCAGCCTCCAATCCGGAGGCATTCATATCTGGAGACTAAATCATGTCAACAACAGCAGTCCCCGACAAACCGATGACGAAGGAAGAGAAGAAGGTCATCTTCGCTTCCTCGCTCGGAACGGTGTTCGAGTGGTACGACTTCTACCTGTACGGTTCGCTGGCAGCCATCATTGCCAAGCAGTTTTTCAGCGGCCTCGATGCAGGCGCCGCCTTCATCTTCGCGCTGCTGGCATTTGCCGCCGGCTTCATCGTGCGTCCTTTCGGCGCGCTGCTGTTCGGCCGCCTGGGCGACATGATCGGGCGCAAGTACACCTTCCTGGTCACCATCCTGATCATGGGTTTGTCCACCTTCGTCGTGGGCCTGCTGCCCAGCTACGCTTCCATTGGCGTCGCGGCGCCGGTGATCCTGATCGCACTGCGCATGCTGCAAGGCCTGGCGCTCGGCGGCGAATATGGCGGTGCCGCCGTGTATGTGGCGGAACATGCGCCCCACGGCAAACGTGGTGCCTATACCTCCTGGATCCAGACCACGGCAACGCTGGGCCTGTTCCTGAGCCTGCTGGTCATCCTGGGCGTGCGCACCTGGCTGGGTGAGCAGGCCTTCAGCGAGTGGGGCTGGCGCATTCCTTTCCTGGGCTCGATCGCGCTGCTCGGCATCTCGGTGTGGATCCGCCTGTCGCTGTCCGAGTCGCCGGCCTTCCAGAAAATGAAGGCAGAAGGCAAGACCTCCAAGGCACCGCTGGCAGAGTCCTTCGGCCAGTGGAAAAACCTGAAGATCGTGATCCTCGCGCTGATCGGCCTGACCGCCGGCCAGGCCGTGGTGTGGTACTCGGGCCAGTTCTACGCCCTGTTCTTCCTGACGCAACAACTCAAGGTCGACAACACCACGGCCAACCTGATGATTGCCGCCGCGCTGCTGCTCGGCACGCCCTTCTTCGTGGTTTTCGGCATGCTGTCGGACAAGATTGGTCGCAAGCCCATCATCATGGCGGGCTGCCTGCTGGCTGTCGTGACCTACTTCCCGGTGTTCAAGACGCTCACCGAAGCCGCCAATCCTGATCTGGCCAGGGCGCAAGCCACCGCCGGTGTCACGGTGACGGCAGATCCCGCGTCGTGCTCCTTCCAGGGCAACCCGGTGGCCCGCGAGATCGACTTCCGCAGTTCCTGCGACATTGCCAAGCGTTACCTGGTGCAGAACTCGGTGAGTTATGACAACATCGCCGGACCCGCCGGCTCCCCCGCCGTCATCAAGATCGGCGAGAAGGTGGTGACCGCACCCGTGGGCAATGTCGTCAACCTCAAGTTCGACGAGGCCTCGGCCAAGGCGATCGCTGCGTTCAAGAAGGAAGTGGCCGACGACCTGAAGCTGGCCAGCTACCCCGCCAAGGCCGACCCGGCCAAGATCAACAAGCCGCTGACGGTGGCCCTGTTGTTCTGGCTGGTGCTGCTGGTCACCATGGTGTATGGCCCGATCGCCGCCATGCTGGTGGAATTGTTCCCGACACGCATCCGTTACACGTCCATGAGCCTGCCCTACCACATCGGCAACGGCTGGTTCGGCGGCCTGCTGCCGACCACCGCCTTCGCCATCGTGGCGCAGACCGGCAATATGTACAACGGCCTGTGGTACCCGATCATCATTGCCGGCATGACTTTCATCGTCGGCACGATTTTCATCCGGGAAACCAAGGACGTGAACATCTACGCAAAAGACTGACCAACACGGACGGCGTGGCCTCAGGAGGTCACGCTGCTCCTGGGTCTTGTGCCAGCCCGGCCCTCGCAATGATGACGGGGGCCTTTTTTTTTGGAGAATGGACATGTGGAAAATTGCAGTGGGCTTTGTGGTGTTCGCCGGCCTGGCCTTGTACGTGCTGAGCAAGGGGGGTGACATTGACATGGGGGGCGAGAAACATGGCGCCCTGCGGGCGCCCGCGCAGGCGCCTGCGACGGTCCTGTCCATGCTGCGTACGCTCGCCTGACGCAGGCGGACGCCTGGGGTCCTGGCCCCGGGTTCCCCTCGGGTAATCCTTCCCCACAACGGTGCAGCCCTGGTCAAAATGGTCTGCATCAAGCAGCGCGATCAACATCAGACCATCGCGCTTTGCAGCTTGAGCACGGACGCGCTGTATGGATGGGGGCAAGACGATGATTTACATGAAGACCGAGCAGGGGCAGTCCGCCTTCCAGAGCCGGTCGATTGCATTGACGCCGCGGCAACGTTCCGCTTTCATCATGTTTGACGGAAAGCGCAGCACGCAGGAGGTGCTGAAGGCCACAGCGGGCCTGAATGTCACGGCCGAGGATATCGATCAACTGGTAGCCAGCGGCTTGCTGGCACCCACTGCAGCCAGCATGGTGGCGCCGCAGCCGGAAGCCGAGCCTGTGCCAGGCGCCCCGCCCACCCTGAACGCGCAGCAACACTATTCACGGGCTTACCCGATTGCGACGCGTTTGACCGCCGCACTCGGCCTGCGCGGCTTTCGTTTGAACCTGGCCGTGGAAGGTGCCGGCAACCTGGCCCAGTTGCGCGAGCTGGCGCCCAAAATCAGGGAAGCCGTGGGACCCGGGAAGTTCCAGGAACTGCAGAGCGCCCTTTACGACTGAGCGTCGCCGCGGTTTTGATGCGCGGCACCGGCCGCGCTGCGGTCCGGCCTCAGCGCCGGAACTTGCCGTCCGTGCCGATGATGGACAGGTCGGCGAAATCCAGACCGGTGTGGTCTTCCGTGGAATAGTTCACTTCCAGGCCGCCGATGTCGAATTTGCGCAAGCCTTCCAGCGCGGTCTGGATCTTTTCGCGCGTCGGTTTGGGGCCGGCCCGGCGCAGTCCTTCGACCAGCACCTTGGCGGCCGCAAAACCTTCCAGCATGGCCGGGCTGATGTCGCCCGCGCCCCTGGCCCTGGCCAGCTCCTGGGCTTCCTTGACCAGGCCGTAGGCGATGGAGCGCTCGTAGGGGAAGACCTGGGTCACAATCACGCCGCGCGCGTTGTCGCCCAGGCTCTTGATGAAGCCGCTCGATGCGTTGTTGGACAGTGTCACGATCTGGGCCGCAGAGCCGGCGGCCCGCAAGGCTTTGGTGCCATCCACCACGGCCTGGCCTGACGCCACCATGATCACGGCCTGGGTGTTGGTCTGGACCACCTTGGGCGCCAGCGGCCCGAAGTCAGGTTTGCTGCGATTGAATTTCTCAAGCACCGAGGGCTGCAGCTTGGCGGCAGCCAGGCCCTTCTGTGCGCCGGCCACGCCGTCCGCGCCAAAGCTGTCGTCCGCGTAAAAGATGCCGATGCGCGTGATGCCCATGGAATTGAGGTGGGTCACGGCTTTTTCGGCCTCGCGCTGGTAGGTGGCGCGCACATTGAACACCTGTTTCTTG
>CALRTF020000106.1:0-13071 GCA_943370985.1 Paenacidovorax caeni
CGACCCAGGGCAAGACCCTGGCGGTGATGCAGGTCAGCGGCGGCTCGCAGTCCTTCAACGCGGTGAACCAGCTGCGCGTGCTGGGCCGCTGGATGCGCATGCTGACGATTCCCAACCAGTCCTCGGTCGCCAAGGCTTTCCTCGAGTTCGACGAGGCCGGGCGCATGAAGCCGTCGGCGTATTACGACCGCGTGGTCGACGTGATGGAAGAGCTGGTCAAGTTCACGCTGCTCACGCGTGATGTGTCACCCTACCTGGTGGACCGCTACAGCGAGCGCAGGGAAAGCGCCGAGGCGTTGTCGAAACGCGTGAACCAGCGCAGTTTATGAACCAAATCAGGCCCCGGCCCATGCCGGACATGCGCATTCAGCTATTCAATCAATAACATGCGGGGCCGCAGCTGTTTCACGCCGATTCCTGGCTCACAAGACGGCGAACCAGCCGGCGCGTCAGTGGCGCCACCAGCAGCACCGCCGGGAAGGCAAACAGCCACGCCGTCAGCCACGAAGTGATCCACAACGAGAGAAAGCCTGGTCCCAGCCCGGCGGCGCGCAGTGTGGCGATGCCCGAGACCAGCAGCGACATCAGGCCTGACAGGATGAGGCCGAACAGCACGGGTTCGAATTTTTTGGGAATCATGGTGTGAGCTCCAGTGGGGCAGAGCATGCCATGCGTTGCAAGGCCTGGGCGACATTCGCGCCGAACATTCGCGCCGTCCTGATGTCGCCGGGTACGAACGAATCTGCGGGCTCGGAATGCCCGGCCTGCGCCATCATTCCCGACCACGAGCCGAGCCGGTTGGCAGCTTCTTCATAGGGCACGCCGCTATGCTGTTCCGGCAAGATGGCGTTGCCGATCCAGACCATGCCGTGCTGCATGGCGAACACGAAGATCGACAGCAGCGTGGACTGCTTGTCGCCGGCCGGCAGGGACGACACGGTGAAGGCAGCGGCCAGCTTGCCCTTGAGCGCGTGGCTTTTCCAGAGCCGGCCGGTGGCGTCCATGAAGGTCTTGAAGCTGCCCGAGACACCGCCCAGGTAGGTGGGGGAGCCGAAGATGAAGCCGTCGTAGTCCAGCAGGCGTTCGGGTGCCCGGGCGAGGTCGTCGGCTTTCAGCAGATGCGCATCAATCCCGGGAACGGATTGCGCGCCCGCCAGGATGTGCGCGGCGATATGGGCCGTGTGGCCATGGGCGCTGTGATAAATGACTGCGAGGTTACTGTTCTTCATGCTGTGTGGTCCCTTTCAAAGGAGGTCAATAAATCGTTGAAAAAAGTCTTCACCGCGAGATCCAGGCGATGGAGACCGCGGCCAGGTAGAGGCCAAGTCCGAAAATGCCGTGATTGGCCAGGCTTCTGAGCCGGTTTTTTGCCGGTGCCGGCGTGCGCGACGAGGCGATGCCTGCGCCCATGGCGGGCTGCATCACCAGCCAGGGCGCTGCGACCGTGGCGAGGCCCAGGCCCAGCGCCGGCAGCAGCGTCGGCTGCTGCAACCAGCCCAAGCCGGCGATGCCGGCCAGCAAAGCCGCGAAGGCGATGCCCGTCGCGTAGTGAAGCAGCCATCCCACAGCGAGTTCGCCGCGCACCGGCGCCGCCATGGCGATCGCGTCATGTGTCCAGATGCCACGGCGCCAGTGGCCGGCCCAGCGGCCGATCATGGCGAAGTTGAGCGTGGGCACACCCAGGCCTTGCAGCAACAGCAGCCAGGCGTCCATGACCGCTGTGGCGCCGACGCCGACGAGCAGGATGTGCGCTGTATGTGAAGTGATGCTGTTCATGTGATTCCCGTTGACGAAAAGTGACGATGGAGGCACTCTACAAGTTCAAGTCAACTTGAAGTCAAGAGGTTTTTTCATGGACATCGCCGAAGTCGCCAAAAAATCAGGTTTTTCCGCCTCCGCGCTGCGTTATTACGAAGAGAAAGGGCTGATCACGTCGGTCGGCCGGCAGGGCCTGCGCCGCACCTTTGCCCCCGCCGTGCTGGACCAGCTCGCGCTGATTGCGTTGGGACAGGCCGCCGGTTTTTCGCTGGACGACATCGCTGCCATGTTTACGCCCGGCGGCCAGGCCAGCATCGACAGGGCGTCGCTCAGCGCCAAGGCTGAAGAACTGAACCAGACCATCAAGCGCCTGAAGGCGATGCGCAACGGGCTCCGGCATGCGGCGGTGTGCCCAGCACCCAGCCATGCCGAATGCCCGACCTTTCAGCGCTTGCTTCGCTCAGCGGGGGCTGGTGAGCTGACGCCGCGCGTGCGCAAAGCAGTGGCGCGTTCGCCAAGGTGAGGCAGGGAGCGCGGCGCTTTTGTCAGGCGGTCGCGACCCAGCCGCGGAAGCCGAAGGCGGCGTAAAACAACTCGATCCCCGAAAATCCGGCTTCGCGCAGCAGCGCTTCATCGTCTTCGGGCGACAGAATCGGCAGTTGCGCGCCCAGCCCTTTTTCACGGGCACGGGCCTTGTCGGGATCAATGCCGGACGAAATCGCAAAGGCGGTGCAGCGTGCCAGCCAGCGCTCGCGCACCCCTGGCTGCTGCGGGAAGCTGAAATGTGCGGCCACAAAGGGCGCGCCCGGTTTGAGCCGGCGCCGTACTTCGGCCAGCGTGCGGCGCCGTTCCTCACGATCGAGGAAGTGCAGCGTCAGCAGGCAACAGGCCGCGTCGAAGGGACCTTCCGGTGCCAACTCAATCGTGCCCTGGTGCAGCCGGACGCGCGGCGAATGCGCCTGCAGCCTGGTTTGCGCCAGTTGCAGCATCTCCGCCGAGGGATCCACGCCGTCGAACTGCCACTGCGGCTGCGCGTTTGCAAAAACCTCCAGCTCCAGCCCGCCGCCGGCACCCAGTACCAGGATGCGGGCATCGGCCGGTGCGTTTTCAGCCAGCAGGAGCAAACACATGCGCTGCATGTCGGCAAAACCCGGCACCATGCGCGGCGGGCCCTCGGCATAGGCCGCGACGGCGGCCGGATCGGAAAATGCGTTCATGGGCTTGGTCCGGTGTGGGAGGTGGCCGCTGTCGGGGCCCCGCCCCGCGCCTTCAGCCGCGCCTGGAAGTCGTGGCTCAGCGTGGCCAGCGTGACGCCGGCCAGCCGGTCCAGCAGCAACTGCCTGGCCTCGGCGAAGGCGCTGTCGAGCGCCGCGTTCACGGCTTGCTCGACCAGGCAGCCGGGTGCCTCGGTGCGGTTGCCCATTGCAAACAGCTCGGGCGCATCGAGCGCGTTGTAGATGTCGCCCAGCGTGATGTCCTCAAGGTTGCAGCTGAGCACCCAGCCGCCGCCATGGCCTTTTTCCGAACGGACCAGGCCCGAATCGCGCAGGCCCGCCATGACACGCCGGACCACGACGGGGTGGGTCAACATCACTTTGGCGAGTTGGTCGGAAGTCATGGGGTCGCCGACCTCGGCCATGTGCAGCAGCACGTGAAGTACGCCTGAAAGCCGGCTGTCTCTTTTCATGTAATGAATGATATTACGTGAAAGGAGGGCCGTCAATGGCGGCCCCGTCGGGCTGCAAGCGCCCCAGCCAACCGGTTACCGGCGGCCCGGGACAGCGCGGCGCCTGCTGCCGGCTGGTGCGGGGCTGGACTTTTTTTTCAAGGTCCTGTCACACGCTGCCACCGCCAGGCGTCTTGTCTTGCAGGGATGGCGGCGCGGTGCCGCTGTCTTTCACCCCAAGGACTCAACATGAAGATCGTGATCATCGGAGGCAGCGGCCTCATTGGCAAAAAACTGGCAGGCCTGCTGGCCCAGGGCGGGCATGAGGTGGTGGCGGCATCGCCGTCCACCGGCGTGAATGCGGTGACTGGCGAGGGCCTGGCCCAGGTGCTGGCCGGCGCCGCGGTGGTGGTGGACGTCAGCAACTCGCCCTCATTCGAGGACGAGGCGGTGATGCACTTTTTCCAGTCATCGACCCGCAATCTGCTTGCCGCCGGCATTGCCGCCGGCGTGCGCCACCATGTGGCGCTGTCGGTGGTGGGCTCCGAGCGCGTGCCCGACAGTGGCTACTTCCGCGCCAAGGTGGCCCAGGAGGCGCTGATCAAGGCTGCCGCGCTACCCTTCACGATTGTGCGGGCCACCCAGTTCTTCGAGTTCCTGGCAGCGATCGCCCAGGTGAACACGGAAGGCCATACCGTGCGTGCGCCCTCGGCCCGCCTGCAGCCCATGGCGGCCACCGATGTCGCCGCAGCCCTGTCACGGGTCGCCACCGCGGCGCCCATCAATGGCACCTGTGAAGTCGCCGGGCCCGAGGCTGTGCCGCTCGACGAGCTGCTGCGGCTTGCCCTGCACGCGAGCCACGACCCGCGGGAAGTCGTTCGGGACGAGAACGCGCTGTATTTCGGCTCACGCATCAACGACCAGTCCCTCACGCCCGGCCCGCAGGCGCAGATCGGCACCACCTCGCTGCAGGACTGGCTGGCAGCAAGCATGGCCGCGGCTGATTAAGATTCCAGATGCTCCTTGGCCGGCGGCGTCAGCGGAGGTCTTGCAGTTCAAGCCCTGATGGCGCGTCCGGCCTCAGATCAGGCCGGCCACCAGCCCGATCTCCAGCGCCTCTGTGGCCGGGAGATACCAGTCCTTGTGGTAGACCTTGTCTTCGATATCCTTGGCGGAGAGCCGGGTGCCGGCCACCAGTTGCGCAAAACCCTGGCGCTCCAGGCGCTGGCCGGACTCGATTTCGGCGAGCAGGTCATTGACGGCAGACATGCAGCCGCGCAGCGCGCCTTCCAGATGCAGGTCCTTTTTCATCTTGCGTTCGTGGATCAGCAACTCGCAGTCGGCCGTCAGGAAGCGGTGGGCCGGCGGGAAGGCCGACATGATGGTGATGCCGGCTGAAAACACATAGGTCTTGCCGAGGAAAAACACCTGGGTGCCGCCGTCCTGCCACAGCCGCACTTCCTCCGCGATGCGCCGCCCGACGTCGGCGTTGCCGCCGGAGGTACTGAGCTCGACGACCACGGGTTTGCCGCCCGGCACCTCTGCCTGCTGGCGGAAAAATTCGGAAAGCATGGCCTCGTCGACCTTGCCGAACAGGCGGATATCGGGCGCGAGGGAAGGCAGCTGGATCTTGGTCGTCATGGTGTCGTGCGTTGATAAAAAAGGGCGGGCAGGGCGGCCTCAGGACAGGCCTTCCCTTTGTGCAACGCTGGGCCCGGATGACCAGACCTCGAGCCGCAGATCCGGCTCGAGCACCTGGCATTGGCGGGGCAGCGCGATGGTCTGCTGCAGGATATCGTGGGCGTCGTCGCCGGTCAGCACGCAATGCGCAATCGGCCGGCGCCAGTGACAGGCCAGGATCACGCCGCCGGCCGCCAGGCTCTCGACGGCCCGGCGGGCGATCGTCTCGACGGTCTCGGGCGGGAGGTAGAACAGGAATTCGCTGAGCACGATCAGGTCGAAGGTACCCTGCGGCCAGTCGGCGGGCATCCAGGCCTTGCGCACCTCGACGTGTGTGTACTTGCTGAGCCGCTGCCTGGACAGCGCAAGCGCCTTGTCGATGCCGTCGCTGACCAGCAGGCGGTCGCAGCGCGTGGCCAGGGCCGCCGACAACTCGCCATTGGCGCAGCCGGGCTCGAAGCCATGGGCGTAGCGTTCTGCCGGCAGGCAAGCCAGTGTCAGGGCGCGTTTGCGGCGTTCGTACCAGCGTGTCTGGAATTTCCAGGGGTCGTCGCTGGCGGCGAACATCGCGTCGAAGTAGGCGGGCTGGTCGGGGCGGGATGAAGCGTCGTCGCTCATGTGTGCCTATTCAAAAAAATATTCGGTGGCTCTGGCGGCCCGTTCCACGATGCTGGGCACCAGCACCGGGCCCAGGCCTCCGCCGCGGTCCTCGAGCTGGCTCTGGTGGCAGGCCAGTGCGGCCCGCTTGGCCTCCACCACCTGAGCGGGCAGGTCGAGGGCCACCATGTGCTGCCAGGGCACGCGATGATCCGCCGGGCTGGCCCAGTGCCACATCCAGACCGGCGCCTGCAGCAGCCGGCAGCCGGTCGCTGCGGCCGCACGCACGCTGGCGTCGGCAGCTGCTTCGTGGTCCGGGTGGCCGTCCATGCCCCAGGTCACCAGCACCGTGTCCGAGGGCTGCAGGCGCAGCGCGAGTTTGGCGGCAATCACCTCGACCGCGGTGGCGATGCCGCCGTCCGGCAGGCCCAGGCGCAGCACCGGCGTTGCCTGCAAGCCCAGCGCCCGCAATCCGGCGCGGCTTTCCTGCACCCGCCGCAGGCCCAGTCGCCTGCAAGCCGGCACGTCATGGGTGCCGTGGCTGGCCTCGCCGTCGCTGAGGGCCAGCACCACCGAGGGCAGACCTGCCGCGGCCCGCAGGGCCAGCAGGCCGCCGCAAGCCAGCACCTCGTCGTCAGGATGTGGCGCCACCACCACCAGGCGCGAGCTCGCGGGACACAGGCGCTCCATCGCGGCGCGCCGCGGTGCCTGTGCCGCCAGCCAGGGCGCCCACACCGCCTCGGGCGTGCCGGCGTCGACGATGGCGCGCTCGCTCACAGTGCCCATGCGCCGTCCTCCCGCTGAAGCGCGTATTCGCCGAGTGCGGCGAAATCCCTGTCGCCATGGCTCTGGCGGATGAAGACAGGCAGGTCGGCCGCCGCGCGCGCAAACTTTTGGTCGAGGCAGAAAGGGGTGGCGCCCAGGGCCTTGCCCACCTCATCGATCACCCGTTTGGCACAACGTTCGGCGGAAAGACGGACGCTGAGCGCCACATGGGCTGCATCTCGCAAGGGGTGCTCATCAATCCAGGCGGCCGCCTGCCTGAGCACGGCGGCGGTTTCCGCCAGCGCCAGATCGGTCTTGCCGAGGGACGCCAGCCGGTGATGGGCGGCAGGGGAATGACGGGCGTCCTGCAGGGCAGTTTTCAGCGCCGAGGCGATGCCCAGCGCGCCGCCGTACCAGCACGCCGCGATGCCGGCCCCGCCATGCCAGAAACCGGGACGGCTCAGGTAGTCGCCGGGGCGGCCGACGCGGCGGCCGATGGCGCCGTCAAAAGCGACATTGACGCTCTGGCTGCCGGCCATGCCGACGGCCTGCCACTTGTCCGCATCGACCATCACGCCGGGCTGGTCCAGGTCCAGCGCCACCAGCTGGGGCAAGGCGCTGTCGCCTTCCCAGGCGGTGAGCAGCGCATGGTCGCCGGTCAGGGCGCCGGAGCACCAGTATTTGGCACCGCTCAGGCGAACCGTGTCGCCGTCGCCGGCGTGGATCAGTGTCCGGCCGCCGGGCGCTTCGGCAGCCCAGACGCCCCAGGAGCCACCGGGCAAGGCCACGCCATCCTGGTCAATCTCCGCCAGGATGGCCAGCGCATCGGTGTGGCCCTCATACAGTTTGGCCAGCGAGAGGTCAAAGCGGGCCACGGCGGCCAGTGCCTGCCAGCGTTCCAGCGTGTGGCCTTCGCCGGGCAGGGGCAGGCAGTCCAGTTGCCGCTGGCGCAGCCGGGACAGCGCTTCGGCGGGCGGCCCCGCGGCAGCCAGCTGTTCTGCAATCTGCTGGTCAAGGCGTGGGCTCATCCGGCCATCCCGAGGTCGGCGCCGGCCCAGAGGCGCAGTTTTTCGATGTGCGCCAGCGTCGCGCCGAAGCCGCCCGGCGCCTTGAAGTTGGGCCGCACGCTGGTCACCACCCGCGGCGCCCGGGACCAGGCGATGCGGGCGCGGTTGGCCCGCAGCGCCTCGACCAGCGCCACGTCCTCGCCGGTGGGCAGGCCGGCAAAGCCGCCGGCCTGGGCATAGGCCTCGGCACTGACACCCAGGTTGGCCCCGTGAATGTGGGAATGGTCATCGGTATCGCTGTAGGTCAGCTCGAAGTGCCGGTTCATGCGCTCCCCGTAGACGCCCCAGTCTTCGACGGCGATGGTGCCGCAGACCACCTCGGCATCGAGGGCGAGCTGGGCCGCCAGCCAGTCCGGCGCGACCACGCTGTCCGCGTCGGTAAAGGCCAGCCAGCGCGCGCCGGACGCCAGCGCCACTTTGGCGCCGGCCTGACGGGCCAGCCCGACGTTTCGGGCCGAAAGTTCGATGGTGCGCGCGCCCAGCTGCCGCGCCAGCGCGCCGGTCTGGTCCTGGCAGGCATCCAGCGCCACGATGATCTCCACCGGCTCGCCCGCCAGTCCGGGGTGAGCGGCGGCCTGGCGCAGCGACCGCACACAAGCCGCGATGCGCTCTTCTTCATCATGCGCGGGAACGACGATTCCAATCATGTTGTCCTTTCAACGTAGCCAGCCGCGCCAAGTGCGCAGCGATCAGACAACAGGGGGCCGGCATTTGCGGGCCCGGGTGATCACTGGTGCTGGGAAAATTTCCAGCGTCAAGGCTAGGCAAGCCGGTTAGGCCGGCCTGTAGGACGACGGCCCGGCGCGCCATGGGCGCAGACCGGCCGCTGGGGCTGCCACAGGGCTGCCGGCCCCGATTCACAAGTCAAAAAGGCCTGGAGCCCCTGTCTGGCAAGCGTGGGACGCTATCGAATCAGTAGCGATGCAAGGACAGGGCAGGCCCGTGGGGGTGACACAAGTCGCCCGACGCCGCAGCTCCCGCGGCCGCGCTTTGATGCCGCGGCCGTACGGGCTGATGTTTTTTCAGGAAAACACCCAGCGCGGGAAGGAAACCGACCGCTGCCGCGCGTCAGCGCTGAAAATCAAGGTGAAAATCTTGCCAGGCCATAACTGGCGGGGAAAGTGTGCTGCGTAATTCATAGCATGGGGGCGCACTCAAAGCGCTTGCGGTGGCGGCGGGGCCGGTCTTTCTGCGTTTATCTTGCCCTTTTTGCAAAAGTAATGTAGTGCGAATGCGTTTCCTCGCGCATAATCAGGGGGTGTCGGTGTCATGCACCCGCACAAGTTAGGTGATCGGTCAGTTTCGCGCGCTACGGCGGTTTGTTTTGTTGTGCTTTCGGGACCCCATCGCTTTTGTTTTATGTATTTTTGAGGAGTCCCCATGGGCAATAAACTTTACGTCGGCAACCTGCCATACACGGTTCGTGACGAAGACCTGCAACAATCTTTCGGCCAGTACGGCTCTGTCACCAGCGCCAAAGTCATGATGGAACGTGACACCGGTCGCTCCAAGGGTTTCGGCTTTGTCGAAATGGGCAACGATGCCGAAGCTCAAGCCGCAATCGCCGGCATGAACGGCCAGTCCCTCGGCGGCCGCAGCATCACCGTGAACGAAGCCCGTCCGATGGAGGCACGTCCTCCACGTAGCGGCGGCTTCGGCGGCGGCGGTGGTGGTGGCGGCTACGGTGGCGGTGACCGCTCCGGTGGCGGCGGCTACGGCGGCGGCGATCGTTCGGGCGGTGGCGGCTACGGCGGCGGCGGCGGCGGCGGACGCGGCGGCTACTAAGCCCTGCAACCCAGCTGTCTCGGCCTTGTGCTGAGATCCAGCCAAAAGGCTTCAGAACTCCGGTTCTGGAGCCTTTTTTGTTGGCGCTGCCCGCGCTGTCTTGTTCCCCCGCAGGGGTGCCCAGCGCCGGCCACCGGACAGGGAACCGGCCTTTCGCGGCTCTAGATCCCCTGGCCGCCCGAGACCTCGATGCGCTGCGCGTTGACCCAGCGGTTGTCGGCGCTCAACAGGTTGGCGACCATCGGGCCGATGTCGTCGGGCAGGCCGGCGCGGCCCAGCGCGGTCAGGGTCGCAAATGACTTGTTCAGCTCGGGGTTGTCGCGCACGGCGCCACCGCCAAAATCGGTTTCTATCGCTCCCGGCGCCACCGTGTTGACGGCGATGCCGCGCGCGCCCAGTTCCTTGGCCATGTAACGCGTCAACACTTCGACCGCGCCTTTGACGGCCGCATAGGCGGCGTAACCGGGGTAAGTCAGCCGCGTCAGGCCGGTGGACAGGTTGACGATCCGTCCGCCGTCGGCCATCAGCGGCAGCAGCGCCTGCGTCAGGAAAAACACCCCCTTGAAGTGAACGTCAACCAGGCGGTCGAACTGGGCCTCGGTGGTTTCTGCGACCAGCGCGTAATCGCCATGGCCGGCGTTGTTGACGAGGTTGTCGAAGGTGTCGCGCTGCCAGGTCTCGCGCAAGGCCGTGCGCAAACGTCCGGCGAAGGCCGCAAAACCGCTGACATCGCCGCTGTCGAGCTGGAAAGCCACGGCCTTGCGGCCCATGGCCTGAATCTCCGACACCAGCGACTGGGCGGCGTCGGCCCGGTTTTGATAGGTGAGGACGAGGTCGCCACCGCGGCGGGCGATGCTGAGGGCGGTGTTGCGGCCGAGTCCGCGGCTGGCGCCGGTGATGAGGGTGATGGGTGTCATGAAGAACTCCTTGTGTGTGACAGCCACAGTGTCCGGCCGGGCTGCCGCTGCTTGTTGCCGGAAGCTCGGTCTTCCTTGCCTGATCCTCCAGAACACGCTGCAAGGCCCGGTCTGAGCGGTTAGGCTTGCCGCATGAACACGCTACTTGCCGCCGTCAGCCCTTACGCCGAGGCCCACGCCGATGCGGCCGGACTGGCACAAACGCCCATTCCTGGCCTCATGACCGTGCGGGCCACAGCGCCCAGCGGCCTGGTCCATGCGATCTCCCAGCCGATGGTCTGTCTGGTGCTGCAGGGCAGCAAGCTGGTGACCACCGGCACGCAGTCCTTTGCGTTCAGCGCTGGCGAATCGCTGCTGATCACGGCCGATGTCCCGACGGTCAACCAGATCACGCAGGCCAGCGTGCTGTCGCCTTACCTCTCGCTGGTGCTGGCGCTGGACCTCGCGGTCATCGCCGACCTGGTCCAGCAGATGACGGGGCCGCCCCTGGCCGACGCAGCCCCGGTGCGGGTCGGGCCGACGGAACCCGAGGTGGCCGATGCAGCCCTGCGGCTGATGGAGTTGCTGGACCGCCCGAAGGCGCTGCCGGTGCTGCAGGCCCAGCGGGTGCGGGAGCTGCACTACTGGCTGCTGGCGGGCCGGCTGGGCGCGGCGATCCGGCGCCTGGGCTGGCCGGATGGCCACGCGCAGCGCGTCGCGCGTGCGGTCGGCCTGCTGCGGGCCGAGTTTGCGCGCCCTTTGCCGGTCGAACGCCTGGCCGCAGTGGCGGGCATGAGCGCGTCGTCCTTCCATCAGCACTTCCGGTCCGCGACCTCGCTGTCACCGCTGCAGTTCCAGAAGCAGCTGCGCCTGATCGAAGCGCGGCGGCTGATGTTGTCGGAGGGCGTGTCGGCCAGCAGCGCGGCCTTTGCCGTGGGTTATGAAAGCGTGCCGCAGTTCACGCGCGAGTACGGCCGCATGTTCGGCCTGCCGCCGGTGCGGGAGACGGCGGGCACCCGAAGGCGGGCGCAGCTGACAGTTTGACGCACCGGCCCCCCCGTTGGCTTCGTCCTTCTTTTGTGAGGAAAATCGGGCTGCAGCCCCTGTCTGACAAGCGCAAGCAGCTATCTATTTCATAGCAACTGAGACGTCGGCAGGCGCAGCCACCAGCCTGGACAGTTGCTCCACACCGACGGGCGGGCGGGTCAGCCAGGGCAGCACAAACATGCGCTTGGCCAGTCCACCGGCCATGCGGGCCATCTGTTGGCGCTCGCCCGCAAGCCGCGCGGCCAGCAGCGGGTCGGTGGTGCCGGCCGCCAGCACACTTTTGTTGAGCACCCAGGCATAGGGCTCAATGCCGGCGCGGCGCAGGTCGTCCTGCAGCGCAGCGGCCTGGGACACCGGCGTCACCTCCGGCAGGGCCACCAGAATGATTCTGGTGTACGCCGCATCCTGCAGCCGCATCAGGGGTGTGACCACGCGCGCCGCGCCGTGTCCCTCATATTCCCGCAGCATCTGCCGGTGGTAGGCCCCGGTGGCATCCATCAGCAGCAGCGAATGCCCGGTCGGCGCGGTGTCCAGCACCACAAAGGCACTGCGGCCTTCACTGACGATGCGCGAGAAGGCATGAAACACCGCCACTTCTTCGGTACAGGGCGACTGCAGGTCCTCCAGCAAGAGTGCCTGCTCCTGCGCATCGAGCCCAGGTGAGCGGGCGGCCATGATCTTGTCGATGTAGCGCTGGGTCTCGACCTTCGGGTCGATGCGGTCCACCTTCAGGCCCGGTACTTCGCCCTCTATCGTGCCGGCCAGGTGGGCGGCGGGGTCGGTGGTGCTCAGGTGCACGGTTTTGCCGCGCTGCACCAGCCCGAGGGCCAGCGCGGCGGCGACCGTCGTCTTGCCGACGCCCCCTTTGCCCATGACCATGATCAAGCCGTGTTCGCCCGCGGCCAGTTCGTCGGCCAGCGCGTCCAGGCCCGGAAAGTTGCCGGTGGGTTCTGCCGCCAGCGTCTTGCCGGCCGCCACGGTGCCGGTGTCTGCCGCCAGCAGCGCGCGCAGGGCCGGCAGGCCCACGGTGTCGAACACCCGCAGCGGCACCCGGTCCTGCGGCAGGGCGCGCAGGGAGGGGGGCATGTCCGCCAGGGCCTGCTGGCCCTGGGCTTCGATGGCCGCCGCGACCGCGTCGGCGGCATCGCTGGCGTGAAACTCGCCGTTGACCACCAGACGCTGCTGGTTCAGGCCCAGGGTGCGCAGCTCGTCCGATGTGCGTGCCGCCTCGGCGAGTGCGCCCTTGTCGGGCCGCGTGACCAGGATCACGGTGGTTTTGCCCGGGTCGCCCAAAACCTCCAGCGCCGCCTTGAAGCGCTGCTCCTGCATCTTCAGGCCGGAGTGCGGACCGAGGCAGGATGCACCGCGGTCGTTGCCCTCCAGGAATCCGCTCCAGGCCTGGGGCAGGCTGAGCAGGCGCAAGGTGTGGCCGGTCGGCGCGGTGTCAAAGACGATATGGTCGAAGTGCGCGGCATCGTCGGCCAGCAGGGATGCGAATTCATCGAAGGATGCGATTTCGGTGGTGCAGGCACCGGACAATTGTTCACGCACCGTGGACAGTTCCGTCGCGCTGGCGCCCTTGTCCATCTGGGCCAGCACCCGTTGCCGGTAGGATTCGGCGGCCGTGTCCGGGTCGATGTTCAGGACCGACAGCCCTGAGGCGCCGGGCACCGCTGTGGGGATGTTGCGCAGTTCAATGCCTAGCATCTCGTCGAGATTCGAGGCGGCGTCGGTGCTGACCAGCAACACCTTTTTGCCGCCATCGGCCAGGGCCAGCGCCGTGGCGGTGGACAGCGAGGTCTTGCCGACC
>CALRTF020000107.1:0-12934 GCA_943370985.1 Paenacidovorax caeni
GGCCTGAACGTCAAGGGTTACAACGACATCCAGGTCGGCGACATGCTGGAGTTCTTTGAAATCCGCGAAGTGGCCAGGACACTGGAGGCCTGATCGCCGCCAGGCAGGCTGACCCGCAAGGGCAGCCCGCCGACCGGCAGGCTCACTGAGTTATGCGTAAAAAATCATCCACCCCCAACCGCGGTTTTCGCGTGGCCGACCAGATCCAGCGCGATCTGACGGAGCTGATCGCGCGCGAGCTCAAGGACCCGCGGGTGGGCATGGTGACCATCCAGGCGGTCGAGGTCACGGCGGACTATGCGCATGCCAAGGTGTTTTTCAGCGTGCTGATCGGCGACCCGGTGGAGTGCGAAACCGCGCTCAACCAGGCGGCAGGTTTCCTGCGCAACGGCCTGTTCAAGAAGCTGATGATCCACACGGTGCCTACCCTGCATTTCCAGTTTGACCGCACGACCGAACGTGCGGCCGACATGAACGCCCTGATTGCCAAGGCGGTTTCCTCCCGCGCCCAGGACGACTGAGTTCGCGCCGTTTCCCTTGATGACAGGTTCGGGGACAACGGTGCCAACGCCACGCCGGGCCCGCCCGCGTGTTGAGCCTGTCGGAATTTATGACGCAAACTTCTCCTCCTCGCCAAAAGATACAGCGACGTCCCGTGCATGGCGTGTTGCTGCTCGACAAGCCGCTGGGCCTGTCGAGCAACCAGGCCCTGCAGAAGGCGAAGTGGCTGCTGCGTGCGGACAAGGCCGGCCACACCGGCACGCTGGACCCGCTGGCGACCGGCGTCTTGCCCCTGTGTTTCGGCGCGGCCACCAAGTTCAGCCAGCTCCAGCTCGACGCCGACAAGACCTACGAGGCCGTGTTGCTGCTGGGCAGCAAGACCAGCACCGCCGATGCCGAGGGTGAGGTCATAGAGACGCGTCCCGTGCCGGCCATCACGCCGGCGTTGCTGGCCGAGATGACGCGGCGCTTCACCGGCCCGCTGGCCCAGGTGCCGCCCATGTTCTCGGCCCTGAAGAAGGACGGCAAGGCGCTGTACGAATACGCGCGCAAGGGCCAGGAGGTCGAGCGGGAGGCCCGCCACATCACGATTTACAAGCTGGAAATGGCCGTAGCCCTTGACCCGCGCGCGCCGGCAGCTATCAAAATCATAGTCTCCTGCAGCAAGGGCACCTACATCCGAACGCTCGGCGAAGACATCGGCGAGGCCATCGGTTGCGGCGCGCACCTCGGCTCGCTCAGGCGGCTGGAGACCGGCGGCTACACCGCAGGCCAGTGTGTCAGCCTGCCGGCGCTCGAAGCCATGAACGAGGCCGCGCGTGAAGCCTGTTTGCTGCCGGTGCAGTCGCTGGTGGCGGCTTATCCCAGTGTCACATTGGGCGCCGATGATGCAGGGCGTTTCCTCAGCGGTTTGCGCCGCCGCGGCAGCCCGGGCCAGTGGGGGCCGGATGCCGCGCTGGTGCAGGTCTTCGGCCCTTCGTCGGGCTCAGGACAGGCCACGGATCCTGCGGCTTTCCTGGGCTCGGCCCATGTCACCGCCGACGAGCTGATTCCCGGCCGCCTGCTCAGCCCGATTGAAATCCAGGACATGCTGGCTGTCCGTTCACCTGTTCGCTCCAGTCCCGCGGCCAGCGCCGCGATGGCCTGACCTCACCGATTCGAAAAAGTTTTTAGAAAGCCAACCATGAGTCACAAACAAATCCGCAACATCGCCATCATCGCCCACGTTGACCACGGCAAAACCACCATGGTGGACCAGCTGCTGCGCCAGTCGGGCACCTTTGCCGAGCACGAAAAAGTCGTCGACACGGTGATGGACAACAACGCCATCGAAAAAGAGCGCGGCATCACCATCCTGGCCAAAAACTGCGCCGTGACCTGGGAAGGCACCCACATCAACATCGTCGACACCCCCGGCCACGCCGACTTCGGCGGTGAGGTGGAACGCGCGCTGTCCATGGTCGACGGTGTGGTGCTGCTGATCGATGCGCAGGAAGGCCCGATGCCGCAGACGCGTTTTGTGACCAAGAAGGCGCTGGCCCTGGGCCTCAAGCCCATCCTGGTGGTCAACAAGGTCGACAAGCCAGGCGCCAATCCGGACAAGGTGGTCAACGCCGCCTTCGACCTGTTCGACAAGCTGGGCGCCACCGACGAGCAACTCGATTTCCCCGTGGTCTATGCCTCCGGCATCAACGGCTGGTCCTCGCTGGAAGAGGGCCCGCCCAACGAGCAGTGGGGCCCCGACATGTCGGCCCTGTTCAACACCATCCTCAAACACGTGCCGCCGCAAAAAGGCGACCCGGCCGCGCCGCTGCAACTGCAGATTTCCGCGCTCGACTTCTCGACCTTTGTCGGCCGTATCGGCGTCGGCCGCATCAGCCAGGGCACGATCAAGCCCATGATGGACGTGGTGGTCATGGAAGGCCCGGACGGCAAGGCCGTCAAGGGCCGCATCAACCAGGTGCTGACTTTCCAGGGCCTGGAGCGTGTGCAGGCGACGGAAGCCGGCCCCGGCGAAATCGTGCTGATCAACGGCATCAATGACATCGGCATCGGCGTCACCATCACCGACCCGACCACCCCGGCACCGCTGCCCATGCTCAAGGTCGACGAGCCGACGCTGACCATGAACTTCTGCGTCAACACCAGCCCGCTGGCCGGCCGCGAAGGCAAGTTCGTGACCAGCCGCCAGATCTGGGACCGCCTGCAGAAGGAGCTGCAGCACAACGTGGCCCTGCGCGTGAAGGAAACCGACGAAGAAGGCATTTTTGAAGTCATGGGCCGCGGCGAGTTGCACCTGACCATCCTGCTGGAAAACATGCGCCGCGAAGGTTTCGAACTCGCGGTGTCCAAGCCGCGCGTGGTCTACAGGGATGTGGACGGTGTGCGTCATGAGCCTATCGAGCTGGTGACGGCCGACATCGAGGAAACCCACCAGGGCGGCGTGATGCAGGCCCTGGGTGAGCGCAAGGGCGACCTGGTCAACATGGAATCCGACGGCCGCGGCCGTGTGCGCCTCGAGTACCGCATCCCGGCGCGTGGCCTGATCGGTTTCACCAACGAGTTCCTGAATTTGACGCGTGGTTCGGGCCTGATCTCCAACATCTTCGACAGCTACGAGCCGCACAAGGGCGACATCGGCGGGCGCAAGCAGGGCGTGCTGATTTCCATGGACGACGGTGAAATTTTCACCTACGCCCTGGGCAAGCTGGACGACCGCGGCCGCATGTTCGTCAAGGCCAACGATCCGGTGTATGAGGGCATGATCGTCGGCATCCACAGCCGCGACAACGACCTGGTGGTGAATGCGACGCGTACCAAGCAGCTGACCAACTTCCGTGTGTCGGGCAAGGAAGACGCGATCAAGATCACGCCGCCCATCGAGCTGACGCTGGAATACGGCGTCGAGTTCATCGAGGAAGACGAGCTGGTCGAGATCACGCCCAAGTCGGTCCGTCTGCGCAAGCGCCACCTGAAGGAAAGCGAGCGCAAGCGCGCTGGAAGGTAAGGCCTCCACGCTTGCCGTTTCGCCCCGGCTGACACCAGTCGGGGAGGGCGGCCACAGGGTGAACGCTTGAACCTGGCCGCTGTGCGCTTCGCTCGCAGCGGCCTTTCCAGTTAAATGCACAGAGACCCGACTGAAGCAGCCATGAAACTCACGCATTCCAGAGCCGTATTCCTGATGGTGGCGGTCACGCTGATGTGGTCGATCGCCGGTGTGGTGACGCGCCACCTGGAGTCGGCGCGCAGTTTTGAGGTGACCTTCTGGCGCAGCTTTTTCACCTTGCTGTCGCTGATGGTGATCCTGCCGGTGTTCCAGGGCCGCGAGGTGTTCTCGCGCATCCGCCACGCCGGCCGCTTCCTGTGGATCTCCGGCGTGTGCTGGAGCATCATGTTCACCGCCTTCATGCTGGCGCTGACCATGACCACCGTGGCCAATGTGCTGATCACGCTGGCGCTCGGGCCCTTTCTGACCGCGCTGGCTGCCCGCATCTTCATCGGTCACCGGATCGCGCCACGCACCTGGTTCGCGATCGCCGTCGCAGGGGTGGGCATCGCCTGGATGTACGGCAGCCAGGTCAGCCTGGGCGGCGGCATCGCCCAGTTTGCCGGCACGCTGGTGGCCCTGCTGGTGCCGATTGCGGCCGCGGTGAACTGGACCGTGGTGCAGCGCAGCCAGGCGCATGGCGAAAAAATCGACCTGGTGCCGGCGGTGCTGGTGGGTGCGGCGATTTCCGCGCTGACCACGCTGCCGCTGGCTTTTCCGTTTGTCGCGACCGGGCGTGACCTGGGCCTGCTGGCCCTGCTGGGCCTGGTGCAACTGGCCATTCCCTGCGTGTTGTCGGTGGTGTGCGCGCGCGTGCTCAAGGCGCCCGAAGTCGCGCTGCTGGCGCTGCTGGAGATTATTTTCGGCATCCTGCTGGCCTGGGTGGGGGCCGGCGAGGTGCCTGCGGCCAGCGTGCTCAGCGGCGGCTTGCTGGTCATAGGCGCGCTGGTGGCCAATGAACTGCTGGGATGGAGACAAAGAGCATGACGACATACGACACCAAATCCGTGGGGGATGTGCTGACCGAGGTGCGCGGTCAGGTCGGCTTCATCACCCTGAACCGGCCCAAGGCGCTCAATGCGCTGTCGCTGCCCATGGTGCGCGAGCTGGCTGCGGCCCTGACCGCCTGGCGCAATGACCCGGCCGTGCTGGCGGTGGCGATACGCGGCAGCAACAAGGTGGGCCGGCCCGGCACGCCCGAGGCGCTGTTCGGCGGTTTCTCGGCCGGCGGCGACATCCGCTTTTTCCATGAGGCGGCACTGGCCGGTGACAGCGCGCTCGACGACTTCTTCACCGAGGAATACAAGCTCAACCACCTGATCCACAATTTCCCCAAGCCCTGCATCGCCTTCATGGACGGCGTGGTCATGGGCGGCGGGATGGGGATTTCGCAAGGCGCGAAAGTCCGCATCGTGACCGAACGCAGCAAACTGGCGATGCCGGAAACCAATATCGGCCTGTTTCCCGATGTCGGCGGCGGTTACTTCCTGAGCCGCTGCCCGGGCAGCGTCGGCGAGTACCTGGCACTGACCGGCGTGGTGATAGACGCCGACGAGGCCCTGGCCTGTGGCCTGGCCGACGTGAAACTGCCGGCGGCCGGGCTGCCCGCCCTGTGGCAGGCACTCGGTGACCAGGCCTTTGCTTCCGCAGCCAGCGTGGATGCCTGGATTGCTGCACATTTGATAGCTGGCGACTCCCGTCCGGCGGGGGCTGGCGGCCAATTTGATGCGTATTTTTCACTGGCACGCGTCAAACACATCGTGGATGCGCTGGAAGCCTCGCCCGACGAGGCCGCGAAGAAAATCGGCGCCTTGCTGCGCAAGCGCTCCCCGCTGATGCTGCATGTGACGCTGGAGCAGATCCGCCGCGCGCGCAGCATGAGCCTGGCCGACGACCTGCGCATGGAGCGCGACATCGTGCACCACTGTTTCCACCTGCGGCCGGGCACCGCCAGCGAAACCGTCGAAGGCATACGCGCGCTGGCCATGGACAAGGACTACACGCCCGGGTGGAACCCGGCGCGCATCGAGGACGTCAAGCCGGACATGACCCAGGCGTTTTTTGCCAGCCCCTGGCCGGCCGAAGCCCACCCCTTGCGCGACCTGGCCTGAGGCGGGGACGGCCGCCAGGCCACTGTCTCAGACCGCGGCGCCAAACAGGGCGCCGACACCGGCGGTGATGGCCATGGCCAGCGCGCCCCAGAAGCTGACCCGCCACACACCTGCCAGCACAGGCGCGCCCCCGGTGCGGGCCGCAAGCCCGCCGAGCGCGGCCAGGAACAGCAGCGAGCTGCCCGCCACCCACGGAATCAGTGCGCTGTGCGGCGCCACCAGCGCCACCCCAAGCGGCAGCGCGGCGCCGACTGCAAAACTGGCAGCGGACGCCAGCGCGGCCTGCACCGGTCGGGCGCTGAGCGTCTCCGAGATGCCGAGCTCGTCGCGCGCGTGGGCGCCCAGCGCGTCATGCGCCATCAACTGCGCCGCGACCTGGCGCGCCAGCGCGGGCTCCAGCCCGCGTGCGGCATAAATCGCTGTCAGTTCACGCGTTTCAGCCGCGGGGTCGGCTTTGAGTTCGGCGCGCTCGCGTGCCAGGTCGGCGTTTTCGGTATCGGCCTGCGAATGGACCGAGACGTATTCGCCAGCGGCCATGGACATGGCACCGGCCACCAGCCCGGCGACACCGGTGAGCAAGATGCCGGTGGCGGGGGTACTGGCGGCAGCCACACCGACCATCAGGCTGGCGGTGGACACGATGCCATCGTTGGCGCCCAGCACCGCGGCGCGGAGCCAGCCGATGCGCGCTGTTTTGTGACGTTCAAGGTGTCTCATCAAATCCTTCTGATACCTGCGCCGTGCTCAGCGCCGGCCCCACAGCATGCGCTGCAAGGTGTTGTCGCGCACGACGTAGTGGTGAAAAAGCGCCGCAGCGGCATGGATACCGAGCAGGACATAGCCCAATGTTGCGCCGGCTTCGTGAATCTCCTTGAGCAGGTCGGCGCTGTTCCGGTTTTCCGCGATCAGCACCGGCAAAGGGATGCCGAAAAACGGAACAGCCTGTCCCTTCGCGTTGAGGATCAGCCAGCCGGCCAGCGGCATGGCGATCATGAGGACATACAGCGCCACCTGCACCAGGCCGGACAAGCGGCGTTGCCATGGCGGCAGTTCAGGCCGCACCGGCGGCGTGCGCGTGGTGAGTTTGACGAGCAGACGAAGCCAGACCAGCAGCAACACCGCCATGCCCAGCATGTAATGCCAGGTTTTCAGATCGACGCGCCAATCGCTGCCTTTGGGAAAAATGCCGCTCAGCTCCATGCAGGCATAAACCGCCACCAGCAGCAGCAACATGCCCCAGTGCAAGCCCATGGACAGCCGGTTGTAGCGGAGATTTTCGGTGGGCGGTTTCATGGGAGGTCCTGTCGGGCGGGGGGAAGGGCGTGAGGCGGGCCAGCGCATGCGCCGTTGGCTGGATTCTGCGCAGGGCGGCTTAAAACGCGCTTAAGCAGGCGCCCTGTCGTTGTGCCAGTGTTGGGGATGATTGCCGGCAGCGCCTTGCGCTGGATCAAGGGCGGGCATCACGCGGGGCCGGTGGGCCGCCGTCGTGTTTTTACAGTTGCCGGTGTACCAGCTCGGCCAGCTGCATCAGTTCTGCGCGCGAGACCGCGCCGCTCAACGCGTAGCCAAAACCCTGATCCACCCAGTAAAACGAGGGCACAGGCCCATCATCGCTGTAGCGAAAAGCGGTTTCCTGGCCGACCGCGGCCGTGCCTGCGCTGCCGGCCAGCGCGCCCAGGTAGAGGGTGATACGCCCGCCCGACGGATTCTGGAACATGAACTGCGCGCGGGCGCCGCCTTCGCCGGGCAGCAGCCGGCCGCCGACCAGCTCATAAGCCTGGGCCGCCAGCACCGGCACTTTCAGGGGCTTGCCCAGGCGTTTGGACAGCCACTGCACCAGGTGTTCCTGCTGCGCGGCCGGGACTTCCACCGGGTGGCGCACTTCAGGCGAATACACCGCATGCGCGAGCGATGCCTGGTGCACAAAAGCCTGGGCCGAACGCGCGGGCGCGCCAGCCAGTTGCGCGCCGGCCGGATCGGCCATCCGGCCATGCGCCAGCCAGCCCACGCCAAAAGCCAGCAGCAGCGCTGCCGCCATGCCGCCCCAGCGCCACCACTGGTTCAGCTGTTCGCGGCCATGCTGCACCCGGCTGGCAGCGGCCAGCAGGGCGGGGGGCACGGCTTCGTCGAGCAGCGGCCGGTGCAGGGCGCGCAAGGCCTCGCGCTGGGCCCGCCAGGCCTGATGGGTATCCTGTGCCAGCGGGTCAGCGGCCAGCCGTGCCAGCGCCTCGGCCTGCTGGCCGTCCGGCAACTGCCCGTCGACCAGCGCGTTGATCCTGTCCTGCATGAAAGGGTCCTTGAGGTCCATGGTATTTATTTGAGGCGCCGCAGCAGCGGTGCAGACGGCCCGGCGGCCACGGTGGCAGGTTCGTCCATCAGTTCGCGCAGGCGGCTGCGCGCGCGCGACAGGCGCGACATCACGGTACCGACCGGCACGCCGGTGATTTTTGCGATTTCGGCATAGGACAGGTCTTCCAGGCTGACCAGCAGCACGACCGCGCGCTGGTCCTCCGGCAGGCGCAGCAGGCAGCGCTGCAGGTCCAGCGACTGGGCGGTGCCGGCATCTTCGCTGACCAGTTCCCCGGACACCTCGTCGGCGTCGACTGTGGTGCCGGCCGCAGCACGGCGCACCGCGCTGCGCACCTGGTTCACGAAGATGTTGTGCATCAGTGTGAACAGCCAGGCGCGCAGGTCGCTGCCCGCCGTCCACAGGCGCCACTTGCTGCAGGCGCGTTCCAGCGTGTCCTGCACCAGGTCGTCAGCCTGCCAGGCATCGCCGGTCAGCGACCGTGCATAGCGCCTGAGGCTGGGGATGTGGTCGACCAGCGGGAAATCTGTCATGCAAGTTCTTCCCGCTCAGGCCCTTGCCGCTCAGGGTTTCGCGACGCGCCAGACGTTCATGAAGTTGTCGCCGGTCTTGTCCCCGGGCTTGCTGTCCTTGACCCAGTAATACAGCGGCTTGCCTTTCATGGCCCATTGGCGGCTGCCGTCGTCGCGCGTGATGAGGGTGTAGTCACCCAGCGGCTGGGCCGTGGGCGTGGCAATCAGCGGCGGCCAGTTGGTCGCGCAGGGGCCGTTGCAGACCGACTTGCCGCTGCCCGTGGCATCACGGTCAAAGGTGTACAGCGTCATGCCGTTGGGGCCGACCAGGACGCCGTCGGCGACAGTGGCGGGGTGTTGGGTCGTCATGCTGGCGCAGCCGCCAAGCAGGGAAGCGGTCAGGAGGGCAATAGACAGGAATTTCATGGACAGGCTCCGGTGAGGTTGAAGCAGAAGATGTCTGCACAGCATGAACACCGGCGGATCGGTGTTTATTCCCCGCCCCCCAAAAAAAGAAAGGACGGCTAACGGCTGCGCGACTTCATGGCGCGTTCGACCTCGCGCTTGCCTTCGCGGTCCTTGATGGTGTCGCGTTTGTCGTGTTCCCCCTTGCCCTTGGCCAGCCCCACCTCGCATTTGACCTTGCCGGCCTTCCAGTGCAGGTTCAGCGGCACCAGGGTGAAGCCTTTTTGTTCGATCTTGCCGATCAGGCGGCGGATCTCGTCCTTGTGCATCAGCAGCTTCTTGGTGCGCACCGAATCCGGCCGCACATGGGTGGACGCCGTGCCCAGCGGATTGATCTGGCAGCCGATGATGAACAGTTCGCCATTGCGGATCACGACATAACCGTCGGTGAGCTGCACCTTGCCTTCGCGCAGCGACTTGACCTCCCAGCCTTCGAGCACCATGCCGGCCTCGAAGCGCTCCTCGATGTGGTAATTGAACAGCGCTTTTTTGTTGTCGGCAATACGCACGGCCGCAGCGGCGGCCTTGGGCGTGAGGTTGATGGCGGGTTTGCCCGCGGCTTTTCCGGAGGAGGCGGCGGCCGGTTTTTTGGAGGATGCTTCTTTGGTGGCCATGGATCAAATTTAGGGGCGGCCTCGGCTAATACAATCGGGCGCAGTCTCTCATTGTATGAAAACCGTCCTCAAGTCCGTCCTGATCTGGTACAGCGCAGCTGAAATGTTTGCCCTGGTCACCGATGTCGCAAGTTATCCGCAGTTTTTGCCCTGGTGCGACCAGGCAGAGGTGGTGGAGGAAGACGCGGACGGCATGACCGCCAAAGTGGGCATTTCATTTGCCGGCCTCAGCCAGAGCTTCACCACCCGCAACACCCATGTCACGGACCGCAAGGTCTCGCTCAAGCTGGTGGATGGCCCGTTCTCAAAACTCGACGGCCACTGGGACTTCACGCCGCTGGGTGACGGGACCCAGCGCGCCTGCAAGGTCAACTTCAGCCTGCGTTATGACTTCGACAATGCGGCGCTGGCTGCGCTGGTCGGCCCGGTGTTCGACAAGATCGCCGGTAGCATGGTGGACGCCTTCGTCAAACGCGCGACCCAGGTGTACGGCGAGGCCTGAATGAAGATCGTGCTGGTGTATTCCCCGGCGCCGCGCCAGGTGAGCGAGTGGACGCTGGAACTGCCGGCGGGCAGCACGGTTGCGCAGGCGCTTGAAAGCAGCGGGATTTTCCTGGCTTTCCCTGAACTGGCGGCAAGCCGTCAGGTGCTGGGGATCTGGGGCCGCAAAACCAGCCTGAAGCAGGCCTTGCAGGACGCCGACAGGCTGGAAATCTATCGCCCCTTGCGGGTCGACCCCAAGGTCGCGCGGCGCGAGCGTTTCAACAAGCAGGGCGTGAATAAATCCGGATTGTTTGCCCGAAAAAGGGCAGGGGCCAAAGCCGGTTACTGAGCCTGGGCGTATCGATTATTTGCAGTCGCGGTCGACGACCGCCTGCATGCGCTTGATTTCATTGGCCCGGGTGTTGTCGTCCATGATCTCGCGTTCACCCTTGGCATTGGTGGTGCCGACGCGAACGCCTGACTGGTAGGTGGCGACTGCTTTTTTGGCGCGGTCACAGTTCTCGGCCTGGTTCTGTGCGACTTTCTCGTCTTCGGCTTTTTTCCTGGCCGCCGCCTCTTCCTCGGCTTTTTTCTTTTTGGCTTCCAGCCCGGCATCCTTGCCGGAAATTTTCGGGGCGTTGGGATCGGCCTTGGGTTTGGCGGCCGCTACGGCGGGCGTTGCTGCGGCGCTACTGCCGGCAGCATCCGCAGGCTCGGCGGGGACCACGGGCAGCGCAGCACGCCGGCCGCCGGGTTGCTTGAGGATGTCTTTTTCCTGGACCTCGGCGGGGGGCGGACGGTCGCTGAACACCTTGCGGCCATCCTTGCCTATCCACTGATACTGGGCCGCTGCGGACAGCGCAAAAGCCCAGCCGGCGAGCAGCAGAACCAGCTGTTTGGGAGTGATTTTGATGTCCATGCTTTCCAGTGTAGCGCCGCCCGGCGCAGGCACAACAGCTCGTGATGCGGGCGTGGCGTCTTTTTGTAACGCGCCGGCCAGGCGCCCGGGCTTGAGGGTTTGTACCGACCGACGCGGGTACAATCGTGTTTTTGGAGCCATCCCTATGCGCCTACTCGGCAAAGCGCTCACCTTCGACGACGTATTGTTGGTGCCAGCGTTCTCCCAGGTCCTGCCCAAGGACACCTCGCTTTCCACCCAGTTTTCCCGAAATATCCGCCTGAACCTGCCCCTGGTATCGGCTGCCATGGACACGGTCACCGAAGCCCGGCTCGCGATTGCGATTGCCCAGGAGGGCGGTATCGGCATCGTGCACAAGAACCTCACGCCCCAGCAGCAGGCGGCCGAAGTGGCCAAAGTCAAGCGTTACGAAAGCGGCGTGCTCCGCGACCCGGTGGTCATCACCCCCACCCACACGGTGCGCCAGGTCATGGCCATGAGCGAGCAGCTCGGCATCTCCGGCTTTCCCGTGATCGACGGCGGTCGCGTGGTCGGCATCGTCACCGGCCGCGACATGCGCTTCGAGTCGCGCATGGACGTGCCGGTCAGCACCATCATGACGCCGCGCGAGCGCCTGATCACGATTTCCGAGAGCGCCTCGCTGGCCGACGCCAAGGCCTTGCTGAACAAACACCGGCTCGAACGGGTGTTGCTGGTCAACGACAATTTCGAGCTCAAGGGCCTGATCACCGTCAAGGACATCACCAAACAGACCACCTTCCCGAATGCGGCGCGTGACGCGCACGGCCAGCTGCGCGTGGGCGCCGCCGTCGGGGTGGGCGAGGGCACCGAGGAGCGGGTCGAAGCCCTGGTCCGGGCCGGCGTGGACGCCATCGTGGTCGACACCGCCCACGGCCACAGCAAGGGCGTGATCGACCGCGTGCGCTGGGTCAAGCAGAACTACCCGAACGTCGATGTGATCGGCGGCAACATCGCCACCGGCGCGGCCGCACTGGCGCTGGCGGACGCCGGCGCCGACGCGGTCAAGGTCGGCATCGGCCCCGGCAGCATCTGCACCACACGTATCGTTGCCGGTGTCGGTGTGCCGCAAATCATGGCCATCGACAACGTCGCCACCGCCTTGCAGGGAAGCGGCGTGCCGCTGATCGCCGACGGCGGCATCCGTTACAGCGGTGACATCGCCAAGGCGATCGCCGCCGGCGCCGGCACCGTGATGATGGGCGGCATGTTTGCCGGCACCGAGGAAGCGCCCGGCGAAGTGATCCTGTTCCAGGGCCGCAGCTACAAAAGCTACCGCGGCATGGGCAGCATAGGCGCGATGCAGCAGGGCAGTGCCGACCGCTACTTCCAGGAAAGCACCACCGGCAACCCGAATGCCGACAAGCTGGTGCCCGAAGGCATTGAAGGCCGTGTCCCTTACAAGGGCTCCATGGTCGCCATCATTTACCAGATGGCCGGCGGCCTGCGCGCCAGCATGGGTTATTGCGGCTGCGCCACCATCGAGGACATGCGCAACCAGGCCGAGTTTGTCGAGATCACCACCGCCGGCATCCGTGAAAGCCATGTGCACGACGTACAGATCACCAAGGAAGCGCCGAACTATCGCGCGGATTGATGTGGCCCCCACGTTCGCTCACTGCGTGTAGCTCTCTGCCCCCCGAGGGGGCGCATTTTTCCTTGGGGCGGCCCGGCGGAAAAACTCTCCTGTATATCCCGCGTTGACAAAGTTCGCACTGATCAAACCAATGCAGCACCAGAAAATCCTTATCCTCGATTTCGGCTCCCAGGTCACCCAGCTCATTGCGCGCCGGGTGCGCGATGCCCATGTGTTTTGCGAAGTCCATCCCTGCGACGTGAGCGACGAGTGGGTGCGCGACTACGCGAAAGACGGCATGCTCAAGGGTGTGATCCTGTCCGGCAGCCATGCCAGTGTTTACGAAGACACCACCGACAAGGCGCCGGCGGCGGTGTTCGA